>JAFAXD010000527.1 GCA_019241285.1 Xanthobacteraceae bacterium | reverse complement strand
GAGCTATAACGGCGCCATGGTGGTGGCGCTGACCGAGATCGTGCCGGCCAGCGTGCGCACCGCCGGCTTCTCGCTCGCGTATAGCCTGGCGACCGCGCTCGGCGGGTTTACGCCCTACATTTCCACGCAGCTGATCCAGCTCACCGGTGACAAAGCCGCGCCCGGCCTATGGATGACGTTCGCGGCCGTGTGCGGGCTGGCCGCGACCCTGCTGGTCTACCGCCGCGGCGAGGAGCAGCGCACCATGGCAGCCGCCGCGGCGTGAGCAGTCCCGACGTGGCCGGGCCGCTCGTCCTCGTCATTGCGAGGAGCGAAGCGGACGAAGCAATCCAGTGCGGCGCCTCAGCGCTGGATTGCTTCGCTTCGCCCGCAATGACGCAGTCTACGCACCGTCGCCGGAGCGGCCGGGTTCGACCAGCGGCTTGGCGCGCTTTTCGACGAAGTCCTTGACGCGCTCGTAGCCTTCCTGGCTCGCGACCGCGTTGCCGATCAGGCCTTCGATGAACAAGCCGTCGTCGTGCGACATGTCGTTGACGCGCGGCAGGCACGAGCACACCGCCCAGTTGGTAAGCGGCGCGTTTTGGGCAATGCGCGCTGCGAGCGATTTGGCCCGCGTGAGCGACTCGCCGGCCGGCACCACGTATTGGCAGAGGTTGGCGCGCTCGCCCTCTTCGGCCGTGAGCACACGCCCGGTCAGCATCAGGTCGGCCATGCGGGCATAGCCCATCAGCCGCTGAATGCGCACCGAGCCGCCGCCACCGACAAAGATGCCGCGCTGGCCTTCCGGCAGTGCAAAGAACGTCGTGGTGTCGGCCACGCGCACCTGCGCCGCCGAAGCGACCTCGAGACCACCGCCGATGCATGCGCCCTTGAGCGCGGCGACGAAGGGAATCTGCCCGCGGGCGACGAGATCGAGGCTGCGGTTCCAGCGGCCGCGCTTGCGCTTCTGCGCGCCCGGCTTCATCCAGGTGGCCGCCTCGGCGAGGTCGAGCCCAGCCGAGAAGTTGTCGCCGTGTCCAAAAATGACGCCGGCCTTGGCCTCTTCGGTCGCCCGCCACACGGCCTCGCGCAGCTGCGCCATGAGCGCGTCATTGACGGCATTGCGCTTCTCGGCGCGGTTCAACCCGATCACCGCAACCGCGCCGTCGAGCTCATACGTGACCAATTGATCGGCCATTCCGAAATATCTCCACCTGATCCAGCCCTATGTCAGGTACCCTGACGTGCGACACCTTTTAGGTCGTCAGCGCGATGAATGCCAGCGGTGCTTGCGCCGGATTACGCCTCGAATTCAAACGCGCGGTTCATCTCCATGCGGGCGATCTTCCAGCCGTCGCTGGTGCGCCGCAGCCGGCCGGGAACAACCAGGAGGAGATAGGGCGCACGAATGCGCGGCGGATCGGCCTGCTTCGCCCCGCTATCGTGCCGATAGGCCGTGACGTAGAGCAGCGAGGCGGCCGTATCGGCATCGATGACCTCGATCTGCACGTTGGTCACCACGTGCCGGACCCGCTGCGTGGTGGAGCGCTCCGCAAGCGCCGCGAGGATCGCCGCCCGGCCCGCCAGTGCCTGACCTTGGCGGTGCCACACGCCATCCGGCGCGAACAGGTCGGCCATGTCGGCATAGCGCCACTGATCGAAGTCGTTGAAAAAGCGCGTCAGCACCTGCGCGCAATCCCATTCGATCGCGCGCTCCGCGTCGCGTTGCATCGCACTCACGCAGCGCCAACGCGGCCGATCGGGTCGCCGAAGCGCGCCGTCATCACGTCGGCGAGCGGCAACGTGCCCGGCGCCACGGTCCCGCCTGAGCGCAGCAGATAGCTCTCCGGCTTGTTGGCGGCGCTCGGCTCCTGCCCGGCGGCGAGCCCTTTCGCCAGGTCCAGCATCAGCCGGCGGAAGCGGACGATGCCGAGGTCGGTTGGGCCCAAGTGCTCGCGGGTGCGATCAGCAATAAAACCCTGGCTGTCCTGAATGCAGGCATCCTGCTCGGAGACGCCCTTGATCCCGGTGTAGCTGCGATATTTCTGCTCGGCGCGGTCGATCAGATAATCGTTGTCGCGGTTGCGGATCGGCACCCAGTTGGCATCGACGGCGGCGTGCACGGTGTGTCCCTGGCTGAAGCGCTCGCGTTCCGCGTTGGTCAGCGGCCGTTCCGGGTTCCAGGTGTAACAATAGATCCAGCACAGCTCGTCGGTGATCGGCACAAACGTCTGGCCGTGATAGTTCTCGCCCGGGAACGCGTTGGGCGCGAGCGCGTGACTGGGCAACATAAACTGGCTGATGCGCCAGTAGAGATCGCCGCGATCCGCGGTGCGCGCCGCGCCGAGCAGAAGGCCGGCATCGTGCTCCGTCACCGTGAAGCGCGGCAGGCCGTCGTTCTTGAGCCAGCGCACCCGATCCTTGTCGCCGCTCGCCGCGGCTTCGGATTGATTGATGACCTTCATCGTGTCCTCCATGTCGTCACCAACCGACATGTGCAGGAACGAGAAATGCGCGGTGTCGAGCGCGCCTTCGCAGGCCTGCGCCCAGTTGCATTGCTGCAGCTTCTTCGACACGTAGCGCTGCGCCGGCGCGACGGTCATGAATTCCATCTGCGGCAGCTCCGGCATGTGCTCGGGCGGCCCCATATAGGCCCACACGAACCCGCCCGCTTCCTGCGTCGGATAGGACCTGAGCCGCATGCGCGCCCGGATGCTCTCATAGGCTTCGTTGCGCGCCATGGTCGGCATCTCGAGACATTGTCCGCCGACGTCGAACTTCCAGCCATGGAACGCGCAGCGGATGCCGCCATGCTCGTTGCGCCCGAAGAACAAGTTGGCGCCACGATGCGGACAATGCGGCTCGACCAGGCCGACGCGGTTTTGCGTATCGCGAAAGGCGATCAGGTCCTCGCCCATGACCTTGACCCGCAGCGGCGCACAATCCGGCTCCGGCAATTCCTGCGACAGCAGGACCGGCAGCCAGAAGCGGCGGAACAAGTCGCCCATCGGGGTGCCGGCGCCGGTGCGCGTGAGCATCTCATTGTCCTTGGCGCTCAGCATGGCCTTATCCTTGTTGGTCAGTGCGTCGTTGGTTGCTCGTCGCCCAGGGCGGCGGCAATCGCATCGTGCATGGCCTGCAGGCGCGCGCCATCCCGGCGGTCGGCCTCGCTCGGTTTCACCTCGAGGATGACGCGTGCCGGCGCCGCCAGCACCAGAATGCGGTCGGCCATCTCGAGCGCGTCATCGATGCGATGGGTGATGAACAAACAGGTCTTGCCCAGCGTGCGGATCAGCTCGGAGACATCGGCACGCAGCGACTTGGAGGTGACGTGATCGAGCTGGCTGAAGGATTCATCGAGCAGCAGGATCTGCGGATCGACGGCAAGCGCGCGGGCAAGCGAGACGCGCTGGCGCATGCCGCCGGAGAGTTCGTGCGCATACTTATCCTCGGCGCCGACCATCTTGACGCGGGCGAGCCACTCACGGACGCGAGCATGAATTAGGTTTTTATCGGCGCGCAGGATCTGCAGGCCGAGGGCAATGTTCTCGGCGGCGGTGCGCCACGGCAGCAGCCGGTCGGTCTGGAAACTCACCGCAAGCTTGCCGCGCAGCTTTGCGAAATCCCGATGCGGGTCATACCCGGCGACCCGCACGGTGCCGGTGTCAGGCCCGATCGTGCCCATGATCAGGTTCATGGCCGTGCTCTTGCCGGCGCCGGTACGGCCGACCAGGGCGACGATCTCGCCCGGCGCGACCGCAAAACTCAGGTCGCGCGTGGCGACCGTATTGCCGAACCTGCGGGTGACGTTGACCAGTTCGATTTCCGCTGGTCGCGGCATTGGCCTTCCTCCCCGGCTTTTTCACGTTGTCGAGCTCCGACAAGGTGCGCGGCTTTACGGCCCGGGGCAAGGCGGGGTTTTGATATGCGGAACTCTGTTTCGATATTCTGAAAGCGATTTCTCCTCGGGACCTCATCCTGAGGAGCATTCGCGCGAGCGCGAATGCGTCTCGAAGGATGGCCCAGGGGAAAAGCGTTGCGTTGGGGCCATCCTTCGAGACACAACGCGCGCCGACGCGCGCGTTGTTCCTCAGGATGAGGCTTCGAGATACACGCGGGCAGAGCCCGCGTGTTCCTCAGGATGAAGGCCCAAAGAGCGGAAAGCCCCTACGCCTGCAGTACGCCGCGGCGGATCTGGTCTTCCTCGATCGACTCGAACAGGGCCTTGAAGTTGCCTTCGCCGAAGCCATCGTCGCCCTTGCGCTGGATGAACTCGAAGAAGATCGGGCCGATCACGGTCTTGGAGAAGATCTGCAGCAGGATGCGGGTCGTCCCGCCGTTCACCACGCCTTCGCCGTCGATCAGGATGCCGTGCTTTTTGAGGTGCTCAATCGGCTCGCCGTGGTCGCGCACGCGGGCGAAGGACTTCAAGTAATAGAGGTCCGGCGGGCCGGGCATGAATTTCAGGCCGCGTGCCGCGATGGCGTCGGCCGAAGTGTAGATGTCATCGGTGCCAACCGCGATGTGCTGGATGCCCTCGCCGCGATATTCCTTGAGATACTCCTCGATCTGGCTCTTGTCGTCGGCGCTCTCGTTGATCGGGATGCGGATCTTGCCGCAGGGCGAGGTCAGGGCCCGGCTGTGCAATCCGGTGAGCTTGCCCTCGATGTTGAAGAACCGGATCTCGCGGAAATTGAAGGTCTCCGCATAGAAGCGGTACCAGGTGTTCATGTTGCCGCGACGCACATTGTGGGTCAGGTGATCCAAATAGTAGAAGCCGACGCCCTTCGGGGTCGGATCCGCCTCGCCAAGCCAGTTGAACTCCTTGCCGTAGGGGGAGCCCTTCGCGCCATATTGGTCGACGAAATAAAGAAGCGACCCGCCGATGCCGACGACGGCCGGGACGTCCAGTGTCTTGTCGGCGCCGGTATACTCCGTGGCGCCGAGCGCGACCGCGCGGCGGAGCGCATGCTTGGCGTCGACCACGCGCCAAGCCATCGCCGGGGCGCACGGACCATGCGCGGCGATGAAGCGCGCCGCGTGCGTATCGGGCTCGCGGTTGACCACATAGTTGATGCCGCCTTGGCGATAGAGCGAGATGTCCTTGGTCTTGTGGCGTGCGACTTCGGTGTAGCCCATGCGCCAGAAGAGCTTTTCCAACGCCTGCGGATCGGGATGGGCAAACTCGACGAACTCGAAACCGTCGGTGCCGGCCGGGTTGGCATCGCTGATCGTGGCGGGCGGTGCGTTGTGCGGAAACGGACCCATGGCGGCTCCTCCAGGTGTACGAATTCAACCTGCTGATTAGCGCGCCGTTCCCGCAATGTGCGTGCAAAATCGGCTCGTTCGGCGTAGATTTCGCACGAAACGTGCGGATTTGGATCAATTTTGGAGAAAAGCGCGCATGGATGCGTTCGACCTGAAAATCCTCGATGCGCTGCAGGTCGATGGGCGGCTGAGCAATCAGGAACTGGCCGAGCGGGTTGGACTATCCGCCTCCCAATGCTCGCGGCGGCGCAGTGCGCTCGAGAGCGACGGGGCCATCGAAGGCTATCACGCCTCGCTCTCCGCCAAGGCGCTCGGACTTGACGTGCTGGCGTTCGTGCAGATCCGGCTCGCGGCGCATTCGCCGCGCAACAGCAAGCGCTTCAAGGAACTGATCGAAAGCCTGCCGGAGGTTCAGGAAGCCTATTCGCTCACCGGTGAATCCGACTATCTGGTCAAGCTGTCGGTTCCCAACCTGAGCGCGCTGTCGCGCATCCTCAACCACGTGTTTCTGCCGCATGGTTCGGTCGCGAGCGTCCACTCATCGATCGTGCTCGATCGCCTGAAAGCGACCAACCGTTTGCCCTTGTCGCACTTGTGACGGTCACGCGGTCGCAAGACTGCGCACCATCGACACCAACCGCGGACCGATCTCCGATTTGATCTGCCCGGGCTTGAGCTGAAACGCGAGCAGGGCGCAATTGAACACCACAAGCTCACCGCTCGGCAGCCGCAGCGGCGCGCCGACCGCATGCACCTCGCGCCGCAGATCACCGTACGAGGTGCAAAAGCCGAGGCGTTCGAACTCGCCGATGCTTTGCAGCATGCGGCGGTGATAGCGCTCGAAATCCGCCGGTGTCTTGACGCGGATCTCATTGAGCAGCGCCTCGCGCTCAGCTGGCGTGAGTGCCGCCAGGTAGGCGCGACCGATGGCCGTCGCAGCGATCGGCTGCGACAGGCCGATGTCCGAGAGCTGGCGCGACGGTTTGGCGCTGCTGCGGCTCGTCTCCACGTAGACGATGTTGAGCCGGTCGCGCACCCCCATCGACACTGAGCCCCCTGCATAGTCTGCAAGCTCGCGCATGGCGGAGCGCGCGACCTGGCGCAGCACGTTGGTGGCCAGCACCGGGTAGCCGATCGACAGCACGGCGGCGCCGAGCTGATATTTCGACGAGATGCGGTCGGCGCGTAGGTACCCGAGGCGCGAGAGCGTGTAGGTGAAGCGCGAGATCGTCGGCTTCGGCAGCCCGGTCTTGCTGGCGAGATCCTTGTTGCCCAATGTCGGCGCTTCCGGGGTGAAGCAGCGCAGGATCTCGAGCCCGCGCGCCAAGGTGGTGGCAAACTGCTTGTCGCCGGCGAACTCGGAAAAGACCGGCGGCACGCGGGTGGTGCGCACGCGCCTTGCTCTGGATTTGCGCATCAATCTGCTCGGGCTTGAACCGAATATCGAAACTATATTCGGAATAATGAAATTCGAGTTGTGTTTTTTCGCATCCGGCGCAATCTGCGAAAAACTACCGACCATGACGGAGGCGGGCATCAGACCCGCGCGAGGGAGGACGATGACGGTCGAGGCCGATCAGCCACGCAAGTTTGGGTCCGTGCTCGGCCTCACCCCGGCCAATCCGGCTGCGCCGGCTGATGCGGATGCGCGTCGCGCACCGCGCCAGGTCAACGACTACATCGCAACGGCTGTGGTGGTTGCAGCAATCGTCGTCGCGATGCAGATCGCGTCGTACTTCGTGCCGGCCTACATCATCCCGGCGCCACTGGTGGTGCTCAAGGCATTCGTGGCGAGCCTTGCCGAGGATTACGTCCAGATCCTGATCACGCTCGCGCGGCTCTTGGCGACGCTGACGATCTCCATCGTGGTCGGCACCGCGATCGGCATCATCACCGGCACGGTCGCCTGGATCCGGCCCTATCTGCGCGCGCTCGTCGTCATCGACACCGGCATTCCGGCGCTCTCCTGGATGCTGGTCGCGGTGTTCTGGTTCAAGAACCCGGAGGCGCGGCTGTTCTTCATCATGGTGGTGATCATCGTGCCGATCTATGCGCTCAACGTGCACGACGGCATCCGCGCCATGCCGAAGGACTGGCTGGAAATGTGCGAGAGCTTCCGGCCGACGCGCTGGCAGGTGCTGCGCTATCTGATCGTGCCGCACATCGTGCCCTACGTGCTGATGACCACCAAATCGACGGTCGGCTATGCGACCCGCATGCTGATCTTCGCCGAGCTAATCGGCTCGTCGCTCGGCATCGGCGCCCGCATGGGTTTGGCGCAGGCGACCTTCCACATGGAGGACGTGCTGGCCTGGACGATGCTGCTCGTCATCATGAACCTGCTGGCGCAGGGCGGTGTCGGCTTGGCCGAGAGATATCTGCTGCACTGGCGCGACGAAGCGTCGGTGCGATGATCAACAGGAGAGCATGCGGAATGCAGCCATCGCGCCGATCGATCTTGAAGACTGCAGGCCTTGGGGCCGCAATCCTGGCGCGCCCGGCCTTGCTGCGCGCACAAGCCCTGCCGAAGGTAACGACCGTCGCTCTCGCCACTGGCTTTAGCGTGATCCTCACCGAGTACATGGCGGCAAAACGCTTCGACAAGAAGCACGGCGTCGATATCGATGTGATCAACTCCTACGCATCGGTGACCAACTACTACAACGACTTCACCGCCGGTACGTTCGAACTTGGCATCGGCTCTTGGGATACATGGGCGGCGCGTTTTCTAGCCGGCGTTCCGCTGCGCCTCGTCTGCACGGTCAACAACTACGACATCCTTTATCTGATCGCCAAGAAAGGCGGGCCCGCCTCCGTCGACGACCTGCGCGGCAAGACCGTTGCGGCGACGCTGTCCTCGGGCGCTTACCGGATCGCCAAGCTCGCACTGCGTCAATTCCACAAGCTCGACGCCGAGAAAGACCTGCGCGTGCAGAACGTGGAGAGCCCGGCCGCGGCGGTCGCGTTGGTGATGGCCGGCGCCGCCGAGGCCGGATTGACCTGGGAGCCCAACATCAGCGTCGGCATGGAACGCGAGCCGGCGCTGACCACGATCTACAACGTGGGCCAGGACTTCACCCGCAATGCCGGCATCACGCTGCCCTATTTCAGCCTGGCGCTGCGCAACGAAGCCGAAGCACGCCACCCCGGCGTCTCCGCTTTGATCGCCGCCGCCTTCGAAGATTGCATCAACACCGCGATGGCCAATATCGATGAGGTGGTGGCGCTGGCCGCGCCAAAAATGAAGGTGAGCGAGGCGGCACTCAAGCTCGCGCTTACTTCGAAACGCCTCACCTTCGAGCCGCTGGGCATGCAGACCCCGCGTGGACGCGAGACCATCCTTGGCGCCGCCGAATATCTGTATAAGAACGGGGTCATCGAAAAACCGCTCGGCGCCGATTTCCTGGCGTCCAGTTGAATGAGGTCGGTGTCCCGGACGCGGTGCAGCGCGTAGCTCTTGCGTAGCGGTGCACCGCAGATCCGGGACCGCCACAAGGACAATCCTCTGGGCGGTCCCGGGTCTGCAGCGCATCACTTCGTGCTGCGCTGCGCCCGGGACACGTGCAGGATGAACCAGTGATTCCCGTGCCGAAAACATTGTTTGACAAGATCTGGGACGCGCATGTGGTGGGCGAGCGCCCCGATGGCCGCACGCTGATCTACATGGATCGTCATGTGATCGATGACGTGCGCGCGCCGCATGCCTTCAAGGCGCTCGAACAACAAAACCGCCAGGTCCGTCGCACCGACCTCACCTTCGCGGTGCAGGACCATTCGGTGCGCACCGACGCGAGCCGGCATCGCGCCGATCCGGCCGCCACCGTGTTCACGGATGCGACCCGCATGGCGGCGGCGCGCCACGGCGTTCGTCTGTTCGATGTCGATGATCCCGAGCAGGGAATCTCACACGTGGTCGCGCCGGAGCTCGGCCTCGTGCTGCCGGGCGCGACGCATGCCTGCGCCGACAGCCATGCGCCAAGCGTCGGTGCGCTTGGCGCGCTGGCTTTTGGCTGCGGCACGACCGAGCTCACCCACATTCTGGCGACACAAACCATGGCGATAACGCGGCCACGCCGCATGCGCATCCGCCTCGATGGCGCGCTCGGGCCTTGTGTCAGCGCGAAGGACGCGGTCCTGCATACGATTGCGCAGCTCGGGATCGATGCGGCGCGCGGGCATGCGGTCGAGTTCTGCGGAAGCGCCGTCACAAGTCTGCCGCTCGAGGGCCGCTTCACGCTCTGCAATATGGCGACCGAGATGGGCGCACGCACCGCCTATGTGGCGCCGGACGACAAAACATTCGAATGGCTCGCGGGGCGGCCATTCGCGCCGGCGGGTGCCGATTGGCAGCGCGCGCTCGCGCACTGGCAAACGCTGCGCTCGGATGACGGTGCGGCGTTCGATCAGGACTTCGCTATCGACTGCCGCGATCTCGAACCGCAGGTCACGTGGGGCACCGATCCGAGCCAGGTCATGCCGATCTCCGGCCGCGTTCCTGATCCGGCGCTTGCGCCGCCAGCGCGTCATGAGTCCTATCGCCGAGCGGCGGACTACATGGGCCTGACACCAGGCGCGCCGATCGCCGGCCTGAAAATCGACCGGGTGTTCATCGGCTCGTGCACCAATTCGCGCCTGTCGGACCTCGAAGCCGCGGCGGCGGTGCTGCGCGGCCGGCGCGTCGCCGACGGCGTCGATGCCGTGGTGGTGCCAGGCTCCATGAGCGTGCGGCGGGAAGCGGAAGCGCGCGGGCTCGACCGCGTGTTCCGCGACGCCGGCTTTGCATGGCATGCGTCCGGCTGCTCGCTCTGCGCCGGCGGCAACCGCGACGCTGCCAAGCCTGGGACGCGCTATGTCTCGACCACCAACCGCAACTTCGAGGGACGCCAGGGCGCCGGCGTGCGCACTCATCTCGCGAGCCCAGCCATGGCGGCCGCCGCCGCGGTCGCCGGCTGCATCACCGATGTGCGCCGTTTGCTGGCGGGAGGCTGATCGATGCAGTCGTTCACCCGCCTGACCGGCATCGCGGCGCCACTTCTGCGCGACGACGTCAACACCGACCAGATTGCGCCGGTCCTGCCGCTGCGCGTCCTCGAGCCCGACTACGCGGCGCAGCTCTTCGTGCGCTGGCGCCGCCGGCCCGACGGCACGCCGGATCCGGATTTCGTGCTCAACCAGCCGCAATATCAGGACGCCCGCATCTTGGTGGCCGGCGGCAATTTCGGCTGCGGCAGCGCGCGCGAAAGCGCCGTGTGGGCGCTGACCGGGTTTGGAATCCGTGCCATCGTGGCGCGCGGCTTTGCCGACTTGTTCCGCGGCAACTGCATCGCCAACGGTGTGCTGCCGGTGGTGCTCGCGCCGCAGCAGCATGCGGAGTTCGCGGCGCAGGTCACGGCCGTGAATGGCAGCGCGGCGTTTTGCGTCGATCTCATCAATCAGCACATCCGCGCGCCGAACGGCACGCTTTATCCCTTTGCCATTGATGCGGGTGAACGGACCGCCTTGTTGGAGGGGCTTGACGACATCGGCCTGAGCCTGAGACACGCAGAGGCCATCACGGCCTGGGAGGAGCGCACCCGCAACGCGCAACCTTGGCTGCAAACGCTCGCGCCGCACAAAGCATGAGGAGACGACAGGTGAGGTTCTACCCGGCCGCTATTGTGGTGACGTTGCTCTCATTCCTGACAACGGCATTTGCCGGGGAACCGACAAAGATCGTCGTCGGCAACATTCCGTCGCTCACCGGCGCGCCGCTCTACATCGCCAAGGAGAAGGGCTACTACACGGCCGCCGGCCTCGACGTCGGCATCGAATATCCCGGATCGCTCAGCGACATGATGGCGATGCTGTCGACCAATCGGTTGCAGGCGATGGGCGCTGGTTTCAGCGCCGCTTTCTTCAACCTGATCGAGAAGAAGCTCCCGGTGACGATGGTGATGTCGCGCGCAGTCAGCCCGACCAACCACTACATCATGCTGCGTCCGGGCCTGAAGGATGTCATCAAGAAACCCGAGGATCTGCGCGGCCGGGTGATCGGCCTCGACGCGCGCGGCTCCGGGATCATGTACGAGGTCGACAAGGTTCTGGCGCTCGGAGGGCTGGCCTTCAACGACGTCGAGATCAAATACATTCCGTTGACGCAGACGCCGATCGCGCTCGGATCCGGGGCGATCGATGCCGCCATGCTGGTGTCGCCGATCCAGGATGCCGCGGAGGAGAAGAAACTCGCCGTGCGCTGGCTCAATACCGACACCATCGTCCAGCCGCAGCCGATGCTCAGCTCGATATTGCTGATGAATACGGACTGGATCGCGAAGAACAAATCCGCGGCGGAGAATTTCGTATTGGCGACGCTGCGCGGGGTGCGCGACTACTGCAACGCCTATCACCACGGCGCCAACCGCGCCGAAGTCATCGACTATTTGGCCAAATATTCGGATCTCAAGGACCCGAAAGCGATCGATCAGATCGAATGGGGCTCGATGGACGTCGATGGCCGCGTGTTCGAGGAGAGCCTTGCGGACATCCAGGACTTCTACATCCGCAACAAGCTCATCGCCCGCAAATTCACGCGCGAGGAGCTCGGCCCTCCCGACTGGGTCGCCGGCCTGGCGGCAAAGCTCGGCCCATTCACGCTGGAGCACGACGACGGCCGGCCGGGGTGCCGGTAGCGGGCGGCCACCAGACCGAGGATACATTTTGATGATCCAGACATCCGTGGATCGCGTCACCGCGCAACGCCGCCGCTTGCGCGAGCTGCTAGCCAGCAAGCGTTTCTATCCGATGCCGGGTGGATTCAGCCCGATCTTTGCGAAGCTCGCCGAGAAAGCCGGCTATCAGTGCTTCTTCCTCGCCGGGTCGCAGCTTGCCGCCTATCTGTACGGAGTGGCCGATAATGGATTCATCGGCGTGCGCGATGTCGTCGACCATGCGCGCCATATGGCGGCGGCGGTCGATATTCCGATCCTGGTCGATTGTGACACCGGTTATGGCAACGCGGTGAATGCTCATTACGCGGTCGAGCAGGTGATCGCCTCGGGTGTCGCCGGGCTGCAGATCGAGGATCAGGAGGCGCCCAAGAAATCCTCCATCGGCGCCGGCCGGCGCTGCGTCTCCCGCGCCGAAGCGATCGGCAAGCTTAAGGCGGCGGTGGCGGCGCGCGACGCGCTCGATCCGGATTTCGTGATCTGCGCGCGCTGCGACGTGTTGGGGGCCGAGGGCGGCAGTTTCGGGGAGGCGGTGAGCCGCTCCATCGCATACGTCGAGGAAGCCGGTGTCGATTTCGTCTGGCTCAACTCACTGGAGGCACCGGAGCAGATCCGCGAGGCGTGTGCGCGGGTGCCGGCCCCGATCATGACGGTCTATGGCGGCCCGCACCCGCGGCCGACGCTGGCCGAATACGAGGCGCTCGGCCTGCGCTTCAATTTGTATATCGGGCTCGTGGCGCCATTCGCCGTCAACGCCACCTGGCATGCGCTCAAGGATTTCCAGCTACGCGGCGAAGAGGCCATTCTCGAGCGCGTGCAGGCGATCCGCGAAAGCCCGTTCGGTGCCGTCAACATGGCGGAGCTCACCGGGGAAGCGAAAGTGCGCGAGATCGAGCGCGCGTTCATTCCGGCCGAACAGCAACGCGACTATGACGCCACGTGGGGACATCCGACCTATTTCGCGGGCGAGGGGGCCGAGAAGAAGTAGGACACAGGTTCTGGGTCTACGCGGCCAAACTCCGCTCCTGCTTTGCCGGCAGTTGTTGCGACGGCACGGCGCCCGGCATGGCCCAGACCCACTCGCCGCTGTCGCAGCCCTGGGGCATGAGCATGAGCCCCATGGCCATGCGGGTGTCGCGCAGCACCCGGCATTGGGTGAGGGCCTGATTGGGCCGCAGCAGCCCCGCGGCACGCGCCGCGTGCTCGACCTGGCTGATCTTGATGGATCGCGCGCTGCCGAGAAGTGACCGCATGAACTCCGTCGCTTCCGCCTTGGCGGAGTTGAAGCCGCGCGCCTGGCGCGCCCTGAATTGGCGCGCGCTCAGCGAATGATATTGCGGCTCAAAGGAAACCCGGGCGGCGCTCTGGCCCTGCTGCATCATGTGCGCGGTGACGCGGAAGGCGAGCGTCCCGGCGTCGGGCGCAAGCTCATTCTTCACCTGCAGAAGCAGGCGCCGCTTCTCGTCCGCGGGATCAACCTCAATCAGCAAGCCGGCGCGTGCAGCGCCATCCGCAAGCGCGTCGAAGAAAACCGTGTGTCCGCCCCGATCGGTGCCCGCCGTCTGCACGATCGTCAGGATGGCGATGTCGCGCGCTTGCGCCATGCCGGCGAGCTGGTCGAACAGCGTACCGGTGGTACGCCTGGCGTCGCGTCCCGTGGCGAGGGGCAGCGCGTCGATCACGATCGCTCGCAGGTCCTTGATTGTTTGAATGGCGGCATCGAGCAGCGGCAAGTCGGTGGCGAGATCGAAGCGCCGCGGCCCGTCTGATCCCGGTACGTCGCGCAGGATCTGCACCCGGGAGAGATCGGCACCCGCCGCTTTCAGCCGCGGCACCAGCACATCCGGATCGCCATGGGGACTGACCAGGATCACGGAGCCTTTCGGCGCGCTGCCTTCGCGGCAGGGATAGGTCCCGCCGGTGGTCACCGCGGCGATGATGTTGATCGCGAGCGCGGACTTGCCGCTCCCTGGGGCGCCGGCGAGCAAGGTGAGCTTGGCATTGGGAATGCGGGCCGGCCACAGCCATGTGGTCGGACGAACTTTGAGGTCGCTGGCAGGTTTCAGGAACGACGTCGGGGCGGGCTGCGGCGTAGACATGGGATACTCGCGGACAGAGGCGAAGGGAATGCGCTGATACGAGGTCATAACTATATGAATAGCATTTTGATTATGATTTGCAAGAACAAAATGAAAACAATTTGCGGCTTAGTTGGCCGGACGGAGTGCCGCGGTGTCTCGGGGCAATTTGCTAAGAAAAGGTCCGGAATGGGTCGATGACGCGGACGTCAAGCGGCACGAAATGGCGTGCATTCCTTGAGAGTATGGTCAGACCGTGCCGCTTCGCCGTAGCCGCAATGATAACGTCCGCGAGCCCGGGTGAATGCCCTCGGCCGCGAGCTAGGTCGGACAGGCCGCCGGCGATTTCGGCGGTCGGGCTGTCGAACGGCAACACGTGGTCGCCGTATAGATGCAACACGGTCTTCAGCCATGCGGCAAGATCGGAGGCTTTGCGTGTTCCACCTGTTCGACGGGCCTTGGCGATGCCGTCGGCGATCTCCGCTATGGAAACTGCCGAGAGAAAAAGATTTTGTGAATTGGACTCCATCCACTGCAAAATGGCGGCACGCGACACGGCTGCCGTGGGCGCGGAAATTGAGATGACATTGGTATCGACCAGATAGCGGATCACAATCCGGCGTCACGCATGGGTTTGCGGCTTCGATCCGGGAGATCTCCCGGCTCGAGTGGAGCCGACATCAGCAGGCGCCCGAATGACGGTACTTTCGATAGCCGCTCCCATTCCGCAAAGCCGATCACTACCGCCTCGGATTTTCCGCGCCGGGTGATCACAGACGGCTTTCCGCGAGTCGCATCGTCCACGACCGCAGATAAGGTTGCTTTGGCATCTCTGAGTTGGATCTTGCGCATGATGATGATTACCAGATGACCATAGTAGTCATATACGAGAGAGTGGCCTTCTAACAACCCGTGCTTTACCTGCAAAGTCTATCAAGCGATCGCGTCAAAACAAACTCAGCTGATCGGCCTCACTGCGCCGATGCGGCGGGTTGAAATGCTCGGTGGTGAGCCGCGTCTTCTTCACGTTGAGGCCGAGCCGGGCGCAAGCCTGCTCGACCCGCCGGCCGATCATCCAGGCGTAGGGTCCGGATCCGGTCATGCGCTTGCCCCACTGCGCGTCATAATCCTTGCCGCCGCGCATTTGCCTGATCAATGCAAATACATGGCGATAGCGATCGGGGAAATTCGCCATCAGCCATTCCTTGAACAAGTCACGCACCTCGAGCGGCAGCCGCAGCAGAACGTAGCCGGCGCCTTCGACGCCGGCTGCCTTGGCCGCATCGAGAATGCGCTCGATCTCCGCATCGTTGATGGCGGGCACGATGGGCGCGACCATGACCGAGGTTGGAATGCCGGCAGCCGCGAGCTGGCGCAGCGCTTCGAGCCGCCGCGGCGGCGTCGGCGCGCGCGGCTCCATGACGCGGGCGAGCTTGGGATCGAGCGTCGTCACCGAGACGGCGACCTTGGCAAGATTGCGCGCGGCCATCCGGCTGAGAATATCGATGTCGCGGGTGATCAGGTTCGATTTGGTCACGATCCCGACTGGATGACCGGCGCGTTCCAGCACTTCGAGAATGCGGCGCATGATCTCGTAGCGCCGCTCGATCGGCTGATAGGGATCCGTGTTGGTGCCGATCGCGATCGTGCGCGGCGTATAGCGCGCGGCCGAGAGCTCGCGCTCCAGCAGTTCAGGCGCGTCCGGCTTCATGAACAGCTTCGACTCGAAATCGAGCCCGGGCGAGAGCCCGAGATAGGCGTGCGTCGGCCGGGCAAAACAGTAGACGCAGCCGTGCTCGCACCCACGATAGGGATTGATTGAGCGGTCGAAGGAAATGTCCGGCGAGTCGTTCCGCGTGATCACCTTGCGGGCAGCGTCGATCCCCACACTGGTCTCGAATACCGGCAACTCCTCGAGGCTCTGCCAGCCGTCGTCGAAGGCCACGCGCGCTTCCGCCTCATAGCGCCCGGACGCGTTGGACTGCGCGCCGCGCCCCGGCCGACGATTGAGCCCCACGTGCGCGTCTACGCTCTCGCGCGCATCGGCGAACGAGGGCTCGGGTGCCGCGCGCGGGCGGCGGACTGCGGGCGAAGCGGACATGGAAAGAATATAAGAGCGCGATTAGAACGAAACAAGAACAAAATGGAATTGGTCCCGCAGCGATTACCCTTGCGCGCCCTGCTGCACCGCAGCATCATACTTCCGTGCTGAGCGTCATCATCCCCACCCTGAATTGCGAGCGCGTGCTCGTTCCGACCCTGGCGAGCCTGGTCTCGGGCGCGGCTGCCGGGACAGTGCGTGACGTCATTATTGCCGACGGGGGCTCAGGCGACGCGACCCGGGACGTGGCTGATCTCGCGGGCTGTGAGATCCTGGCGTCCGAGGCGCCGCTGCCGGAGCGGCTGCGAGCCGCGACCGTAAAGGCGCGCGCGAATTGGGTCCTGTATCTGCGGCCCGGCATCGTGCTTGACGCCAATTGGGCCGGCGAGGTCGCGGCTTTCATCGAGCAGGCGGAACTGCGCGGTACCGCGGACAGGACGGCGGCCGCGTTTCGCCGCGCGGCAAGGCCGGCGGCCGGGCGCCCCCTCCTGGTGGAGGCGCTGGCGTTGCTGCGGCAAGCACTTGGCGCCCGGAGCGGGCCCGACCAAGGGCTCGTCATCTCCAAGCAGCTCTATGAGCGCAGCGGCCGCCATCGCGACGTGGCGGAGCCGGAAGCCGATCTGCTCGCGCGGCTGGGGCGCCGCGTTACGCTGCTGCGCAGCGCTGCGTTTCGTCGCGAATAGTTGACTAGGTCAGCAAATTGGCTGACTATGTCAACTATGATGAACGCGCAGGTTGCCGATCGCGTCGCCGCCGTGCGGCGCTTCAATCGCTTCTACACGCAGCGCATCGGGCTGCTGCATGAGGGCGTCTACAAGAGCGAATTCTCGCTGAGCCAGGCGCGCGTCCTCTACGAAATCATGCATCGCGACAAGCCGACCGCCGCGGAGCTTGCCAAGGACCTTGGGCTCGACACCGGCTATCTCAGCCGCATCCTGCGCGGCTTTGAAGCGCGCGGCTTGATCGTGCGCGAGACCGCCAGCCATGACGGCCGCCAGAACCTGCTCTCGGTCACGCCACGCGGGCGCAAAAGCTTTGCGCCGATCGAGCTGCAAACCAACCAGGACGTCGCTGCGCTGCTGGCGGACACCAGCGATGCGGCGCAGATCAAACTCTGCGACGCCATGGCGACGATCGAGACATTGCTCGGGCCGCAACCGCAGATCCCCTACATTCTGCGTCCGCCGCGTCCGGGCGACATGGGCTGGGTGGTGAGCCGGCACGGCGCGATCTACAGCGGCGAATATGGCTGGAACGATCGCATCGAGTCCTACACGGCCGAAGTTGTTGCCGCGTTCATGCGCCAGCACGACCCGCAGCGGGAGCGCTGCTGGATCGCCGAGCGGGCCGGCCGAACGATCGGCTGTGTGTTTCTGGTCGCCGACCAGGACGATCCATCGATTGCGAGATTGCGATTGTTGCTGGTCGAAGCGGAGGCGCGCGGACTCGGCATCGGCGGCCGGCTGGTCGAGGAATGCATCCGCCTCGCACGCGACGCGCGCTACCGCAAGATCACCCTGTGGACGCACAGCATTCTCACCGCCGCCCGGTCAATCTACCAGCGCGCCGGGTTCCAACTCGTCGCCACCAAGGCGCACAGCGAATTCGGGCCGCGGCTCGTCGGGGAGACGTGGGAACTGGAGCTCTGAGCGACGCATAATTTTCGCGGCTGTTCGGGCCGGACAATTCCGACACGAACTTCAAGCGCTGCCTCCCGCTGCTTTCTGCACTAATATGCCCGCGTGCCGATCGGTTCGTGCGTGAGGACGACGATCCACGGCACAAGAGCACGCTTTCTAATGCGGAGATATTATGAGCATGGACCAGAAAGTTGCCGTGATCACCGGAGCCTCGCAGGGGATTGGGGCCGCGCTGGTCAAGGCCTATCGCGAGCGCGATTACCGCGTGGTCGCGACCGCGCGTTCGGTCAAGCCGTCAAGTGACCCCGATGTTGTTGTCGTTCCCGGCGATATTGGCGAGCGCAAGACGGCCGAGCGTGTGATCTCTGAAGGGCTCGCCCGGTTTGGTCGCATCGATACCCTGATCAACAATGCAGGAATCTTCATCGCCAAGCCGTTTACTCAGTACACGCTGGCCGACTATGCGGCCGTGATGGGCGTCAACCTCAACGGCTTCTTCCACATCACTCAGCTCGCCATCGCGCAGATGGAAAAGCAAGGCAACGGTCATGTTGTTCAGGTCACCACGACCCTGGTGGACCATGCCAATTCCCTTGTGCCCTCCGTCCTCGCCTCACTCACCAAAGGTGGGCTCAACGCTGCAACGAAAGCGCTTGCGATCGAATACGCCAAGCGTGGCATCCGGGTGAACGCTGTTTCGCCCGGCGTGATCAAAACCCCAATGCATGCGATCGAGGCCTATGAGGCGCTGGGATCGCTGCATCCGATCGGGCACATGGGAGAAATCTCCGACATCGTCGACGCGATCCTTTACCTTGAGACGGCAAGCTTCGTGACCGGCGAGATCCTTCATGTTGATGGAGGTCAGAGCGCCGGGCATTGACCAGCGAAGGCGATGACGCGTCCGCCTGTGGCCCGCGCGGCACAGGCGCCAGGGAGCAAAGCATGAGTCTCGAATGGCCGGACATTCCTTACGAGCCTTGGCGCGACACATGCTCGGCGCTGCACCTCTACACGCAGATTGTCGGCAAATACCGGCTTGCCCGCACGCCATGGATCAATCATTCCTGGCACGCGACGCTCTACGTCAATGCCCGCGGGCTGACCACGTCGCTGGTGCCGGATGGGCCCGGTGGCGTAGAGGTTTGTTTCGATCTTATTGATCATCGCCTGATTGGTTCAGCGACCGACGGACGAACGGCGCAATTCCCGCTGGCGCCGATGTCGGTCGCGCAATTTCACCGGCGCTTCCGCGATCTGATCGGGTCGATTGGCGGTACCGCGAAATTCGACGGACGGCCCAACGAAGTTCCCAATCCGATTCCATTTGAAGAGGATCGCGCCGAGCGGCCCTACGCGGCTGATGCGGTCACGCGATTTTTCCACGCCCTCGTTGCCACCGATCAGGTGTTCAAGCGCTTTCGGACCGGATATCTCGGCAAGGTGAGCCCGGTGCACCTGTTCTGGGGCAGCTTCGACCTCGCCGTGACGCGCTTTTCCGGCCGTAGCGCTCCGCGCCATCCTGGCGGCATTCCGGCACTGCCGGATGCGGTTACGCGTGAGGCGTACAGCCACGAAGTCTCGTCGGCGGGTTTCTGGCCCGGCGGCGGTGGTGTCGATTTTCCCGCGTTCTATTCTTACGCCTATCCTGCACCGAATGGCTTTGCCGATGCCCGGCCCGGCCCGGACGGGGCCTACTTCGACAAGCGGCTCGGTGAGTTTCTGCTGCCTTACGATGCCGTGCGTCGCGCGAGTACGCCGGAGGCGGCGCTCATGTCATTTCTCAGCAGCACCTACCAGGCGGCGGCGGACCTCGGCGGCTGGGATCGCGCGGCACTCGAATGCCCTCTGGGCCTGCCCGGCAGGCCGCGGCAGGTGTGACCAGCCATCTCGATTCAAGATTTTGCGAGAACCGACGGCCAGCCAGCGGCATTGGCATTCAGCGTCCGCTCAGCACTACCGGCCGCCTCGATTGCGTGCTCGACCACACGATTGCGGCCCGCAGCCTTGGCAGCGTAGAGGGCGCGATCCGCCGCTTCGATCAGAGCCGTTGGCTCGCCAGCGGGCTGATCAGTTTGATGCGCCATGGAAATACTGGCCACCCCGATGCTGATCGTTACATGCGGCGCGATGCTGGAATGCGCGTGCGGCAAGCTCAGTTCACCGACGCGTTTGCAGAGATGCCGCGCCAGCGCGGACGCGCGCTCGGCATCTGTGCGGGGAAGCAGGATTGCGAACTCGTCGCCGCCGTAGCGTGCGATCGTCTCGCCGGCGCGCCGAGCCCCGCCTGAGAGCACCTCGGCGACGAGGCGCAGGCAGTGATCACCGGTGAGATGGCCGTAGCCGTCGTTGAAGGGCTTGAAAAAATCAACGTCGATGAGCAGCAACGCCAATGTTGTTCGATCCGTCAGAGCTTGACGCCATTCTCGCTGCAACGCTTCATCAAATGATCGGCGGTTGGCGATGGCCGTGAGCGGGTCGGCGATGCTGAGTCGTCGCAGTTCTTTTTGCTTGGCAACGAGTTGTCCGTAAAGGCGGCCGTGCTCGATCAGAAGCACGAGCAGCACAACGCTGACCGCCATCAGCCCGTAGATCCGACCGAGATAAAAGCCGAGATCAAACCGGCCGCCATTCAGCGTCGCGCTCAGGGCAACCTCCAGGACCTGGACGCTGATGACGACCATCACCCATAGGTCGAGCACGCTGCGGGGACCCCGCTGCAACATGATGGCGAGCGCGATCAGCGCCACGGGCCAGGCGGCCAGCGCGACCAGATATGCTCCCGGGCCATAGGTATTGCCGTCCATGATGGGCGGAAGCAGCCCTTGACCGGCCGTCGCCAACAGCGTCAGCAGGCCGGTTGCAACGAGCACGAGGCAGACGCTTGCGATGATGTCCATGCGGGCGCTTCGCGGCGGCGCATAGGACGATGGCGCTTCGTCTTTCAGCAGCGCAAAGGCGATGACGAACAGCGCAAATCCGACGTGCCAGAATATATATAGCCAGACGGTCGTCTGCGGGCCGGCGCCAAGCAACCCCTGTGGGGCGAACAGGCCGGGAAAACTCAACGCATGGGCGAGCGTCATCGTCGAGGTAAACAGATAACCACTCGCCAACACCAGGAGCGCCCGCGACCGCAGGAAAGCAAATTGACCAAACAGCAAAATCGCCGTGATCAGGTCGAATAGGATGATGGCGGTTTCATAGGCCGGTATGAAACCGTCGATTCTTTGGAGTTTCACCTTGGCAAAGGGCGCGCTCACCAGAAACAGGATGGTCGCGATCAGCACCACGGCGAGCGCGAGCCGCCGCTGTGAGCGCGTTGCCGGCATCGTTGACAGGAAGACGCCGTCGTCCGATGAGACAAAATCCATTCGGAACGGTTTCCGGGCGGCCGCTAGGAATCTCAGCCGCATCAAAGCATAGTCCGGGCTGCTCTGTCACGTTTGCAGACGGGTACAGTGTAGAAGTTGCAAGTGTACCGATCGGCCCGTTTTCCGCACCCAAAGCCATTTTTATAATTTTATTCGTTGCAGATTGGCGCCGAACAAGGCCACCCCGTTATCGATGACACACCTGTTTGTCAGGGCGACAAATTAACGATCGGGAACTCTGGATTGCTTCGCTTTGCTCGCAATGACGGCTCGGGTTCGTCATTGCGAGGAGCGAAGCGACGAAGCAATCCAGCTCTTGACTCAGCAGGACTAGATTAGTCGCCATCGTTACAGACGCAACGTCAATCTGTTGGATCAACCACGCAGGTTCGAAGAATGGTGGCGGGTGCCGACTTGATCCATATTTGAAACCACAACCAACTCTCATCACTCGTGCGCGGCGCCGCACGGTCCGAAGCTGCCGGCATATCAGTCCTGCAGCGGCAGGTTGAGCCTGGCGACAATTTTTTTGTAACGCTCGACCTCGGCCGCGAAGGTGGGCCCGAACTCATCGGGCGTGGAACCGACTGCCTCGCTACCAAATGTCTGGAGCACATCCAATACTTCCGGGGCCTGCAGTGCCGCGCGCGCGTAGCCGTTGAGCTTCATCACGATGTCGCGCGGTGTCGCTGCGGGAGCAAACCAGCCCTGCCAACTGGTGGTGATCACGCCTGGATATGTCTCGGAAATCGCCGGCGTGTCGGGAAATGTCCGATTGCGCTTGGCGCTCGAGACCGCAATTGCTTTCAAGGTGCCGGCCTGAATGTGCGGCAGCGCGGTAGCTAGCGGCACGCAGGCAAGCTCGATATCGCCGGCCAGCAGGCTGTTGAACAACGGCGCATCGCCTTTGAACGGCACATGAACCATATCGATTCCGGCCTCGGCCTTGAGCATCTCCATGACCAGATGCTGCGGATTTCCGACACCGCCCGAGCCGAAATTGAGTTCGCCCGGCTTTGCTTTGGCGCGCGCGACCAGGTCCGCGAGCGAGTTGATGCCGGTCTTGGCGCCGGCAACGATAACCAGCGGTGAGGCCGTGAGCTGCGTGACGGCGATGAAGTCCTTGATCGGATCGAACGGCAGTTTGTGATAGAGCGCCGGGCTGAGCGCCAGCGAGCTCACCGTATGCAGAACGCTGTAGCCGTCGCCCGCGGACTTGGCCACATTATCGGAGCCGGTGTTGCCGGCGGCCCCGCCGCGATTGTCGATGATGAACGGCTGACCGGCCTTGTCGGCGGCTTTCTGGCCGATCAGGCGGGCAACCACATCGGTCGCGCCCCCGGCGGGAAACGGCACGACGACGCGCACGGGTCGATTTGGATAGTTATCGGCCGCATAGGCGGGCAGGGCCAGCGTCGCAACGATGGTGACCAGGACAAGCGCGCTCTTCATGGGAATTCTTCGGCCAGATGTGTTGGCGGCCGATTTATATCGCGATCCCGCGTGCACGCCAGTTCCGGCCTTCGCGGCCGGACCAGGCAGCGGTACGTCGCTAAAGGCGTCCTAGTCCGATTTCGCGCGCCAACAGCGCATCCACTTTGGCGATCAGCTCACGCGACTGAGTGATGATGTCGCGCGCATTTCTGATGATACATTGGATGTCTTCTTGGGTGTGCGCGCGCTGAGCGCGGCTCTCTTCCAAATCGATCTTCAGTTTTTGCAATTCGGACGTATATCGCAATAGCGGCCGCATATGGGCTCCCTTTCCGTTGCAGGCGGGAGCGCGAGCCGTCTCTCAGCCACCGGCGCCTGTAGGACGAGCCTAGGCCGATGATGCGTGACGGTACCATGCCGATCATTGATGCACTACGACAATATGATCCACCACATAAAAGATCCCACGCCCGCGGCGTGAACCGGTTGTGGCCGGACGTGCTCCAGATGTTTGTCCGACGCGCAGCGTCTCGCCTGACCGCCATTGATCTAGACCCAACGCCGCACGGCCGGCACGATCCGTGCAGCGATGGTTGCATCATTTCGCTGTCCGGTTCACTCTCGCGTATTGCGCACGTGCCGGATGCGTAATACAAAGCCGGAATGAAAACACTCACGGTTCGGCTGCCGGAAGCGCTGGTGGCACAGATTGAAGCCGAGTCGCGCCGGCGGAAGCTATCGAAGTCGGACGTCGTGCGCGAGCGACTGACGCAAGCGGGGCGGTCACATCATGAATCTCAGCCGGTTGATGCTATTGCGGATATCATCGGATCGGTCGAGGGACTTCCGGCCGACTTGAGCGCGCGAACCAAAGACTACCTGAAATCGAGTGGCTATGGCCGCAAGCGCAGTCGTTGACACCGGTTTCCTGGTCGCCCTGCTCAGCCGGGCGGATGCACATCATCGATGGGCGGCAACGTTGGCGCCGCGCTTGCCGCCTCCTTGGATGACCTGCGAACCCGTCCTGTCCGAAGCCTTTCATCTGCTTGGGAGCGTGGGAACCGGACCGCTCACATCGCTGTTGCGTCGAGGCGCTCTCATACCCCCTTATCGTTTTGCTGATGATATGGACGCGGTGCTCAAGCTGCTGCAGAAATATGCTGATGTCCCCATCAGCTTAGCGGACGCCTGCCTGGTGCGGATGACCGAGACGTTGAACGATCCGATGCTGCTCACGACGGATACCGACTTCCGCATCTACCGCCGACACGGCCGCCAAGTGATCCCGTGCATCCTGCCACGCTGAGCGCAGCTTGCGATTTCATCGGATCTGCACCTGCTATACTGGCCGGCAAGGGCCATGCCACACGCGAGGATATCCGCAGTGACAAAATCGCTTCCGCTTTCCGGGCTCGTCGTGGTGGAGCTCGGCACCAGCGTTGCGGCGCCGACCGCGGCAATGATTTTCGCGGAGCTCGGGGCCGAGGTGTATAAGGTCGAGAACCCACAGCAGGGCGACGACGCGCGCGTCTGGGGACCGCCGTTCGTCGACGGCGTGGGCTCGATATTCGTCGCCATCAATCGCAACAAGCGCTCGGTCGCGATCGATCTGAAGGATGAGGCGCAGCGCACGGCGCTGCGTGCGTTCATCCTGGCGCGCGCCGATATCGTGCTGCAGAACCTGCGCGCCGGCGTGGTGGAGAAGTTCGGTCTGGATGGCGCGAGCCTCACGGCCGAGAAGCCGGAGCTGATTTATTGCAATCTCTCCGCCTTCGGCAATACGGGGCCGCGCGCCGGCCGGCCCGGCTACGATCCGCTGATGCAGGCGTTTGGCGGGCTGATGAGCATCACCGGTGAGGAGGGCCGCCCGCCGGTGCGGGTCGCGCCGGCGATCATCGATCAGGGCAGCGCCATGTGGATGGTGATCGGCATCCTCGCAGCGCTGCATCGCCGCGCCGCCACCGGCAAAGGGGGCGTGATCGATTGCTCGCTCTATGAGACCGCGCTGTTCTGGATGGGTGTGCCGACGGCCACTTACCTCGCATCCAAACAAGTCCCGCGTCGCATGGGCACGGAGAATGGCAACCTCGCTCCCTATAAAGCCTTCAAGGCAAGCGACGGGTGGGCGGTGATCTGCGCCGGCAATGATCAGCAATTCGCGAGGCTGGCGGCCGCGCTCGGCCATCCCGAATGGGCGAGTGACCCACAGCTGCGCACCAATCCCGACCGTGTCCGCCACCGCGAGCGCATCAACGCGCTGGTCGCCGACGTGGTGAAAGGGGCGAGCCGCGAGCATTGGCAGGGCGTCCTCGATGCCGCAGGCGTGCCGTGCGCGCCGATGCTCACGCTGGACGAAGTTCTGGCGCATCCGCAATGTCAGGCACTCCGCATGTTGCAGCAGGCACCGGACGGCGGCATTCCGTTGATGGGCGTGCCGCTCTCTTTCGATGGCGAGCGTCCACCATACCGGACGAGCCCGCCGGCCCTTGGCGAGGCAACTGACATTGTTTTGAAACACATGCGCGAGCAGGCGGCGGAATGAACATCCCGGAGAATCTGAATACCCTGAAGGTCGAGGCGCCGGAGCCGCACCTGTGGATCGTGCGCTTCAACCGGCCCGAGGTGCTAA
This sequence comes from Xanthobacteraceae bacterium, assembly GCA_019241285.1. Taxonomy (GTDB): domain Bacteria; phylum Pseudomonadota; class Alphaproteobacteria; order Rhizobiales; family Xanthobacteraceae; genus JAFAXD01. The sequence continues at coordinate 1,433 of JAFAXD010000527.1, read as the reverse complement.
ACGCGCTCGGCACCAAGACTTCGCAGGATATGCGCACGGTATTCGGCCCGCTTGCCTTCACGCCGGGTGATCTGCGCTGCATCATCCTCACCGGCACGGGCGACCGCGCTTTCAGCGCCGGCGGCGATCTCAAGGAGCGCCACGGCATGACGGACGATGCCTGGCGCTTGCAGCACGCCATCATCGAGGAAGGCGCCTATGCACTGCTCAACTGCTCGGTGCCGGTCATCGCCGCGGTCAACGGTATTGCCATGGGCGGCGGGCTCGAGCTCGCGCTGTGCTGCGACTTTATCTACGCGGCGTCGACGGCGCGCTTCGCGTTGCCGGAAGTGACCCGCGGCATCATTCCGGGCGCCGGCGGCACGCAGAACCTGCCGCGCGCGGTCGGCGAGCGCCGCGCCAAGGAACTGATCCTCACCGGCAAGCATTTTGGCGCAAAGGAAGCGTTGGAATGGGGCATGGTCAATGAAGTGTGCGAGCCGGCCGAGCTGATGCCGCGCGTGCTCGAAGTCGCGTGCACCATCTGCCGCAATGCGCCGATCGCGGTGCGCCAGGCCAAGAAGGCGATTCACCACGGCCTGCAGACTGACATCACCCGCGGCTTGATGTTTGAAGTCCAGGCGTATGAGCGGCAGATCTCGACCGAGGACCGCCATGAGGGCGTGCGCGCCTTCAACGAGAAGCGCCCGCCTGAATTCAAGGGACGATGAGCATGGATGAGCGCGTCACCGATACGGCCACGATGGTCCCGCTGGGCCAGGATTTTCCGGAAATCCGCGAAGGCGTGCGCGCGATCTGCGCCAAATATCCGGGCGAATACTGGCGCAAGCTGGAGAAAAACGACGAGTACGCGGACGCGTTCGTCAACGAGCTGTCCGCGGCCGGCTACCTGGGCGCGCTGATCCCCGAAGAATATGGCGGTTCCGGGCTTCCGTTGCGCGCCGGTGTCGTGATCCTCGAGGAAATCCATGCCAGCGGCTGCAGCGCCGCTGCTTGTCACGCGCAGATGTACATGATGGGCACGCTTCTGCGTCACGGCAGCGAGGAGCAGAAGCGCCGTTACCTGCCGGGCATCGCCACCGGCGAGATCCGGTTCCAGGCCTTTGGGGTGACCGAGCCGACCACCGGCTCCGACACGACGCAGCTCAAGACGCGGGCGGTGCGCGTCGGCAACCAGTACGTGGTGAACGGACAGAAACTGTGGACGTCGCGCGCCCACAAATCCGACCTGATGTTGTTGCTGGTGCGCACGACGCCGGTCGAGGAGGTGAAGCGTCGGACCGAAGGACTCTCCGTGTTGCTGGTAGAAATGCGCGACGCGATCGGCCAAGGGCTGACCATCCGCCGCGTCGAGACCATGATCAATCATCAGACCAATGAGTTGTTCTTTGATGACCTCAAGGTTCCGCCACAAAACCTGATCGGCGAGGAAG
>JAFAXD010000369.1 GCA_019241285.1 Xanthobacteraceae bacterium | reverse complement strand
CAGCATCAAGCACAGTCGCGGACTTCCTCGGCTACAGTAATATCTTCCACATCGACGCCCGCAAACCCGTGGACGAGGGCATAGAGATAGCCTTTGCGGCGAGCCGCACCGTGCTACGCGCCGCCGGCCCTGCACCAGATGCGCTTGAGCTGTTTGCCTGTATCCGTCCGCAGGACATCGGGATCTCTCTCGATGCGGCTGAGGCGAGCACGTCGGACAATACGCTGTTGGGCGAGGTCATGCTCGCGAGCTTCATGGGCTCGTTCATGCAATATCGGGTGCGAACCGATGCGGGTGATGTGTTCGAGGTCTTCAGCAACAAGATCTCCGCGGAGATCAAATTGGGCGCTCGCGTGAGACTCAGCTTTCCGCGGCAAGCTATTCATGTGTTGTCTTCGTAGACCTCGTCCTGAGGAGCCTGCCCGCAGGGCAGGCGTCTCGAAGGACGGCCACAATCGCTATCGTTCTTGGCCATCCTTCGAGACGCACGCGGGCAGAGCCCGCGTGCTCCTCAGGATGAGGTCTGCATATGTGGCACCCAGAATCGCAACAAACAGAGTCCTCGTCCTGAGGAACTCGCGCGCAATCGCGCGCGAGTGTCTCGAAGAACGGCCGCAAGCGAGTGTCGTCGGATGCATACCAAAGCGACAGGTTCCCCGCTTACGAAAAGCGCGATCTCGCTGCTGCTGTTCACGATCCTCGGTGTGCTGGTGGTGGTACCGCTCATCATGGTCGTCTACGCGGCATTCGTGGACCATCTGCCGTTTTCCGGCGAGCGCGAGGTGAGTTGGACGCTGGACAACTTTCGCGCCATCTGGGCGCCGGAAGTCGGGGCCGCCGCACTCAATACCCTGATCGTGGCCACCGGCGGCACCGTCATTGCGCTGTTGTTCGGTGGGCTCCTGGCGTGGCTCGGTGCGCGCACCGATGTGCCGTGGAAAGGGCTCGTGCATCTCGCCGGAGTGATGCCGTTGTTTGTTTCTCTCCTAGTTGCCGCAGTCACCTGGTCGCTGCTCGGCGCCGGTTACAGCGGTTATCTCAACATCATCTTCCGTAGCCTCGGTCTACCTTTCCACGTCGAAATGCGCTCCTTGGCCGGGATTGCGCTGGTGGAGGGCATCTATTACGCGCCTTACGCCTACATCTTCTTGTTTGGCGCCCTGACCTTGGTGCATCCGGATTTGGAGGAAGCAGCCGCCGTGCACGGCGCGCGTCTTGGGCAGACCTTGCGCATGATCAGCTTCCCGCTGGTGCGCCCAGCGCTGATTGGAGCGGCACTGCTGATCTTCGTGCTGATCGCGGAGGACTTTCCCGTCCCGCAAATCCTCGGCGGGCCGGCCGGGATCGAGACGCTGTCCATGCGCATCTACAACATGATGACGCGCATCCCGAGCTACCCCAACCAGGCCGCTTCGCTGAGCGTCGTGCTCACCGTCGCGGTCTGGGCTTTGGTCTATACCCAGCGACGGGTGCTTGGCGGCACAGACTATCGCACGGTGACCGGCAAAGGTTTGGCGCAGCGCACGGTCGCGTTGAAGGGCTGGCGCAGTGTGGCCGCGGGGTTTGTCGTTCTCTACGCGCTCGCCGCCATCGGGCTGCCGCTGTGGGCACTGGTGCAAGGCTCGCTGCGCAGCAACCTGTTCATTCCCAACGCGGCCGCATTTTTCGACGTCTCGCAGTTCAGCCTGCAACATGTGATTGAAGCCGCCACCAGCACCGAGGTGCGCGAGGGTTTCATCAATAGCCTCATCGCGGCGGTCGCGACGGCAGCGTTCGGCTGCGTGTTCTTCTTCGTGCTCGCCTATGCGGTCAACCGCACCGATCTGCCCGGCCGTCATTGGCTTGAATATATCGCGATGGTGCCGCTTGCCCTGCCGGCGATCGTGCTCGCGCTTGGCGTGCTCTGGACCTGGCTTGCGATCCCGCTGCCGGTCTACGGCACGATTGCCATCTTGGTGATTGCTTTCGCGGCCCGCTTCGTACCGCAGGGTTATCGCGCGATCTCGGCGAGCGTGATCCAGATCCACGATGATCTGGAGAATGCTGCGCTTGTCGCCGGGGCGAGCCGTTGGCAAACTGTGAAATGGGTCATGCTGCCGCTGGTGCGCGGCGGTGTCGCAGCGGCCGCATTCCTGCTGTTTGTGCTGAGTGTGCGGGAGCTCGCGGCTTCGCTCTTTCTCTACACCACGCGCACCCGTGTGCTCTCCATCGTGTTGCTGGAGAGCTATGACAATGGCATGTGGTCCAACGTCGCTTCGATCAGTCTGTTGTACACGCTCATCCTGATCGTCATCACATTGGCCGGTCAGAAATGGATGCGACCGAGCTTGTAGTAGGCAACGACAATAAGCGATACAAATCGCGAGAGCAGGGAGGAGAACATGCGCAATGGCGGACGCCTGTCGGCAATCGGCGCGGCTGTCGCAGCCACATGGCTTGCCTGGAGCGGCACCGCCGCGGCACAGCTTGTGATCGAGGGCGAGACGATCGCCGATGCCAAGACCTTCGATGGCGCCAAGGCAGAAGGCCGGCTGCTCGCCTATGGCACGTACCCGGCTGATGCGATGAAGCCGATCCTCGCCGCGTTCCAGAAGGACACAGGCGTCACCGTCGAATATGTGCGGTTGCCATCGCTCAACATGTACCAGCGCATCACGTCCGAATTCGCTGCCAAAAAACTTGAGGCCGATTACGTTGATCTGACGGACCTGCCGCTGGTCGGACAACTCATGGAGCGCGGCATCCTCACCGTTCCGTTCAAGACAACATCATTCGATGCGATTCCGGCGCCGCTGAAAAATCCCGACGGCCGCTGGTATTCGCTCGTGCGCCCGGTTGGCGTCATTGCGGTTAATCGATCGCGTGTGGCCGATGCGGATATGCCAAAAAGCTGGAAGGACCTGCTCGATCCGAAATGGAAGGGCGTCATCGGCACGCCCTCGATCGATGCGGGGGGCAGCGTGCTGACGCTCTATTCCTTCCTGCGCGAAAAAGTCGATCCGGATTTTGCCAAAAAACTCGCGGCGCTGTCGCCGCGCATCTATCCGGCGGTGGCGCCACTCTCGACCGACCTCGCGCGCGGCGAGGTGGCCATTGGCATCGGCGCCATCGCCGAGCCGGTCGCCCTGCAGATGAAAGCTGGCGCACCGCTGCGCGTGATTTTTCCACGCGAAGGCATCTCCAGTTTCCCGGCGGCCGGCGGCATCAGCTCGACCGCGAAACATCCTAATGCCACCGCTTTGTATCTTGACTGGATGACCAGCCGTCATGGCGGCAACGTGATCGCGAAGGGCGGGGCCTATCCGGCCAACCCGGGTTCGGATCGCCCGCACCTCGAGGGGCTTGACTATCCACCGGCCGATCAGGTGTGGAACTTGGGCCTCGAAGAATGGACGGCCGAGCGCGAGCCGCGCATGAAGGAGTGGCGTGAAACCTTCGGAATCAAATGAAACCTCGCGGGCAGCCTTGCGCGCTTTGTTTGAGCCGCGCAGCGTCGCCGTCATCGGGGCGTCACGTACGCCGGGAAAGTTGGGCTACGCCGTTGTTGCAAACCTGATCAGTGCCGGGTTCCCCGGCCTGATCTACCCGATCAATCCGGCGGGTGGCGAGATCGCGGGGCGCGCGTGCCTGCGCGCCATCGCTGAGCTTCCCGATGAGGTCGACTGCGCCATGCTGGTGGTGCCGGCGAGCGAAACGGTTGCGGCGCTTCAAGCATGCGCGGAGCGCGGTGTGCGCAGCGCCATCATCGGGGCGAGCGGCTTTGCTGAGACCGGTACCGCAGAGGGGCGAAGACGCCAGGACGACGCTGCGGCGATTGCGCGCCGGAGCGGGATGCGGCTGCTCGGGCCCAACACCAACGGCATCTACAACACGACGGCGCGGCTTTCGCTCGGCTACAATGCCGCGCACGCTTATGCGATCGCGCCCGGGCCGGTGTCGATCATCTCCCACAGTGGCGCGCTGTTCGGCGGCTTCGTGCGCACATTGCGCCAGTATGGCGTTGGGCTCGCCAAGTTCGTCCCGGTCGGCAATGAAGCCGACATCGATATGCTGGAGATCCTCGACTATTGCCTGGAGGATGACGCCACGCGCGTGATCGGGCTCGCGATCGAGGCGCTCAGCGACGGCGAGCAGTTTCGGCACCTGGCGCTCAAAGCCGCGGAGCGCGGCAAACGCATCGTTGCGCTGAAGGTCGGCCGTTCACCCGTCGGGATTGGGGCCGCGCTCGCACATTCGAGTCGTCTGGCCGGAGGCGCGCGCGCCTATGAGGCGCTGTTTGCGGTATGCGGGGTCGCGAGCGTGCGCTCGGTTGAAGCCCTTGCGGCAACCTGTGCGTTGCTGGCGCGGCAACCGGAGCGGCCAGCCGATCCACGGCTGGTGTGCATCACCACGTCGGGTGCTGGTGGCGCGCTGCTCGCCGATCATGCCGCTGAACGCGATCTGCCGCTGGCCGGGGATGCGAGCGGGGAATGGGAGGGCAAGTCGGGCGCCGCGATCGCGCGCCTGCCGGCCCGCGGCCACCTGCGCAATCCGATCGATGCCGGTTCGCTGGCAGAGTGGGGCGATCTCGATCCAATCTTTCAGATCCTGGAGCGCGACGGATTGGTCGGGCCGTGCGCGGTCTACGCCCATATCGCGCCCAATCCGGCGCAGGACCGCACCCTGCTCGAGATGCTCAGGCTGCGCAAGCAGCGAACCCGCGCGCCCATCGTGGTGATTGCGCCTG
>JAFAXD010000358.1 GCA_019241285.1 Xanthobacteraceae bacterium | reverse complement strand
ATCTCGCTCGTCATCCTGCTGCTGACGCTGGGGCTGATCTTGTTGATCATCGCGCCCCAGTTCCGGCAGACGCGCGAAGAGGCTTTCCAGGAAGAAACCTGAGTCTCAGGAACGAGGTGACATGAGGACCTCATCCTGAGAGGCTGTGATTGTTTGCGACGCCGATTGCTCGCGGCCATCCTTCGAGACGCCCGGCCCCTGGCGGGTCCAGGCTCCTCAGGATCACGGTTGAAATTGTTGAAGCGCCGCAACCAACCGCAGCCCTCATCCTGAGGAGCATTCGCGCACTCGCGCGAATGCGTCTCGAAGGATGGCCAAGAACACCGAGTTCGCGTGGGGCCGTCCTTCGAGACGCACGCGGGCAGAGCCCGCGTGCTCCTCAGGACGAGGGCCGGGGGTTATGCGGTCCCCCACACCTCGCGCGTCACTTCGACCATCAGGCGCAGCTTGGCGATTTCCTCGTCGATGGTCATGGTGTTGCCGCCGATGCCGCTGGAGAAGCCGCATTGCGGGCTGAGCGCGAGCTGCTCGAGCGGCACAAACTTGGCTGCTTCATCGATGCGGCGCTTGAGATCATCCTTGCTTTCGAGCTTGCGATCCTTGGTGGTCATGATCCCGAGCACGGCGATCTTGCCCTTGGGCATGAAGCGCAGCGGCTCGAAGCCGCCCGCGCGGGCGCTGTCGTATTCCAGGTAATACACGTCGACGTTGATGCCGTTGAACAGAAGTTCGGCGATCGGGTCGTAACCGCCTTCCGCCACCCAGGCGCCGGCAAAATTACCCCGGCAGAGATGCATCGAGACGACCATGTCGGCCGGGACCCCGGCGACGGTGTCATTGAGCACCTTGGCGTAGGTCTTCGGCAACTCGTCCGGATCCTCGCCGAAGTTGCGCGCCTGGTCGCGCAGCGCCGGGTCGCACAGATAAGCGAGGTTGACCTCATCGATCTGGATAAAGCGGCAGCCGGCCGTGGCCAGGTCTTTGATTTCCTCGCGATAGACGCGGGCGACGTCCGCGTAAAAGTCGCGGATATCCGGATAGGCGCGCTCGTCCACCGCCTCGCGTCCGCCGCGGAAATGCAGCGTGCTGGGCGACGGGAACGTCACTTTCGGGGTGGCACGGGCGACGGATTTCAGGAATGAAAAATCGTCGACGAAGATGCCGTGCGGATGGCCGAGCTTGCCCTGCACCTGCAGGGTCGGCGGCGCATGCTCGCGCACGCCCTGCTGGTTATGAAACTTGACCGAAATTTTCGATTCGACCTGAGCCACATTGGAGAATTGCAGCAGGAAGTCGCGCTGCCAGCTGCCCCGGTTGTATTCGCCATCGGTCACGACCTTGAGCCCGAGGTCCTCCTGCATGCGCACCACATCGCGGATCGCCGCTTCCTGAATGCGCTTGAGCTCGGCGTCGGCAATCGCGTGCTTGGAGGCGGCCTCGCGCGCCGCAATCAGGTTGTCGGGGCGAATCAGGCTGCCGACATGATGCGCGCGGGGGAAGGGACCAGAAGGCAAAGGCATGTTTATTCTCCTTGGGCTGCGAGCCGTAACGCTTAAGCGATGCGCACGTCCTACTCGGAATAATCAGTCGAAGTCCGGGATCAAGTCCGGCACGGGCTTTTTTCCAGGATGCGCGCTAGAAATCATCATTTGCGATACACAACAAGAGAAATGACGGGTGGGCGCTGCCCACAGGACGCAATGGGCCGGGCGGCACTTGCGGCGTGAGTCTCGCGGTTGCAGCCCCGTGGGCGCCCCGATATTTTTGCATCGAATTGCAGCCCCACGCGGTGGTCGCGTCGAACGGTCAGGGACGAAAGATGGACTATTCGAGCTATATCGGCAGCGCCGGATCGGCTTTCGCCTCGGTCATCGTGCTCGCCACCTATTCGATGAAGACGATGATCCCACTGCGGGTGTTCGGGATCTTGTCCAACATCGTGTTCATCCTCACATCTCTGCACACCGGGACCTATGTCATCACGGTCCTGCATTGCGTGATGTTGCCGCTCAACACCGTGCGCCTGTTCCAGATGCTGCGGCTGGTCCGTGGGGTCAAATCGTCGCTCTCCGAAGATCTCAACATGGATTGGCTCAAGCCGTTCATGACCAAGCACCATTGCCGGAAAGGCGACGTGCTGTTCGCCAAGGACGCAGTCGCGGACGAGATGTATTACACGCTGAGCGGCCGCTATCGGCTCACCGAGATGAACATCGATATCCCGCCTGGGCAGATCATCGGTGAGCTTGGCATGCTGGCGCCCAGTAACCGGCGCACGGCCTCATTTGAATGCATCGAGGATGGGATCCTGCTGACAGTCACCTACCAGCAGGTGAAGGAGCTTTATTTCCAAAACCCGGAATTTGGGTTCTATTTCCTACGGCTCGCGACCGCGCGGTTGTTCGACAACATCGCCCGCCTGCAGACCCAGGTCGAGCAGCTGCGCCCGGCGCACGCGTGAGCGAGCCAGCACTCGCGCTGCTTAGATGACGTGGCGCGCATAGATGACGTTTTTCACATAGATGACCTTTCCGCGCATGGTTCCTCGTCATTGCGAGGGGCGGAGCGACGAAGCAATCCAGTGCGGCGCCTCAGCGCTGGATTGCTTCGCTTCGCTCGCAATGACGGATCGGCCATAGATGACCTTTTTCTCAAGATGAGGGCTGAACTTGTTGAGCGCCGCAACCAGCCGCGGCCCTCATCCTGAGGAGACTGGCCCCTCAAGGGGCCAGTCGTCTC
>JAFAXD010000305.1 GCA_019241285.1 Xanthobacteraceae bacterium | reverse complement strand
ATGATCAAGCATGTGAGCTAAGTCACACGCTTGAGGCAACGTCGAAAGATCACACGATCATGACAGAGAGCAGAACAATGTATTGCGCAGGTTGCATATTCGACCTGCGAGCGAAATAACAGTTAAAGCCCTCATAAGTTGACGCACGCCGAATGAGCTCACTCGCAACAGCAAACAAAACTAGTCACTCACTTTAATTAGGATTATATTGTATAAATTCTAACCATAGGACACGGAACATCCCTTAGGCCAATGAGCGACTTGCGGCAGTGGCTCGAGAGCCTCGGCCTTGGCCGTTACACCGATGTCTTTGCCCAAAATGACATTGATCGCGAGACGCTGCCGCGCCTGACCGAGCACGACCTGGCGATGCTCGGCGTTTCGCTCGGCCACCGCAAGAAATTACGCAAGGCCATTGTGGACAGCGAGACATCGGCGCCGCCGGCCACGACCCTGCGACACGCACAAGAGACCGACGCTGGCAGCAAGCTCGAGCGCCGGCATCTGACCGTTGTGTTCTGTGATCTGGTGGGTTCGACCGCGCTCTCCACCCAACTCGATCCGGAAGATTTGCGCGAAATTCTCCATGAATTTCAGAATCGCTGCGCCCAGGCTATCCGCCGCTACGAGGGTCACATCGCCAGGTTTTCCGGTGATGGTGTCCTTGCCTATTTCGGCTTTCCAACCGCGCACGAGGATGATGCCGAACGCGCGGTGAGATCCGCGCTGCAGATGATCGAGCTGGTTTGCGCATTTGCGAGCCAAGTCGGTCAGAAGCTCGCGGTTCGCGTCGGCATTGCGACCGGCCTCGTCGTGGTCGGCGATCTCATCGGCGAAGGAGCGAACCGCGAGCTCGTTCTGGTCGGCGAGGCCCCCAACCTGGCTGCGCGTCTACAGGCGCTGGCGGGGCCGAACCAGCTGCTGGTGGCGCCCGCTACCCGGCGGTTGTTGGGTGGGCTGTTTGATCTCGCCGACCTCGGCGAGCACCCCATCAAGGGATTCGAGCAACAGATTCGGGTCTGGCGGGTGGTTGGACCTGCGACTGTCACCAGCCGGTTTGAAGCACGGCAGTCCGCGCATCTGACGCCGCTGGTCGGCCGCGACGCAGAATTGAACCTGCTGCACGAGCAGTATTTGCGGGCAAAACGCGGCCATGGCTGCGTGACCGTCATTTCCGGCGATCCCGGAATTGGAAAATCGCGGCTCACCATCGCGTTGCAACAGCGCTTGTCTAACGAAGACTATCAGCCGATCGCGCTGCAATGCTCGTCCTATCACACGAGCAGTGCCTGGTATCCGGTTATTCATTTGTTGGAGCGCGCGGCCGGCATAGCGCCCGATACCCCTCCGTCGCAAAAATTCGAACGCCTCACGACGCTTGTCGAACAATGGATCGGCAAGAACGATGACATCGTGGTGCTGTTGGCCATGCTGCTGTCGATTCCCGCCGAGGGTCTGTACACGTCTCCCGAGTTCACGCCCCAGCAGCAGAAAAACCGAACCTTTGCGGCTGTGCTCAAGCTGCTCGAGGCCCAGATGCAAGCGCGCCCAGTCCTGCTCGTGTTCGAGGACGTGCACTGGATCGATCCCACGACATTCGAGTTGCTGGAGCGCATCCGAGTACAGGCGCCAAACTGGCGCCTGCTCACGCTTGTGCTGGTTCGCCCGGAATTCGAATTGTCCTGGGCTGAGGACGCGCAAACCAAGATCCTAGGGATCAATCGGCTGGAGGCTCTCGAAGTCGCCTCGATGGCCGAATCCCTGTCGATCGATGCTCTGCTCCCACCGTCAATCATTGAACAAATCGTCGCCAAGGCTGATGGCGTCCCCTTGTTTGTGGAAGAGATCACCAGGGCTGTCATCGATGCTGCGGAACGCAAATCAACCGAGGCGCGGCGGCTGCTCGATTTCCAGTCGTCCCTCACCGTGCCGGACACTTTGCACGCCTCGCTGATGGCGCGCCTGGATCTGGCGGCGCCAATGAAAACTGTTGCGCAGATCGCAGCCGTCATCGGCCGCGAATTTTCTCTGGAATTGCTGAACAGCGTTGCGTCGCTGCCAAACGACGAACTGCTTGCAGCGGTTGACCGCCTGCTCGAAGCAGGGCTTTTGCTGCGCAGCGGCGACCCGCATCGCCAGACATTCACCTTCAAGCACGCGCTCGTGCAAGACGAGGCCTATGCGAGCCTGTTGCGGCCGGAACGACGGGGACTGCATATCAGGACCGCGCAAGCCTTGTGCGGTGAGCTTGCAGATCTAGGCCGGGCCGTACCCGAGGTTATTGCGCACCACTACACGCAAGCGGGCGAGACCCAGTCGGCGATCGAGTACTGGGTCGTGGCGGGCCGGCAGGCGAGCGAGCGCTTTGCCTTTGTGGAGGCCAGTGCGCATCTGCAGAACGCGCTCAAACTGCTCGCCGACATGCCTCAAACAGCGCAGCGCGATAAGCTCGAATTGCAGCTGCAACATGCCTTGGGGAATGCCCTGATTGCCGTGAAGGGCTTTGGCGCCCCTGAGACCAGTCGCGCGTTCGGCCGTGCCCTTGAACTGTGCCAGACGCTCGAGGACAGCCCGCAAACCGTCACGGCGATCAACGGCATCATCGGCGTGCACCTGTTGCGCGAAGAATACGACCAGGCTCGGATGCTGGCCAACGGTTTGCTCGTGCGCAGCGGCCGGTCCGATGAGCCGATGCAATTGTTGATCGGTCATCGCACGCTGGGCATGTCATTGTTCTACATGGGCGAGCTCCTGCTCGCCTGCGAACACCTTCAGGTGGCGATCGCGCTCTATGACGCGAACCCGCAGGGTCCGCTGCCGATGGTGTTTGCCCAGGATCAAAAGGCAACGGCGCAAGCCTATCTGGCGCTGGCATCCGTGCTTCGCGGCGACATCAGCGGCGGATTGGAACTGGGGAACGCAGCGGTCGCTTACGCTGAGCAACTGCGGCATCCGCACAGTCTTGCCTATGTGCTCGCGTTCCTGGCCGGCGCCCACGTCCTGTGCAATCGTCCCGATGCCGCGCGTCCGCTGGCAGAGCGCACGATCGATCTTGCAGCCGAGCACGGGTTTCCGCTTTGGCTCGCCGGCTGCAGACTGATGCGGGGTTGGACCGAGGTTGAGCTCGGCGATCCCGAGCGCGGGCTTGCGGAAATTCGCCACAGCACAAGCGCGTTGGAAGCGACGGGCGCCGCGACCTGGGTCCAGTTCGGACGCTACCTCATGGCGCAAGCGCTGGCGAAAACCGGACAATCCGACGCTGCCGGCGAGATCGTCGACGCAACCTTGCTGGCGCTGCGGCAAACCAGCGGGCGCTGGATTGAGGCGGAACTGCACCGGCTGCGTGGCGACCTGCTCCACCGACGCTCACCTGGCGCCGCGGAGGCTGCCTATGACGCCGCCATCAAAGTAGCCGAGCGGCAGGGCGCGCGGCTCTGGCAGCTACGCGCCGCCAATGCGCTTGCCACGCTATTGCAGGCTCAGGGCGACCGCAGGAAAGCCCGAACGCGCCTTGCATCACTCTGCAACACCCTTGATCCAAGCATCGCCGGCACGGATCTGCAGCGCGCCAAGGCCCTGCTCGCCGCTGCTGGATAAGTTTTTCCTGCCAGGAAAGTGACCTGGTTCACACGCACGGCGGATTTGCCCGCGTACGCTGGCCGCGTTCGCGCGGGAGTTGGTCGCAAGGGGGCCTCATCATGAATCCGCGAGTTCAGCCACCACTGCTCGATGACATCGATGTGGAATTGGGCGAAGCCTACTACGGGGCCCAGAAAGCCTACGAGGACAAGCTCACCACCGAGACCATCGACCTGATCAAGGAATACATCGCCCGGCGCTTCCGGCAAGGGCGCCGCCCGGCCTTGCGCGACGCGCACACCAAGGACAATGGCTGCGTTCAAGCCATCTTTCGCGTCGACCCCAACATCAAACCTGACCTGAAAGTCGGCGTGTTCAGTTCGCCCGGGCATGAATACAATGCCTGGATCAGGTTCTCCAACGGAAGCTCCGAGCGACAGAATTCGCGATTTCCCGACGCTCGTGGGATGGCCATCAAGCTGATGGGGGTCGAGGGTCCGAAACTGCTCGACGGCGTCGATCCCGAGTGCGAAAAGCACACGCAGGACTTCGTTTTGATCAGCAGTCCAGCGTTTTTCGCTGATGATCTTGTCCGCTACAACAACACGCTGCGACAATTTCTCAGCGGCGGTACGATTGCGCAATACCTGTCGGTGTTGAACCTCAGGGGCAAAGAGATCTTGATTGCCATCAAGGTCAACCTGACCCTCCTGACCAATCCCTTGTTCCATCAGTATTGGTCCATGACCCCATACCGGCTGGGCCTCCCACCCGGCCCGAGATATGCGGTCAAGTATACGGTGAAGCCGTGCGCGCCGGATCCCGCCGGTGTTCTGGCCCGGGTGGGCACGTTTCTCAGGCGCGGATTTTCCCTCAAAGAGCAAATGAACAAGACGCTCGCCGAGCGCGACGTCAGCTTTGATTTCTTCGTCCAGCGCTTTGTTGATGACAAAAACACCCCGGTCGAGGACACGAAGGTTGTCTGGCACGAATCCGTGTCGGTGCCCGAGCGCGTGGGCACGCTGACGATTCCGCGTCAGGATCTGATGTGCGCGGAGCGGGCCGCGTTTTGCGAAAACCTGTCGTTCAGCCCGTGGCATGGCTTGCTCGAGCACAAGCCGCTCGGCGCCATCAATCGCGTGCGCCGCCGCGTCTATATGGCGATCAGTAAATATCGTCACGAGCTCAACCAAGTTCCGGAGCGTGAACCGACAGGCGGCGAGGCCGTCTGCCCGCCACCGGCCACTCCCGCGGGGCCCAGCGGAGCGCAAACCGCAAAGCGCGCCATCTTGAGCAGCATCGCCGTCGTCGTCCTGGGGCTCGCCCTGTTCACCACGGTCTTTCAACAACCGCGTGCGGGCCATGTTCTCGATGAGGCGGCGCGAGCCGGCGTTTCCCCCGACTATTTTCTCAAGCCCTACCAACAAACGGCGCTGCAACATTTCAAAGACATGGACAATGGTGAGGTTACGAGCCCTGAGGCACAACGGGGCCGCATCACCTGGATGATATGGACGGGGGGCAACGATCGGTTCTGGAACACCATCACCACCAACACGTTTGGTACCTTCGATCTGCTAAAGACGATTTCGTCGCATCCGTCACTGAAGTTCGCTCAGGATAATCGATTCAAGTATCTCGGCGTGATGAACGAGCCTTGCTTCCAGCGCGCCAAGGGGCCTGACCCGAAGCGGTTCAACCTATGGCTCGATACCCTTGCTCCCGGCTGCGAGAAGGATCCGTTTGCGGATGCAGCCAACTATCCCGGCGTCAAGATCGGCGCACGCGGCGACGGGGGGCTGCCGGTCGGCTCTTACTATGGTGAGCCGACCGGCATCGTCGGCCTGCGCCTCTTCCCCAACCCGGATTTCGACGAAACGGCGCGCAAGAACTGGAATGCCGAGCGCTACTACACGGATGAGAACTATTACATGGATGCGCGCCTGGTGCGGCCCTATCGGGTGGGCATGGCATGTGCGTTCTGCCACGTGGGCCCGAATCCGCGCAATCCACCATCCGACCCGGAGCACCCGGGCTGGGCAAATCTAAACTCGACGGTCGGTGCGCAATACCTCTGGCTTGACCGCGTCTTCAATTGGCAGGGCGACGACAACAACGTCATTTTCCAGTTGTTGCACACCGGCCGGCCGGGGACGTTTGACACCTCGCTGGTATCAACAGACAACATCGTCAATCCGCGCACCATGAACGCGGTCTACAATCTCAAAGCCCGGATGGCTCAGGCGCTTCGCTTTGGCCACGAGCATCTGGCCGGCGGCGAGCTCAACAACAAACAGTTTAACGATTTTCCCGAGGCGAACGATCTCGATTCGTTCTATCAAAAGCCATACGTCGACACGCCGCGCGTCCTCAAGGATGGGTCGGATGCGGTCGGGGCGCTAGGCGCGCTCAATCGTGTCTATCTCAACATCGGGTTGTTCAGCGAGGAGTGGCTGCTCCACTTCCAGGCTTTTCTCGGCACCTCCCGCATCAGTCCGATCCCGATAGCGGCGGCGGAGCGCAATTCGGTCTACTGGAAAGCCACGGAGCTCAAGACCGTCGACATGGCGCGTTTCCTCCTGGAAGCGGGCAAACCGGATTACTTGCGAGAAACGCCTGCCAAGGACAGCTATCCGCCGGATAGCGATGCTGTGCTCGATCGCGGCAAGACAGTCTTTGCCGAAAACTGCGCGCGCTGTCACTCGAGCGATCTCCCGCGGCCTGTCATCGGAATGGAACAGCCCAACGGTGATCGGAAGGACTGCATGGGCGCAAAATATCTTGACTGCTGGGAGCAATATTGGGCCTGGACCGAGTCCGATGATTTCAAGCAGCGCATGGTACAGAAGGTCAAAAGCTCGACTTTTTTAGACGAAAATTTCCTCTCTACCGAATTTCGTGTTCCCGCGACACTGCTGCACACGAACGCCTGCAGTCCGCTCGCAATGAATGCGCTCGCCAACAACATCTGGGACAATTTTTCATCGCAGAGCTACAAGGAGCTACCCGCAGTTGGGACTATCAGCTACCATGATCCCTTCGACGGCTCCACAAAGTCCTACATGATGCCGGCCGGCGGGCGCGGTTATACCCGGCCCGCTTCGTTGGTGAGCCTCTGGTCGACGGCGCCATACCTGCTCAACAATACTGTTGGTCAGTTCTCAGAAAATCCGTCAGTGGCGGGACGGATGAAAGACTTCGATGACGCCATCCAGCAGATGCTATGGCCTAAGAACCGCAAGCACGACGCCGTGCTTGGTGAGGACGTGGGTTGGATGATCCGCACCGACCACCCGAGTTGGATCAAGCTCCCGCGCGGCTATTTGCCCGGGTGGCTGACCGCCTTGCGCGCGCCGATCAATTGGTTCTTCCCCGGCGCCATGAATGACGGCGGCGACTTGTGGCTCGGACCAATCCCGCAAGGGACGCCGATCGCGCTCATCGGCAGCCTCGCCCCAATGCCAGAAAGCACCGACCTGTGGTCCGAGTTGAAACGTGACTGGGCCCTCCTCGGCATTGGCTGGAAGCTGCACAGGTACATGGGCTCCATAACGCCGACGACCAGCAATGCGGACGCGCAACGCCTGTTCGAGCCTGTCGCGCGCGCCATGTACGCGCTCAGCAACTGCCCCGATTTCGAGGTGAACCGCGGGCACTATTTTGGAACGGCCCTCTCCGATCCCGACAAGACCGCGTTGATCACCTTTCTCAAGACATTCTGAGCAGCGTCGATCGGTATGGGAAACGCTCGCTGCTACTCCACCTTGATCTTCGCGGCATCGACGACGCCTTTCCACATCGCTGTGTCGGATTGAATCTTATCAGCCAGCACGGCGGCGCCGTCGCCGAGGACGTCCACACCGGCGGCCGACAGCCGGGCGCGCACGTCCGGATCGGATAGAGCAGCGACCACGGCTTTCTCAAGCGTCGCGCGCACGGCCTCCGGTGTGTTCTTGGCGGTCAGCACCGCGAACCACGCACTGGTGTCAAAATCCGGCAGGCCGGATTGGGCGATCGTCGGCACATCGGGGAGCAGCGGACTGCGCGTCGCCGACGTCACCGCAATGGCGCGCAGGTTGCCGGCGCGGATCTGCTCCAGGACCGAGGGAAGATTGTCGAACATCACCTGCACCTGGCCGCCGACCAGGTCGGTAACCGCCGGCGCGCTGCCCTTGTAGGGCACGTGTACGAGGTCGATGCCGGCGCGCATCTTGAACATCTCGCCATTGAGGTGCCCGTTGGAGCCGACACCTTGTGACGCATAGCTGAGCTTGCCCGGCTCGGACTTGGCGAGCGCAATCAACTCCGCGAACGTTTTGGCCGGCACCGACGGATGCACCACCAGCACGTTGGGCACCTGGCCGGTGCGGGTGATCGGCGCGAGATCGCGCCCGACGTCATAGGCGAGATTGGGAAAGATCGTCGGATTGAGCGTCAGTGCACTCGAGGCGACCGCGAGCAGCGTGTGACCATCCGCCGCCGCGCGCGCGACCGCCTGCACGCCGATCGCGCCGTTAGCGCCCGGCCGGTTCTCCACCACGACCGGCTGCGCCCAGTTCTCGCCGAGCTTTTGCGCCAGCGCGCGGGCGATGATGTCGCTGGTGCCGCCCGCCTGGTACGGCGAGACGATCGTCACGCCGTGGGTGGGGAAGGTTTGTGCCAGCGCCGGTGTGGCCCCACCGAGGAGAAAAGCAACTAAAATGACGCGGACGCGTGTCACAATAATCTCTCAGCTATGTTCACCCCAGGCACCGCCGTCCCCGGATTTCGCTTGCGCTCCTCCGGCCTACACGAGGATTACTCCGGCAGCACCGGCTTATCGGGCAGGAAGCCGGGGCGGTAGATCTGCTCGGCGCTCAGCTTATCGCCTGCAATCTCGACGTTCTTGTTCATGAAGTCGACGGTGCGCTTCATCTTATCCATCGAGGCGGTGCCAAAGCCGTTCTTTTCCACGTCGGGCGTGATCGCCACCCGCTTCAGGATTTCCAACTCCTCGGCGATGATGTCGGGGTTCAGGGCTTTCACGTATTGCAACTGAATCTGCGCCGCCTCCTGCGGATGCGCGAGCGCGTATTGCCAGCCGCGCAGCGCGGCACGCACGAACTTCTTCACCACGTCGGGATTCTTGGTGAGATACTCCTCGGTGGTGCCGATCGAGTTCGAGTAGATATCGAGTCCGAAATCGCCCAGGAACAGGCATTTCGGCTTGGCATCGGTAACCGCGCGCCGAATCGCCGGCTCGCTCATGATGAACTGATCGATCGACGGAATCTTGCGCGCCGCCAGCATCGGCACGCGCGCTGCGCCGTCGATGTTGACGACTTTCAGGGTCTTGCTGTCGACCCCGTTCATTTCCATGAACGCTTGCACGATGCGCGGCAGGAACGACGAGGTGCTGGAGCCGAATTCCAGGTTGGCGAGTTGCTTCGGCTCGGTGACGTTGGCGCCGGGGTCGAGCGTGAACACGCAGTAAGGCGGTTTCTGGTAATTCACCGCCACGATCTTGATCGCGCCGCCGGCAGAGCCGGAGGCGACCAGGCTCGGAATATCGATGAAGCCGATATCGGCAATACCCGACACCACGGAGCGGATCGCGTCAGCGGTGCCTTTCGATGGCATGATGCTGACGTTCAGGCCTTCTTCCTTGAAGTAGCCCTTGCCGAGAGCGGCGTACCAGGGCGCGTGCCGGCCCAGGCTGATGAAATCGAGAATGAATTTGACGTCGCGGTCCTCTGCCCGGGCGGCCGAGCCCAGCATCAGGATCAGCGTGAGCAGCACCGGTAATTTGAATTTCTTCATTCCCGCTCTCCCCTCGATTGACGCATGAGATATCATAAGATATTTCACATGACATACAAGCGGCGTTGTCGCAAAGCCGCCGAGGGCGCGCGAACCTTCCTCGGCCCTCATCCTGAGGAGCCTTGGCCCAATCGGGCCAAGGCGTCTCGAAGGATGGCCCCAAGCGAGGCTTTACTCCTTGGCCATTCGAGACGCACGCGGGCGGAGCCCGCGTGCTCCTCAGGATGAGGTTCCAGGAGGCAATTTCCGCGCCGACATCGGTGCGGCGACGGCGCAAGCAGATCTGTGAAACGGATTGATGGCGTTCGGAACAATCAAAAACGTGCGCAAGGTGTTTCCGGTCGGCGAGCTCGGCTCGCGCGCGACCGAGCCGGTGGTTGCGCTCGACGATGCGAGCTTCAGCTTCGAGCGCGGTGAGCTGATTGCACTGCTCGGGCCTTCCGGCTGCGGCAAGACCACGCTGCTGCGCATCGTGGCGGGGCTGATCGCCAAGACATCGGGCTCGGTGACCATCGGCGGGCGCGAGGTCACCGGTCCGCTCGGCGACTACGGGTTTGTGTTTCAGGCGCCGAGCCTGATGCCGTGGCGCTCGGTGATCGACAACGTGCTGTTCCCGATGGAGATCCTCCGGCGCAGCGACAAGGCGGCACGGGCACGCGCCAGCGAGCTCCTGGCGCTGGTCGGTCTTGCGACCTTCCACCACGCTCGGCCGCATCAACTCTCCGGTGGCATGCAGCAGCGCGTCGCCTTGTGCCGCGCTCTCATCCACCAACCCAATTTATTGTTGATGGACGAGCCGTTCGGCGCGCTCGACGAGCTCACCCGGCTGGAGATGAATGACCTGCTGCTGCGCATCCGCCAGGAAACCGGCGCCTCGGTGCTGTTCGTCACCCATTCAATCTCTGAGGCCGTCTATCTGGCCGACCAGGTGATCGTATTCAGCCGCCGGCCGGCGCGGGTGTCGCAACAAATCCCAGTCTCATTGCCCTACCCCCGCAATCAGGCGATGCGTTTCACGCCGGCCTTCACCCAGGCCGAACGCGCCGCCAGCGAAGCGCTCGGCATCGTGCCGCATGTGGAGGCGCTGGCCTCATGACCGCGCGCTCGCTCACCCGTATCGTTTATCCGATGACCGGGCTGTTGTTGATCGTGGTCGCCTGGGGGCTGGCCTGCTGGCTCGGCCGCCTGCCGGTCGTGGTGCTGCCCTCGCCGGACAAGGTCCTCTACGCGTTTGCCGGCAATATACCGCTGCTGCTTGAAGAAAGCTGGGTGACCCTGAAGGAGACGCTCTACGGTTTTGGGCTCGCGCTGTTGTTGGGCCTGCCGATGGCGGTTGCGGTGGCGAATTCACGCACGCTGAATCTGATGTTCTATCCCTTGCTGATCGCGCTGCAGTCGGTGCCCAAGGTCGCACTCGCGCCGATCATTCTGGTGTGGCTTGGTCCCGACCTGCAATCGAAACTCGCCATTGCCTGGCTGGTCGCGTTCTTTCCTATCATTGTCGACACGGCCGCGGGCTTGCGCGCCACGCCGAAGGAATTGCTCGAGCTGGCGCACAGCCTCAAGGCCACGCGCACGCAGATTCTGTTCAAGGTGCAGTTCCCGGCGGCGCTGCCGTTCGTGATGACCGGCGCCAAGGTGGCGATCACGCTCGCCGTCATCGGCGCGGTGATCGGCGAGTTTGTCGGCTCGAGCGAGGGTCTCGGCTTTTTGCTGCTGACTGCGACCTCGCAGCTCGACACGCCGCTGGCCTTCGCGGCCCTGTTCGCGTTGTCGATCCTCGGTGTCCTGGTTTATCTGATGGTCGAAGCGGTCGAGTTACTGATCGCACCCTGGCTGCCACCGGCGCCCGAGAGGCACTAGGCCATGGCGAAGTCAAAGCTCACGACCCGAAAAGAGACGCCGCCGAAAACAAAGCGAATGCCGGCCAGCAAGGGCGGCTCGCTCGCCGAGCAGGTCTACGAGCAGCTCAAGGAAAAGATTATCACTTTGCACTTCCTGCCCGGCCAATATCTGAACGAGGGCGCGCTCTGCGCCATGCTCGGCGCGGGCCGCACACCGGTGCATCAGGCCTTGCAACGGCTGGAGCTCGAACGATTGGTCGAGATCATGCCGCGCAAGGGCGTGATCGTGCAGCCCGACAGCATCGCAGAAATTCTGAAAATTCTCGATTCCCGCGTGACCGTCGAAGCCGAGCTCGCCCGCAACGCCGCCCAGCAAAGAACCGCCGAGGATACCGAGGTTTTGAAGATGCTGGCGCGGCGCGGCTATGGCAACGGCCAACCCGCCGACGTCGATACCTTCATCACCGGCGATCGGGCGTTTCACGAACAATTCGCCAAAATGGCCGGTAACGTGGTGCTCAGCGAGTTTGCGCGCAGCCTGCACGAGCGCTCGATCCGCTACTGGTATCTGCATCTGTGGCAAACCATGGATACCCGGGCGACCATCCGCCAGCACTCGGCCATCGCCGACATGATCGCCAAGGGAGATGGCGAAGCCGCCGCCAAGGCGGTGCGCGATCACATCGAGAGTCTGCGCGAGCGCCTGATCAAGGCGCAGAGCGCCACGCGGCGCGCTCCGCCGCCGCCGCGTTGAAAGTCATACAAACCGCACACGTGAGGTCCCGATGAGCACAGCCTATTCAGGAATTCCCAAGTTGGCCGATGGAATGCCCAGCCTTGATGAAGTGTTGTTGCAGAGCAAAGATCTGCCCTGGCGCGCCAAGTCGCTCAAAGGCGTGCATGAGAAGATGCTCTGGCGCAACGAGGAGACCGGCGCGTCGATTGCGCTGATCCGGTTCGAGAAAGGCGCCGGCATCCCGCAGCCGCACAGCCACGCCTCGAACCAGTTCAT
>JAFAXD010000283.1 GCA_019241285.1 Xanthobacteraceae bacterium | reverse complement strand
ATTATTACGGCCCGTTCGCCTCGGTGTGGGCGGTCAATCGCACCATTACGGCGTTGGAGCGCGCGTTCCTGATCCGCTCATGTACGGATGCCGTGTATGAGAGCCGTACCCGGCCGTGCCTCCTGTTTCAGATCAAGCGCTGCTCGGGGCCCTGCACCGGCGAAGTCTCGCACACCGATTACGCCGAGTTGGTGGGAGAAGCGCGCGCGTTCCTGTCCGGGCGTAGCCACGCGGTGCGCGAGCAACTCGCCGCTGAAATGGAGAAGGCCTCCGATGCGCTCGACTTCGAGCGTGCTGCGGTGCTGCGCGATCGTCTCGCAGCCCTGTCGGCGATCCAGTCGCAGCAGGGCATCAACCTGCGCGGCGTCGATGAGGCTGACGTGTTTGCCGCCTATCAGGACGGTGGCTTCACCTGCATCGAGGTGTTCTTTTTCCGCGCCGGCCAGAACTGGGGCAACCGCGCCTATTTCCCGCGGGCGGATCGTTCGTTTAGCGCGGCTGAGGTGTTGGGTGAGTTCCTGGCGCAGTTCTATGACGACAAGCCGTGCCCGCGCTGCATTCTGCTCTCGCACGAGGTCGCCGAGCGCGACTTGCTGGCACAGGCGCTGGCGATCAAGAGCATCCACAAGGTAGAGATCGGTGTTCCGCAGCGCGGCGAGCGCAAGCTCGTGATTGACCAGGCCCTTGCCAATGCGCGCGAAGCCCTCGGCCGCAAGCTTGCCGACAGCGCCTCGCAACAGCGGCTGCTCGCCGGCCTCGCAACAGCCTTCGCGTTGCCGAAACCACCGCAGCGGATCGAGGTCTATGACAACAGTCACATCCAGGGCACGAACGCAGTCGGCGCCATGATCGTCGCCGGGCCGGAAGGGTTCCGCAAAAACCAGTACCGGAAGTTCAACATCCGCTCCGAGGACCTGAGCCCTGGCGACGATTTCGGCATGATGCGCGAGGTGCTGGGCCGCCGCTTCAAGCGCCTGCTGAGCGAAGCGCCACGCCCGGCTCAGACCGACTCGGACGTTGATGTCGGCACCGAGGAGGAAACCGCATCGCCCTGGCCCGATCTGGTGATGATCGATGGAGGGGAAGGGCAGCTGTCCGCGGTGCGGGAAGCGCTCGCCACGCTCGGGGTCGAGAACGTGGCCCTGGTGGCGATCGCCAAAGGCTTCGATCGCGATGCCGGGCGTGAGATGTTCTATCAGCCCGGGCGGGAGCCGTTTCGGTTGCCGCCGCGCGACCCTGTGCTCTATTTCATCCAGCGGCTGCGCGATGAGGCGCACCGGTTCGCGGTCGGCTCGCACCGCGCCCGGCGCCGGCGTGACATCCGCGAAGCCGGGTTGCAGGAAATTCCTGGGGTCGGACCGACGCGCAAACGTGCGCTGCTGCACCACTTCGGGACCCTGAAGGCGATCGAGCGGGCGTCCGCCGGGGACCTCATGAAAGTCGAGGGTATCAGCGCCGATATGGCGCGCCGGATCTACGATTTCTTCCATGAAACAAGGCAGTAGTGCATGCTTAAGGGGTGTTGCTGCAGCGCCCAACGGACTATGCTGATGTGATGGACAGTGCCACCACCAGGCGCATGACAAGCCGGCCGCTGACGCTGCCGAATGCCCTGACATATGCGCGTATTGCAGCGGTCCCAGCCGTGGTCGCCGCCATGTATTGGCAGGACATCCTTCAGGGCGGGATTTGGCTGCGCTGGGTGGCGCTGGCCATCTTCATTACCGCCGGCGTGACCGACATCCTGGACGGCTACATCGCCCGCATGTGGGATCAGCAGTCAAGCTTCGGCCGCATGCTGGACCCTATCGCCGACAAGCTCCTGGTCTCCTCCTGCCTGCTGATGCTCGCCGCCGATGGCACCATCCGCGGCTGGTCGCTGTGGGCGGCGATCGTGATCCTGTGCCGCGAGATCCTGGTCTCGGGCCTGCGCGAATACCTGGCCGAATTGCGCGTCGGCGTGCCGGTCACGACCCTTGCCAAATGGAAGACCACCGCCCAACTCGTGGCCATCGGGTTTCTGCTGGCGGGCGATGCCGGCGATGCGGTCGTCTCCTCAGTCATCGGCGTACCGGCCCCGTATGTGACAATGATCGGCCTTACGCTGCTGTGGATCTCGGCGCTGGTGACCCTCTACACGGGCTACGACTACTTCAAGGCCGGGGTCCGACACTTGGTGGACTGACGCGGTTGAAGCTTCTCTATTTCGCCTGGGTGCGCGAGCGCATCGGCAAGGCCGACGAGGAGGTCGAGGCGCCGGCGCATGTGCGCACTGTTGCGGACCTCGTCGGCTGGCTATCCGGCCGTGGCGAGCAATATGCCTATGCGTTCGAAAATCCGAAAGTGATCCGCGCCGCGATCGACCGTGCCCACGTCCGTGCCGACACGGCGCTCGCCGGGGCTCATGAGATTGCGTTTTTTCCGCCCATGACGGGTGGATGATGCGCACCATCCGGCTGCAGCGCGAGGATTTTGATGCCGGCGCTGAGCAGGCGGCGCTGGCGCGCGGGCGCCCAGATATCGGCGCGCTGGTCGCCTTCACCGGCATCTGCCGCGGCGACGGCATCTCGGCGATGACGCTCGAGCACTATCCGGGCATGGCGGAAGAGGAGATCGCCCGGCATGTGGAGGAAGCAGAGCGGCGCTGGTCGCTCAAGGGCGTGACCATCATCCACCGCTTCGGCCGGCTCGTGCCTGGCGACAATATCGTTCTTGTGGTCACCGCGTCGGCGCACCGGGCGGCGGCTTTCGCGGCGGCGGAATTTCTGATGGACTATCTCAAGACGCAGGCGCCGTTCTGGAAACGTGAGGAGCGCGGCGACAGCGCCTCGTGGGTCGATGCCAAGGCCGCCGACGATCAGGCGGCGGAGCGGTGGAACAGGCGGGCTGACGCGGCCGAATGAAGAGACTCACCATCTTCGCCTTGTTGTTGATGGTTGCCGGCCCAGCCGGTGCTGATGATTGGCCGACCCGTCCGGTGACCCTGGTCGTGCCTTATGCGGCTGGCGGTCCCGTCGATGCGCTGGGACGCATTCTGGGCACAGGCCTGAGCGATAAGCTTGGTCAGCAGATCACGATCGAGAATGTCGGCGGCGCCGGCGGCATGACCGGCTCGAACCGCGTCGCCAAGGCGGCTGCGGACGGCTACACGATGCTGATGGGCAGCACATCCGTGCTCGCTCAGAACCAAACCCTCTACAAACACCCGCTCTATGACGCGGCGACTGACTTTGCTCCAGCCGCGATGGTGACGGACTCGGCGCGGGTGCTGATCACCCGCAAGGATTTTCCGGCCGACAATTTCAAGGACTTCGTCGCCCACGTCAAAGCGCATCCGGACAGCATCAAATACGGGACCGCCGGTGTCGGATCCGGGGTTCACATCTGTGGGATTTTGCTGAATCAGGCTTTGGGCACCGACATGACAATGGTGCCCTATCGCGGCACAGCGCCTGCGATGCAGGACATGATCGGCGGGCGCATCGATGCGTTCGCCGAGCAGATCTCAACTGCGCTGCCGCAGATTCAGGGCAAAGCCGTGAAGGCGATTGCGACGATGGGGCTGGAGCGCGCGCCGGGCCTTGAGGACGTGCCGACTGCGGCCGAGTTCGGATATCCCAATGTCGACTGCGGTTCCTGGGGCGCGTTGGTGTTTCCCAAGGGGACGCCGGAGCCGATCATTCGTCGCCTGGCCAAGGCAGCGAACGAAACCGTCGGCGACCCGGCGATTCGCAAGCGGCTGGCCGACGTCGGAGTAACTGTTCCAGCACCCGAGCGGCGTACCCCGGAATATCTCGCCAAGTTCATCCCGGCCGAGATCGCCCGCTGGGCCGAGCCGATCCGCGCCAGCGGGGTTACGGCGGATTGATCAGCAACCACTGAACGAGGAGGACGTCATGGACGAGGAAGTCCTCAACACCAGCCTGCGCCGGTTCTTGAAGAAGGTCGGCATCACGGCCCAGCGCGAAATCGAGAAGGCTGTGCGCGAAGGCATCGCCAGCGGCAAGCTCAAAGGCAATGAGGCGCTGCATGCGAAAGCCGCGTTCACCATCGCCGGCGTCGACCTGAAGTTCGACGTCGA
>JAFAXD010000235.1 GCA_019241285.1 Xanthobacteraceae bacterium | reverse complement strand
TTGGTCGCTATCAGGAGATAAGCGGACATTCAGGTAAAGCTGCTCGGTGCGCTCGCGAGCAAGAAGAGATTTGCGGCATGATCAAAGCCCATGCGGCGCCCATACCATCCGACAGCGTGCTGGCGCCGCTTTATGCGGGCGCGGATCTGCTGGATGCGTTCGCGATTCAGCTGCCGGCGGGCGCGAGCGATGATCCTGAAGTGCTGGCAGGCGTGGCGTTCGAGCGGCAGGCGGCGTGGATTCGCGCGCTGACCTGGGTGCGGGATACGGTGATGGCGACGGTCGGCGTCAAAGCGTCTCGCGAGATCGGTGCTGCCGCGGCGACGAGCGGGCTACAGGTGATCGGCTATTTCCCCGTGTTGTCGAAGCGTGCGGGGGAAATGGTGATGGGCGGGGACGACCGGCATCTCGATTTCCGAGTCGGGGTCTTGGTGCGCCCCGACGCGCAAGGCAAGCGGGAGCTGGTCGTGGTCACGGTGGTGCATTGCCACAACCGGCTGGGACGAACGTACCTGGCGGTGATCGCGCCATTTCATCGCACGATCCTGCGGGCGAATTTGGAACGGACGGCCAGGATGCTGGAAGGCCAAGCGTACGCCCAATAGCGGACATGGGTCGAGCTCGCGCACGAACCTTGATTTATGAGGACACGTCCTAGAGCATGATGCGTTGAGGTTAAGTCAAAGCACCAGCTAACGCATCGTCATTGCGAGCGAAGCGGAGCAATCCAGGGGCCCCGACACTCGGCTCTGGATTGCTTCGGCGCAGCGCGCCTCGCAATGACGGGTTCCGGAACTTGATTTCATCACACTCTAGTCTGGATAAGGATCAGGCGGGATGGACAGGGGCCAGTGCGGCTTTCCATCTATTTGATCGAGCAATGCCTCTGAATGCTTGATAGCCTCAAGGCTCCGCTGGATGACGGCTTGGGTCTTCCAGTGGCTTTCCCAGAGAGTTTGCAAGTGCTTTTGATCGCCCCGGAGTTGGTCCGCCGTCTATTGCACCACGATTTGGTTTGGAACCTGAATTCGATTGTCGTCCGCCATGTCGGTCACCCGACTTTGGTTTAACTGATCGAAATAATCGTACTTGGTGCAATTTGTTCCAACGGCGGTTTTCGAAGCGATCCGATTATGCCTTGGCTGACTTTGATACCGGGGGCGGCTGGAACAACACCACGACGCGCCGTGACCGGCAACGCGGGCACATCAGCCGGCCGTCCAAGCTCGACAATGGGAAGTTCGCGCCACGCGTCCAGAGCAGCGTCTCAAGATCGAGCTCGCGCGTGTACTGGCACTCTCGCCGGGACTTCATGCCCTCGCGCTTACCCCACGCGCAGCGCGCGGTGATGCGCCAACCCGCGGCGAATGCCTCTCCGAGTGTCTCGATGAGCATAGGGAACAAAATGGCAACATCCGGAACGGCTGGCAAGCGCCGCTTTCCGGTTGTGGTCGATGCCCCTCATCGCGCAGATCGCGCGTTCAGCGGGCGTGCGCCTGGCTCACCCGTTTCTTCCACAAGTCCCAAGGACGTTTGATCTGCGTTTCGATGTTCTTGAAGGTCGCCGCCGCTTCGTCCGGCGTGAGATAGATCACCGGCTCGCCAAAGCGCATTGATTCGGACTGCAGGCGCGCGTTGATTTCCGCGTACACTGCGCGATAAACCGCATGCCGCAGCGTCTCGCCGACCACTGTCGAGCCGTGCCCGCGCATCAACACGATCAGGGCCGAGCCGAGTGACTGCGCCAATGCGGCCCCGAGCTCGCGGCTGCGGATCAGGAGATCCGAGCCTTCCCCGACGACGTCGCGGATCTCGAAGGTCGGCACGCCCTGGCCGAGGAAGCCGCTCATGTGGCACACCGGGCGCAACTTGATGTTCGGAACGACGCTGAACGGAACCACCGTCGGCGAGTGGCTGTGCACTACCGCCATCACGTCGGGCCGCCGCCGATAAATCTCGCCGTGGATAAACCGCTCCAGATACACGGCGCGCGCATCGCCGTTGACCGGAACGCTGTCGAGGTCGAACTCGACGATGTCGTCACGTGTGACTTCCGCCGGCGCCATGTTGCGGGCGAGCAGGTAGCGGTCGCTCCGTTTGTCGTGGCGGACACTCACGTGTCCAAACGCATCCACCACGCCTTGGTCGAACAGAATGTGGTTCGCGACCACGAGATCTTCGACAAGGTCCCGATCCGCGTCCGAGAGGGCCCCCATTTTCGTCTTTGTCTCCGTTGCACTCGTTGGTTCCGCGGGTCGAAATCGCACCACCCGGTCAACGGCACGTTAGCACCCGGGCTCGTTAGGGCCGGAAGGTCTAGCGTCTGACTGGCTGATCGACGTTTCGCGGGGGGCCGTCATGCCGGAGAAAACCGGTCAGAGCAAGATAAAGGGTAGTAGCGTCGTCAAGGCGGCCGCCATCAAGAAGCCCGTCATCAGCAGCCAACGACCTGTTTGGGCGGCGAGAACGCCAACGGCAGCATTATTTTTGCGTTTCATGGCCAATCTCCTGTCTGGCCAGAATGTATTGGCGTCTGGAACGAGCAGAATAGGCGGTAAAGGCAAGGGATTATTGCACCTGGGGCAATAACCCAGGAGCCCGTCCGGCTTGGCATGGGCCGAGCACCCTCGCCATGGTCCTCCACACGCATCCGTGGCAATATACGATGGGCTTTGGGGTGCTTTCGGGCGACTCCTGATGCAAAACCGATCAACCCCCGAGTATTGGCGGGCTCGTGCCGAGGAGGCACGCGCGCGCGCCGATGCGATGACGGATCAACAGAACCGGGAGACATTGCTAGGAATTGCCCGGGACTATGACTTGCTCGCACGGCGGGCTGAACAGCAGAACCATCCGTCAAGACCAATGGGAAACTTTTAGCGCAACCCATTGTTATTCTACCCTCTAAGGCCAACGAGGGCCTCATGCCGCAATTCTTCTTCGACCTGCGCAATGGTCGCATACTCGAGCGCGACGAGTTTGGTCTGGATCTCCCCGATTTCGAAACCGCCTACCTGCAAGCGCACAGGGCCGCCATCGACATATGGTCGGAAGCGCGTCGTGAAGGGCGCACACCCGCATATCGTTGCTTTGAGATCCGGGACAGCCTCGGCCGGATGGTCATTGAGCTGCCTTTTACCGAAGCTCTGGATGTCCCGACCGAAAGCCCAACGCCTCGATGGCATCCTCACCCGGTTGCGGACGAGCTCGCAAAGGCCGAGCTTCACAAGACGCAAGCGGATCTCGCTTTAGGGGAACGGTATATCTCAAGCCAACGAGCCCGCATTGCACGCCTGGAACAGAACGGTTCCGATGCGGCGCTGGCCAGGGAGTTGCTGAAAACCTTCCTGCAGATCCAACAGCTGCACCAAGATCGGCACAACCAGTTACAGCGGGAGCTGGCCAGCGGTGCGCCATAGCTGCCGCGACGGCCCTCCTGGTCCCCACCCGACAGAGCAACCCTAAAAGCAAGAAGCTCCAGTCGCGAGCTGGAGCCTCTTGGGAAACCTGCCCTCCCTAGACGGAAGCAAGTTCCGCTTATCTTCGCAACGCCGATCGCGCCATTTGGTTCCCGCTCGGATCAGCCATAGAGGCAGAAATTTTCCGTCATAAAAGCGTGATACATCGCGGTTCCCACTCCGACCCAGCAAAGGCGCAAAATGACCGTGGTTTTTGAGAGCAAGACGGCGATCGTGACTTATCTCGATAGCGGGCACATGCTGCATACCGACCGCGCGACCGGCGAGCTCTTCCGCAGCCACACGACCTGGAAGGATTTCGACAGCGCCAAGAGCGCCTACCATGGCCTGACCAGCAGCGATTGGGAGCCCGTCCGGCATTCGGACTAGTTCAGGTCCACCATTAATCAAGTTGGCGGGGTCGGTGTTCTGTGGCAGGGCGTAACGGGTTACGCGCTGGCCACCGAGGACGCATGAAATCCCTGTTCATCGACTGCAACGACCAGCTCGCGCCGGTGTGGCAGCAGGTGCTGCGCGACGGCGACCCGGCAATCGACGTCAATCGCAAGCCGTTCACCGCAGCCGAGCTGCCGCAGCTGCTGAACGGCTATGACATTTGCATCGATGATCATTCGTATTTGCCGACGCAAATCGCCGAACGGTGCGAGCGCCTCAAGCACGTCGTGTTTCTCGGCACCGGCGCCTCGAGCTACATGAACGTGGAGGAGCTCGCTGCGCGCGGCATCGCGGTGCACACCATCAAGGGGTACGGCGACACGGCGGTTGCGGAGCACACGGCGGCGCTGATGCTTGCGTGTTGTCGCGACGTTGCCCGCATGGACCGCGAGGTGCGCACCGGCTCCTGGTCGCCGCGCGAAGGCGTCCAGCTCGCCGGGAAGACGCTCGGCATTATCGGGCTGGGTGGTATCGGCCGCGAGGTGCTGCGCATCGGCCGCGGTCTCGGCCTTGAGGTCATTGCCTGGAATCGCACGCACCTCCCCGGCGCACCGCTCGTCCCGCTCGAGAAGCTGCTCGCGCAAGCCGACATCATCTCGCTGCACCTGGCGCTGACCGAGGCAACGCGCGGATTTCTCGGGCCGGCGCAGATCGCGCGCATGAAGCCCGGCGTAATCCTGGTCAATACCGCGCGCGGCGCGCTCATCGATGAGACGGCGCTGATCGAGCGCTTGCGCAGCGGCCATATCCGTCACGCCGGGCTCGATGTCTTTCACACCGAGCCGCTGCGGCCGGATCATCCGCTCGCCGGCATGGATAATGTGACCATCACGGCGCACGCAGGCTTTCGGACGCTCGAAGCCTCGATGACGCTATTGCGGCGCGCGATCGATATCGTCTGCCGGATTGCTGCCGACAGTCCTAACTAATCATTGTCGAACTGCGACTCGAAATTGATCGCGGCTTGGGTGTTGGCGTTGTCCTGATAGTCGAACATGTACATCTTACCGGCGTGTTTGTAGATGACGGTGCTTGGCGAGATTTCCTTCGCCCCGCTGGCCATGGCGGCGCTGTGCAACTCCGGCGTAAGCTTGCCGTTGGATTTTTGAATCGTGCCGGTGCGCCGGTTGACGCGCATGACCTCATCCTCGTCCAGCTTGCCCAGATGCTCCGACTTCTTTTGCGACACCTGGGCAAGAGCGAGGGTCGACACCCCCGTCGCAGCACCGGCGAGGCCCGCCAGAACGACACGCTTCGATACAGTCATGTGTTTCTCCCGTGGCAATTGCTGCACGATACATCGCGCGAGCAACTTATGTCTTACGATAAAACACCGCTGCGCCCGGGATTTTCCGGTTGTCATCGCACGGCGCGGGCATCGCGTAACCCGCCGGTCCGGGGGATACTTGTGGCGCTATCGCCCCTATGTCACGGTCAGCCCTCTTTCGCCGCACTTGAAAGAAGCCAGTTAGCCGTAAGGACTCCGTGTCATGTGTCGCAGCATCAAAACCCTGCACAATTTCGAGCCTCCCGCGACCGAGGAGGAGATCCGCGCGTCGGCGCTGCAATTCGTGCGCAAGCTCTCCGGC
This sequence comes from Xanthobacteraceae bacterium, assembly GCA_019241285.1. GTDB lineage: Bacteria > Pseudomonadota > Alphaproteobacteria > Rhizobiales > Xanthobacteraceae > JAFAXD01. The sequence goes on along the minus strand of JAFAXD010000235.1, from coordinate 3,137 downwards.
TGCACGCGTCCGTCCAAGACGAACGAAGCCGCGTTCAATCGGGCGGTGGATCAGGTGGCGCACGCCGCGCACGAGCTGCTGCACGCGCTGGTGACGAATGCGCCAAAGCGCGATCGCGCCGCCGAGGCCGCCAAGGCCAAGGCCCGGGCCGCCGATCGCTACCGCACCGCTGCGGCGGATACGCCCTAACCAGTTTGCGGCCTACATCACGTTTGCGAGCGGCTGGGCGGCGAAATCTTGCGCGGAGCGTCGCGGGAGGCCACCTGCACGCCGGTTCCTCGGAGATCGGACGTGCCGTATCGCCCTGCCCGTTTTGTCGGCCCCAGCTCAGGTAAACGGGCCGTGATCAGCGCGTCAGCCTTAGCCGTCAGCCTCCTGCTCGTGATAGAGGCCGCCGCGCAGACGCGGAGCCCGCGCATTGCGCGCCCGGTCCGACCTGATCCACTCCTCGGGTACAGTCAACGCGACCCGAGCGTGGTGTCGGTGGGCGGCGCCTATGTGGGTCGCGATCCCGATCCCAATATTCGCGCCCAGCTCAATCGTTTCCCTGGGTCCTACGTCAGCGGCGGGTTCTAAACTTTTGCGCCGAAATGGCGTTGATGGCGAGCGCCGCGTGGTTGATACTTGTTTAGCCCTGACTGCAACCCTTGGTTGGCAGCATCGCGTCATCGAGCTTGCGGCAAATCGGAGTTGCTGATGTCCACGGCCGAGCGGCGACCCGAAACAGGCAGGGGACGCGAGCCTCCCCTCGCCCCGGCCGTCGCGCCCCCTGCTCAAACCTCTCCGACGCCGTTGCCCAGGCGCCGGCGACGCTTCCGCGTACTCCCATTTCTCGCCACGCTGATCGTGGTCGCGATTGCCGGCACGCTCACCTGGGCTGCGTGGAAGACCTACATGGGCGCCCCGTGGACCCGCGACGGTCGCGTGCGCGTTTACGTGGTGACGATCGCGCCGCAAGTCGCCGGCAATATTACGCAACTTCCGGTCGTCGACGATCAGGTGGTGCACAAGGGCGATTTGCTGATGGAGATCGATCCGACCAACTACAAGATTGCGGTTGATGTCGCGCAGGCCGCGGTGGCGCAGGCGAAAGCGACTTACGACAATGCAAACGCCGAGTCGGAGCGCCGCGAGAAGCTCGGCCAATGGGCGTCCGAGGAAGAAAAGGAGGTCTTCCTGAGCAAGGCGCTCGCGGCGCAAGCCCAGTACCAGCAGATGCAAGCCAACCTGCAACAGGCGCAGGTCAATCTGCAGCGCACGCGCATCACCTCGCCGGTCAACGGCTTTGTCACCAACCTGCAGGCCCAACTCGGCGACTATGTCACAGTCGGCGAGCGGCGCATGACGATTGTCAATTCGGATTCATTCTGGGTCGATGGCTATTTCGAGGAAACCGTGCTCGGATCAATCCGTGAAGGCGATCCCGCCGTGGTCAAGCTGCTCGGTTACAACGCGTTGCTGCGCGGCCATGTCGCCGGTGTTGCGCGCGGCATCAATGTCGCCGACGCAGCGTCTGACCCGTCCGGGCTTGCCGAGGTCAATCCGATCTTCACCTGGGTGCGCTTGGCGCAGCGCGTGCCGGTGCGCATCGCGCTCGACGACGTTCCCAGCGGCGTGCGTCTTGTCGCCGGCATGACCGGCACGGTGCAGATCAATCCGCCGTCGAGCCGAACGAACCCATGAACGCAGGGACACGCATGCCTGATCCGACGCGCACCGGCCAGCCGGGTGACGACTGGCGTGAGCAGGTCTTCGCCGCGTTCGAGCAGGGCGGGGTCGAGCTCTTTTGTTACCTGCCCGATGCCGGGCTTGATTCCTTCATCAGCCGCGCCAACGCCGGCAACCAAGACCGCGCCGTGGTGCTGACGACGGAAGAGGAAGGCGTCGGCATCTGTTGCGGTGCCTGGCTCGGTGGCAAGCGCGCGGTGCTGATGATCCAGAGCAGCGGGGTCGGCAACTGCATCAACACGTTCTCGCTGGTCACGAACTGCCGCTTTCCGTTTTTCCTGCTCGTCAGCATGCGTGGCGAATTCGGCGAAGGAAATCCGTGGCAAATCCCAATGGGGCGCACTACGCAGGCCATGCTCGAACTGGCCGGCTTTCAGGTGTTTCGCGCAAGCCATCCGCAGGATGCGGTCGTCATGGTCACGGAAGGCCTGAAGATGGCCTGGCGCAGCGACGCCCCGGTCGCGGTGCTGCTCTCGCAGCGCCTGATCGGCGCCAAGGACATGTGAACATGGCCAACTATTTGTCACGCCGCGACGCTGCGCGCGAGCTGATGGCCCAGGTCGGCGATCAGCTTATCATCTGCGGGCTCGGCTCTCCGGTCTCGGATGTCGCGCGCGAGCAGGAGCGCGACCGCAATTTCTATCTGGTCGGCGCCATGGGGTCCGCGGTTCCGCTCGGGCTGGGGCTGGCTTTGGCGCAACCCGAACGCAGCGTCGTGGTCGTCACCGGCGATGCCGAGTTGATGATGAATCTCGGCATCCTGGCGACCATTGGGGTCAAGCAGCCACGCAATCTATCGATCCTGGTGTTCGACAATGAGCGCTTCGGCGAGACCGGCCAACAAGTGAGCCACACCGCCTACGGCATCGACATTGCGGGCGTCGCGATCGCCTGCCGTTTTCCGGCGGCCGCAGTCATCCGCCAGCAGCAAGAGCTCGCGCCCGCCCTCGCCCGCACGCACACGAACGAAGGGCCCTATCTGGCGCAGATCAAGGTCGATCCCGAGCGCGTGCCGATCCTCATTCCCATCAAGGATGGCGTCATTACAAAGGCGCGCTTCCGCCAGGCTCTGCTGGGCCGGTATTGAACGTCAAGCTCCCTCAGCGCGAAATCAAATCCCTGCAATTCCGCAGCGACGCGCTCGACCGCACGGCAGCGAGGTTTTGCTAAAACGAAGCCACTCTAGCCATAACCGGTATGAAGCCCAGGCCGTCAGCCAAGAGCACGTGCTTGGGCGGAAGCGCGAGTCGGGCGAAAAAGGCGGTTCAGATAAAAACACCGCCACCAGAGGTGACAGGTGACAGTGGCCCAATTGCAAAACGAACCCATTTTCCCGCCATGCGCGTACTTTCACATTACATCGATTTTCTTTTGCATTGCCCGTTCCAATTTGGTCAGCGCGCGACGTT
>JAFAXD010000220.1 GCA_019241285.1 Xanthobacteraceae bacterium | reverse complement strand
TGCGCCAACCGGTGCAGGTGATCGAGGGCAATTATCAGGTCAATGCCGGCGTGTGCCCCTGGTGGGATGCACAGAAGCAGAGGAGCGCCTGATCTGGCTCAACAAGAAGTAAAGCTCGCTCTTCGCCAGGGAGGAGATACAGCCGTGCGCTTGCCCCGATATGAGGCGGGCGCCAGAGCCCTTGCCTTTGCTGCACTCGGGCTGATGATCGCCAGCTGCGCCGGACAGCGCGGTCCGATGGGCGAAGCCGAATCCAAGCAATTGCAGGACCAGTCCTACGCGGCCGCGCGCAAGTGCGACGTCACCTATTCGCCGAATGACGCCAAGGTCGCGGTGGCGCGCGCCAAGTGCCACACCGAGGCTTGGAACATTCTGCGGCCGACCATGCCATACCCGGAAGTCCTGGACAAACTGATCGCCAAGCGCATCGAGATCGGCCAGAAAGTGCAGAACGGCGAAATGACCGTCGCGCAGGCCAGTACGGCAATCGAGAAAGCGCGCGCCGAGGCCGCCACGGAGGAGCAACAACGCCGCGGCGCGGGCCCCCTGGGCGGCATTTCGTTGTTCCCGAGCTCGCAGTAATTACCCATCAACGCGCGATCGGAAGCCCAGGCCCACCTTGCATGTAAGGCATTTTCGCCTTACATGCGACGAGAAAGGTGTCGGATATGGGCATGCTTACGATAACGTCCAAAGGACAAATCACGCTTCGCAAAGACGTCCTAAATCACCTCGGCGTGAGCCCTGGTGAAAAAGTCGTCGTGGACAAGCTTCCGGACGGCCGGATTGAAATCAAGGCCGTACGGCCGACCGGCAAGATTTCAGAAGTCTTCAATCTCTTGAAGAAAAAGGACGGCCCAACGCTGTCGATCGCAGAAATCGCCGAAATAGCCAAGCAGGGCTGGACCGGCAAACGATGAGTGTCACGGTTGACACAAACGTCCTCGTTCGCGCGATCACCGGTGATCACCCGCGGCAGAGCAAACTAGCTCAAAGGGAATTGGCGGAGGCCGATTTTGTCGCCCTGACGCTACCAGCACTTTGCGAACTGGTTTGGGTACTTGCGCGGGGGTACAAAATTTCCAATCTCGAAATTGCCGAAGCTCTCAGGCGCTTGATCGATAGCGCTAATGTCCTGGTAAATCGGCCGGCGGTGACGGCGGGGCTCGCCCATCTTGAAGCCGGCGGCGACTTTGCGGACGGCATCATCGTTTACGAAGGCAATTGGCTTGGTGGAGAAACTTTCATCTCGTTTGACAAAGAAGCGGTGAAGCTCACGCAGGCCAGCGGTGTATCCGCTCGGCTACTTTAGAGCACCTTCCGTCACTCTTCGTTGCTGCGCGACAGCCAATATTGCCTGCACGATCGGCTGATAGCCGGTGCAGCGGCAGAGATGGCCGGACAGCATGTCGCGCACCTCGTGCTCGCTGGGGTCAGGATGCTCGGTCAGGAACTGCGTGGCTGAGACAAGGATGCCGGCAGTACAGAAGCCGCACTGAAGGGCGTGATGGCGGCGGAAGGATTTCTGCAGGTCATTGAGCTCGCCGTTGGGTTGCGCCAGGCCTTCGACCGTGACAATCGATGCGTCCGCGACCTGCGGGGCGAACAGCAAACACGAGCGCATGGCGCGACCATCGACCAGGATCGTACAGGCGCCGCATATGCCATGCTCGCACCCGACGTGCGTTCCGGTCTGGTGCAGAACATGGCGCAGCAAGTCCGCGACCTGCATGCGCGGCTCGACTTGCGCCGACACGCGCCGCCCGTTGAGTGTGAACTTAATGGTGACCCGCCCAACCTCCGGACCTCGTCCTGAGGAGCCTGGCCTTTGGCCAGGCGTCTCGAAGGACGGCCGCGATGATGGGCCGTTGCCCGTGGCCATCCTTCGAGACGCACGCGCACTCCAGTTCGCGTGTTCCTCAGGATGAGGGTCCGTAGATGCTGAAGCGGACGTCATCAAGCGCGAAGCAAGCACACCGGCAAGTTGGCGCCGATAGGCCGCAGAACCCAGGAGATCGCCGCGGCATTGAATGCGCGCCGCCGCATCCAGTGCGATTGTTTGTATGAGGTTCGCCTCTAGCCGCTTGTTGAAGTCGGTTACATCAATGATCTGGGGCACCTCGCTCGCGCCGCCGAAGCCGAGCCGAATGCTGCGCACCGCGCCGTCGCCTTGCAAATCGAGGACGCAAGCGACCGCGACGATTGCGTAGTCGCCGCTGCGCACGGCAAACTCAGTGAATGCGAAGCGCTGTGTCGGCCGTCGTATCGGCCAGCGCAGCGACGTGATCAGCTCGTCGGGACGGCGCACCGTCACCAGCGCGGATTGGAAGAATTGCTGTGCAGGCACCCGGCGCCGGCCGCGCCTGGAGGTGAGTTCGATTTCGCCGGCAAGCGTTGCCAGGGCAAGCGTGATCTCGGCGCTCGGGTCGGCGTGCGCCACCGATCCGCCAAGCGTGCCGCGATTGCGGGTCTGGTAGTGGCCGACATACGGAAGTGCCTGCGTCAGTAGCGGCAGCTGCGTCCGGACCTGCGGGTCGACCAACGCGTCGGACTGGCGCACAACAGCGCCCGTGATGATCGCGCTACCATCCGATTTGATAGTCGCAAGGTCTGCGAGGCCGTTGATATCAATCAACACTTTCGGCGTAACCAGGCGCATGTTGAGCATGGCGCCGAGCGATTGTCCGCCGGCAATAACGCGCGCGTCTTCCCCGTGTTCGGCGAGCGTCGCCACGGCCTCCGCCACGCTCTCGGGGCGCACATAGGCGAAGCGTGCAGGCTTCATGTACGTCCCCGGGAGCGCCAAACCAAGTCAAGCCACGCGCGCCATCGCTCTCGCAGTCCGGCGGGCGGCGTTTCACCCGACAACACCGCGCGTAGCCGATCGAAGAACGTCGCAAGCAGCAAGCGCACCACGCCGTCCAACATGCGATGCCCGAAGCTTGCCAGCCGCCCGCTCACATTGGCGCGATAGACGTAGCTTAGCTTTGTCATTCCATCGTGCTCGGCGAGCGTGACATGGGCCTCGCCCTCACCGCCCCCGAGCTTGCTCTCGGCTTTACCCGACAATCGCAGGCGCGCCGGAGGTTCGCGATCAGAGATTCGAATCTGCGCCTCATAGGTCGCGCCGATGCCGGCGACGCTGATGCGCACGCGCGCTCGATAGAGATCAGGCCCGCTCAGCTCGACGCTTTCGCAGCCCGGGATGATGCGTTTGAGCGTGTCGGGGTCGAGCAGCGCGTCCCATACCTCCCGGGATGGCGCTGCAATCTCGATTTGGTCCTGACCGCTCAACCCGCCCGCCTTGGGCGCCACCGTCGCGCCAGGAGATGCGGTCGCCGTCGGCTGACGCAACAGCGCATCGGGATCCTCGCCGCGCAGCCCTTCCCAGAGCCGGCCCGGAAGGAATGGCGGCGCGAGGTCATCGAGCCCGGTCGCATCAGCGATGGCGTTCGCGAGCGTGGCCGGCGTGATCATCGAGCAGCCGTCGCCTAAGCCTTTGGCGCCATGGATGGTGCGCGGGCTCGGGCTTGCCGCGTGAGCAACAACAAGCTCCGGCATCTCCGGCGCCGTCGGACAGAGATAATCCTGGAACGTGCCTGAGAGCAGCGTGCCGTCCGGCGCATAGGTCACGCGCTCCAGCATGGCGGCGCCGAAACCGTGTGCGAAACCGCCCTGGATCTGTCCTTCGACCACCGCCGGGTTGAGAAGATTGCCGGCGTCATGCACGCTCACATATTTGTTGACCGTGACGTGCCCGGTTTGCTCGTCGACCTCGACGACGGCAAGATCGCACTGAAAGCTGTACGTCAACGATGAGCGCATGCGATCGTCGCTGCCGACCACGCCGAGACCGGCCGGCGTGAACTCCGCCAGCTCGGAGATGGGTCCATCGACGCCCTCAGGAAAATTATCGGTATCCCAGTGAAGCTGGGCGGCGAGACGGCGGATCGGGATCGGCTCGTTGCGCCCGCCCACCGCTGACGCCATGCCGTTCGCCAGTTCGACCGCGTCCGCCGCCACGCCCAATGAACGCGCGGCCGCGGCGCGCAGCTTGCCTGCGGCCTTACGGGCGGAGAGCGCGACGGCTGACGTAACCGCGGTGGAAAAGCGGTTGGAGTAGTTCCCCGATGTGATCGACCAGGCGCCGCCAAACGTATCGAGATCGGAGATCACCGTGATCTCTTTCGGGTCGAGCCCCAATTCGTCGGCAACGATCTGCGCCACCACGGTGCGATGGCCCTGCCCGTTGGGAATGCTGTCGATGTGGACCGACGTCGACCCGAG
>JAFAXD010000204.1 GCA_019241285.1 Xanthobacteraceae bacterium | reverse complement strand
GATCCGCCGATCGAGACCCAGCTCGATCTCCTGTGCGAGCTCTACGACGCGATGCTCGTCCACTATGGAATCCGCATTGGATCGCGGCATGCCCGCAAGCATCTCGGCTGGGGCCTTGATGTGGCGGCGATGAGCGTCGGCGCCGGGCCCGAGGCATCCAAATTCTGGCGCGCGCGCGTGCTCACCGCCGAGCAGCCCGAAGAGGTGAGGGTACTGCTGGCCGAAGCGTTCTCCGACCTCGCCTGGAAGGCAGCCGCATGAGCAGCGCAGTCAAACCAATGTTGCGCCCGATGACCAGCTTCGCTGAGGCGGTGCTCAACGCGCTGCCGCATCCGGTCATCGTCATCGGACAGGACGGCAAGATCGCCGACGCCAATGTCGCGGCTGAAGCGTTCTTCGAGAGCTCGGTCGCACTGCTGCGGCGCAATTCGTTGCGCGACGTGGTGCCGTTCGGAAGCCCGTTGCTGTCCTTGGTCGAGCAGGTGCGCAGCCGCGGCGCCGCCGTGAACGAATACAAGGTTGATCTCTCCACGCCGCGCATGCCCGGCGACCGCCTGGTCGACCTGCACGTCGCGCCGGTTCCCGAGCAACCCGGGCACATCGTGGTGATGCTGCAGGAACGCACCATCGCCGACAAAATGGACCGCCAGCTCACGCATCGCGGGGCGGCGCGGTCGGTGATCGCGCTCGCCGCCATGTTGGCGCATGAAATCAAGAACCCGCTCTCGGGCATTCGCGGCGCCGCGCAGTTGCTGGAACAGTCCGCAGCCGACGACGATCGTTCGCTCACACGCCTGATTTGCGATGAGGCCGATCGCATCGTGAAGCTCGTGGACCGCATGGAAGTCTTTGCCGACGAGCGCCCGGTCGAGCGCGAGCCGGTCAACATCCACGCGGTGCTCGAGCATGTGAAGCGGCTCGCCGCATCGGGCTTTGCCCGGCACATCCGCTTCATCGAGGACTACGACCCGTCGCTGCCGCCGGTGTTCGCCAATCGGGACCAGCTCATCCAGGTGTTCCTCAATCTGTTGAAGAACGCCGCCGAAGCGATCGGTGAGGGGACCGACGATGGCGAAATCACGCTGTCGACGGCGTTCCGCCCGGGTGTGCGGCTCTCGCTGCCAGGCAGCAAGAGTCGCGTATCACTGCCGCTCGAGTTCTGCGTCAAGGACAACGGACCGGGTGTACCTGAAGACCTGATGCCGCATCTGTTCGATCCGTTCGTGACCACCAAGCCGAGCGGCAGTGGTCTGGGACTTGCACTGGTCGCCAAGATCGTCGGCGACCACGGCGGCATCATCGAGTGCGAGTCGCAACCAAGACGAACGACGTTTCGCGTGCTTATGCCGAAATTCACGGGTGACGACGCCGTGCCGGGCGGAGCTACCTAAGAGGAACTTTCATGATGCCCGCGGGAAACATATTGGTCGCCGACGACGATGCCGCGATCAGGACCGTTCTCAACCAGGCGCTGTCGCGCGCTGGTTATGAGGTCCGGTCGACCAGCAACGCTGCGACCCTTTGGCGCTGGATCAGCCAGGGCGATGGCGACCTCGTCATCACCGATGTGGTGATGCCTGACGAGAATGCGTTCGACCTCTTGCCGCGCATCAAGAAGCTGCGGCCGGAGCTGCCCGTCATCGTCATGAGCGCGCAGAACACGTTCATGACCGCGATACGCGCCTCCGAGCGCGGCGCCTACGAATATCTGCCCAAGCCGTTCGACCTCAAGGAGCTTACGGCAATTGTTGGGCGCGCGCTCGCCGAACCCAAGGAGCGGGTGCCGAACAACAACAAGGTCGAGGATTTCGACTCGATTCCGTTGATCGGTCGCTCGCCGGCGATGCAGGAGATCTACCGGGTCCTGGCGCGGCTGATGCAGACCGATCTGACGGTCATGATCACCGGCGAGTCGGGGACCGGCAAGGAGCTGGTCGCGCGCGCCTTGCACGATTTCGGCAAGCGTCGCACCGGGCCGTTCGTCGCCATCAACATGGCGGCGATCCCACGCGACCTGATCGAGTCGGAACTGTTCGGCCACGAGAAGGGCGCCTTCACCGGCGCGAACACGCGCGCCTCGGGCCGCTTCGAGCAGGCGGAAGGCGGGACGCTGTTCCTCGACGAAATCGGCGACATGCCGATGGAGGCGCAGACCCGTTTGCTGCGCGTGCTGCAACAGGGCGAATATACGACCGTTGGCGGACGCACGCCGATCAAGGCGGACGTGCGCATTATCGCCGCGACCAACAAAGATCTGCGCCTGCTGATCCAGCAGGGCCTGTTCCGCGAGGACTTGTTCTTCCGCCTCAACGTCGTGCCGCTGCGGCTGCCGCCGTTGCGCGAGCGCCTCGAGGACGTGCCTGATCTGCTGCGGCATTTCTTTGCGCTGGTGGAACGCGAAGGGTTGCCGGCAAAGCAGCTCGATCAGAGCGCGCTCGATCGGCTCAAGCATTACCGCTGGCCGGGCAACGTTCGCGAGCTCGAGAACCTGGCGCGCCGTCTCGCGGCGCTCTATCCGCAGGAGACAATCACCGCAGCGGTCATCGACGCCGAGCTCTCCCAGCCAACCCTCGTGCCGGCCGGAGAGGAACCACGCGAAGAGAACCTGTCATCCTCGGTCGAGCGGCACCTGGCGCGCTATTTCTCGGGCTTCGATGATAACCTGCCGCCTCCCGGCCTCTACCATCGCATTCTCCGCGAGGTGGAGTACCCGCTGCTGACGGCGGCACTGGCAGCAACGCGCGGCAATCAGATCCGCGCCGCCGACCTGCTCGGCGTCAATCGCAACACGCTGCGCAAGAAGATTAGGGATCTGAATATCCAGGTGATCCGTACGGGGATTTGATCCTCGGGTGCGGCCATCCTTCCAGCTGTGGGAAACCTGGCGAGGGGTAGCAGCTCCGCCACTGCTGCGCGGTAAGCCGACCTTCAGCCCGGACGCGAATAGCTGCTCGGGGGCAGGCATCCGCCTGTTGACTCTGCGAGCATGAACGGTGGATACTTCGCTACATGGCGAAGTATCATTCCTCTGGCTTGGACTGCACATTCTGGGCTCTGTCCGATTCCACCCGGCGTGGAGTCCTGCAGCGCCTGATCCACGAACCCGGCCTCTCTGTCAGCGACCTCGCCAAATCATTCTCGCTGAAGCTCCCCGGCATGACCAAGCACCTGGACGTCCTGTCAGACGCCGGCTTGATCACGCGGACCAAAACCGGCCGCACGGTGGCGGTGAACCTTGCGCCCGCGCCGATGCAGGAGGCGATTGCATGGCTCAACCGCTACGAACGCTTTTGGTCGGTAAGCCTGGATCGACTGACCGCCCTTGTTGAGCAGGATGGCGAGCGGTGACCGTCCGCTTGCCGAGCCTCACCCTCGTGCGCCGCATCAAGGCCCCGCCTGCAAAGGTCTGGGCGGCAATCACTCGGCCAGAGCTGATGATGCAGTGGTGGGGTCCCGATGCGGGGCCGACCCTCAGCGTGGAGGCCGACGTTCGTCCGGGTGGCCGGTTCAGCGTCGTGTTCCGGCTGCTGAATGGCGACGAACACAACCCGACCGGGGTCTATCAGGAGGTCGTTCCCGAAAGGAGGCTCGTCTTCACGTGGGACCTGCCAGGAGCTGCGGAACCCGAGTCGATGGTGACCTTCCGCCTGGAGCCGTTCGACGGTGGAACGGAGCTTACCCTCACACATGAGCGCCTCCCCGATGAAGAGACCCGCGTAAGTCACGAGCAGGGCTGGAACGGTCTGCTCGAGAAGCTTCCCGTATTCCTTGGAGTTAGTGAATGAGCGACCTGATCCTTACCACTTACGACTGGGTTCCCGAGCCGCCGCGCGGCCTTGTCCGCGATCTACGGGTGCGCTGGGCGCTGGAAGAGGCCGGTCTGCCTTATCGTGTGGAGAGTACGCCGTTTCGGGATCGCGGCCCCGACCATTTCGCGGCGCAGCCTTTCGGCCAGGTCCCATGGCTGGCAGATGGAGACCTCACCATCTTCGAAAGCGGCGCGATCCTGCTGCACCTCGGAGAGAAAAGCCCAGCGCTAATGCCCACCGATCGGCGCGGCCGAGCCGAGGTCGTGGAGTGGGTCATCGCGGCGCTCAACTCCGTCGACTTGCCGGCCCAGCCGTGGGTGCTCTTCCGCTTCATGGGCTTTCCCGGCGAGGCGCCGGAGGCCAAGTTCGTGGAGGACTTCCTGAAGGCCAGGCTCGATCGCATGGAAGAGGTGCTGGCCGGCCGCCAATGGCTAGTGGCCGGCCGATTCACCGTCGCCGACCTCCTGATGGCGGATGTGCTGCGGCCGGTAGACCTGTTTGACGGACTCGCAAAATACCCTCGTTGCCGCGCTTACACCGCACGCGCCACAGGCCGACCGGCCTTCGTGAAAGCGTACGACGACCAGATGGCACACTTCGCCGCGGCGGATGCAGCTTGATATTGGTCGCTAGCGAGTTGCGCTCTTTCCGATCGGTCGTGATCCGCACCGGGATTTGATGGGCGCGTGCGGCCATCCTGCGAGACGCTCGCGCGCAAGAGCGTGCGAGATCCTCAGGATGCAGATAGAGCGGTGGCTCGTACGGGCGCGTCAATTGGTAACTTCATGCAAAAGGCGACGCATTTAGACGGACAAGTTATCGGCTAGGCTGATTCACGTTGCTCGAGAATTAGATCGATCAACGGTTTGACCCACGTCGCTACCAACATGTTGAGCGGACGTCGACCCCGGGACGATGTCGCCTCCTAATCCACCACTCTGGCGGCTGTGGCAAGCGCGGTGGACGGTACCGTAAGCCCTAGCTGCTTTTGCGGTCTTGAGGTTGATCGAGGGCTCGAGTTTGAAGACCTGATAGAAGGGGATCTCTCCAGGGTTTGCGCCGTGCAGGATGGCGTCGGCGGCTTCTGCTGGAGGCGGTGAAGATGCTGCAGGGCTACGTCATCGAGCCGGTGAAAATCCCCTGTGGGATCGGCGGCAGGTTTCGCCGGACGAGGCACGATATTTCGACTATCCTTCAATGCGGGCCATCAAGGCGGGGCGAGACAGGGGCCACGAAAGGACATCGATGAGCACAGTAAAAAACGCTCTGGCCCAGAAGAGTGGAGCCCTGATCCATGTTCGTTCCAGCGACATGGTCGTCGAAGCGTTGCTCCAGATGCGCGACAACCGGGTCCGGTCGGTGCTGGTCATCGACGACGACGTGCTGGTCGGTATCGTGACCCAGGGTGACTGCGCCATCAAAGTGCTGCTGCCCGGGCTCGATGCGAGGCAGACGCCGGTGGGCCAAGTGATGACGCGTAACCCGGTGACGATCAAGCCGGACGATCGGCTGGAGGGCTGCATGGCATTGATGGCTGAGCGCGGTTTTCGCCATCTGCCAGTGCTGGACGCGGGCAAGGTCGTGGGCGTGATCTCGATCGGAGACGTCGTCAAGGACATCATCCGGGAT
>JAFAXD010000665.1 GCA_019241285.1 Xanthobacteraceae bacterium | reverse complement strand
TGGGACGGGCCATCGCATTTTTTGCACATTGGTGAGCCGAATTTCGTACTATCCAGCCCGCAGATTGGGGGCGGGCTCGGCGGGGGCAGACGATATGGCAGCAAAGTATTTCGGTACGGATGGCATCAGGGGCCGCGCGAACGGCCTGATCACGCCGGAACTCGCCCTCAAGGTCGGTCAGGCGGCTGGGCTGATTTTCCGCAACGGCGATTATCGCCACCGCGTGCTCATCGGCAAGGACACACGGCTCTCGGGATACATGATCGAGAACGCCCTCGTGGCGGGCTTCACCTCGGTGGGCATGGACGTGTTGTTGACGGGTCCGATTCCGACCCCGGCCGTCGCCATGCTGACGCGCTCCATGCGCGCCGACCTCGGCGTGATGATTTCGGCATCACACAACCTATACGACGATAACGGGATCAAGCTGTTCACACCCGACGGCTTCAAGCTCTCCGACGAGATGGAAGCGGAGATCGAAGCCCTCATTGGCGCGGATCTGTCAAAGAAGCTCGCCAAGCCGCCGGCGCTCGGCCGCGCCAAGCGCATCGATGGCGTACAGGACCGGTACATCGAGTTCGCCAAGCGCACGCTGCCGAAGAACATGTCGTTCGAAGGCTTCCGCGTCGTTGTTGATTGCGCCAACGGCGCGGCGTACAGCGTCGCGCCTGCGGCGTTGTGGGAGCTCGGCGCTGAAGTGTTTTCGCTGGGTGTTGAGCCCGACGGGTTCAACATCAACAAGGATTGCGGCTCGACCGCGCCGGAAGCGCTGGTGCGCAAGGTGCGTGAGATGCGCGCCGATATCGGCATTGCGCTCGATGGCGATGCCGATCGCGTCGTCATTGTCGACGAGCGTGGACATGTGGTTGATGGCGACCAGATCCTCGCTGTCATTGCCGAGAGCTGGCGCGAGGACGAGCGCCTGGCGCGGGCCGGGATCGTCACCACGATCATGGCCAACTACGGTCTGGAGCGCTTCCTGGGGTCGCTTGGTCTTTCGGTTCTGCGCACGCCCGTCGGCGATCGCTACGTTCTGGAGCGCATGCGCGAGCAGGGGTTCAATGTCGGCGGGGAACCTTCAGGCCACGTCATCCTCAGCGATCATACGACGACCGGCGACGGTTTTGTTGCTGCCCTGCAGGTGCTGGCGGTGGTCAAGAAGCGCAATCAGCCGGTCTCGGTGGTCGGCGATCCCTACGATCCGCTGCCGCAAATCACCAAGAACGTGCGCTACCGGGGCGGTGCGCCGCATGAGCATGAGAAAGTGCGGGTCGCCATTGCCAGCGGTGAAGACCGCCTCAACGGGCACGGCCGGCTCATCGTGCGACCCTCCGGCACCGAGCCGGTGATTCGCGTGACAGCTGAGGGCGACGACCAGACGCTGGTCGAAGATGTGGTCGATGGGGTCGTCGAGGCGCTCAATCAGGTCGCCGCCTAATCCGCTCACGCAATCTTTGTTCTTGACGCGTCGCGCGTGCTTGTTTATTCGCGGCGACGGGACACCCTTCCCCACCGAAGGGCGCCCATCTGGAAGGATGGATTATATGACGAATCCGATGCCCGCCCTGCGGCCGGTCGTTCCGCACTTTTCGTCCGGCCCTTGCGCCAAGCGGCCCGGCTGGAGCCTCCAAGCTCTTACTGACGCGGCTTTGGGCCGCTCGCATCGCGCCAAAATCGGCAAGGCGAAGCTCAAGCGCGCCATCGATCTGACGCGCGAGATCCTCGAAGTTCCTGCGGACTATCGCATCGGCATCGTGCCGGCCTCCGACACGGGTGCGGTCGAAATGGCGATGTGGTCGTTGCTCGGGCAGCGACCTGTCACCATGCTCGCCTGGGAGTCGTTCGGCGAGGGCTGGGTCAGCGATGTGGTGAAGGAGCTGAAGCTCAAAGACGCGACCGTGATGAAAGCTCCCTATGGGGAGCTGCCGGACCTGAGCCGAGTCGATTTCACGAACGACGTTGTCTTCACCTGGAACGGAACAACATCAGGTGTGCGGGTCCCGAATGGCGACTGGATTCCGAGCGACCGTCAGGGCCTGACGATCTGTGACGCGACCTCGGCCGCCTTCGCCCAGGCGCTCGATTTTGGCAAGCTCGATGTGGTGACGTTCTCGTGGCAGAAGGCGCTTGGCGGCGAAGCTGCACATGGCATGCTGATCCTGTCGCCGCGCGCCGTCGCGCGGCTCGAGAGCTACAAACCGGCGTGGCCGTTGCCGAAGATCTTCCGCATGACCAAAGGCGGCAAGCTCAACGAAGGTATTTTTGAAGGCGAGACCATCAACACGCCATCGATGCTGTGCGTGGAGGATTATCTCGACACCCTGCAATGGGCCAAATCGGTCGGCGGCCTGAAGGCGCTGATTGCGCGCGCCGATGCCAACACCAAGGTGCTTGCCGATTGGGTCGCGCGCACGCCGTGGATCGATTTCTTGGCCAGTGAGCCGTCGATCCGCTCCAACACGTCGGTTTGTTTGAAGGTCGTCGATCCAGCGATCACGTCGTTGTCGGCCGATGCGCAGTCGGCATTTGCCAAAGCGCTTGCCGGAGCTGTCGAGAAGGAAGGCGCCGGCTACGATCTCGCCCACTACCGCGACGCGCCGGCTGGTCTGCGGATCTGGTGCGGCGCCACGATCGAAGCTCGCGACGTGGAAGTTCTGACTCAGTGGCTCGATTGGGCCTTCGCCAAGAGCAAAGAGGCGCTGCCCAAGGCAGCGTAATGCGCTCCACATTGTGATGGCGCCGATGATCGGTTGAATCGACCGCATCCGCGTCGCAGTCCCGCGTGGGACCATCTACAAATTCAAAATCGGGAAGGCCTGAGATGTCTGCAAAAGTCTTGATTTCCGACGCTCTGTCTCCAGCCGCGGTGCAGATCTTCAAGGATCGCGGCGTCGAAGTCGACTTTCAGCCGAACCTGGGCAAGGACAAGGAAAAGCTCGCAAGTGTGATCAATGGTTTTGACGGGCTCGCCATCCGCTCAGCCACCAAGGTGTCGCCAAAGATTTTGGAGCAGGCCAAGAACCTGAAAGTGATCGGACGCGCTGGTATTGGTGTCGACAACGTCGACATCCCCGCGGCGACCGCCAAGGGCATCATTGTGATGAACACGCCGTTCGGCAATTCGATCACCACTGCCGAGCACGCGATCACGTTGATGTTGGCGTTGGCGCGGCAGATTCCTCAAGCCGATGCCTCCACCCAGGCCGGGAAGTGGGAGAAGAACCGCTTCATGGGCGTTGAGATCACCGCCAAGACGCTGGGCGTGATCGGGTGCGGCAATATTGGTTCGATCGTTGCCGATCGTGCCATCGGGTTGCGGATGAAAGTGATCGCTTATGATCCGTTCCTGTCGCCCGAGCGTGCACTCGATCTCGGCGTAGAGAAGGTCGAGTTGCCCGAATTGTTGAAGCGTGCTGATTTCATCACGTTGCATACCCCGCTCACCGACAAAACGCGCAATATTATCGATGCGCGCGCACTGGCGACGACGAAACCCGGAGTGCGCATCATCAATTGCGCCCGTGGCGGGTTGGTCGATGAGGCAGCGCTGCGGGTTGCGCTTGATTCCGGTCACGTTGCCGGCGCGGCGTTCGATGTGTTTGTGGAGGAACCGGCGACCCAAAATCCTCTATTCGGGCATCCCAACGTTGTGTGCACACCGCATCTTGGCGCGGCCACGACCGAAGCACAGGAGAACGTGGCACTGCAGATCGCCGAGCAAATGTCCGACTATTTGTTGCGCGGAGCAATCTCGAACGCGGTCAACTTTCCCTCCATCACCGCCGAGGAGGCGCCGAAGCTCAAGCCGTTCATCGCGCTTGCAGAAAAGCTCGGTTCCTTCGTCGGTCAGTTGACTGAAACCGACATCAAGGAGATCCACCTCACCTATGCGGGTGCGGTGGCAAGCCTGAAGACCAAAGCACTCACTTCAGCCGCTGTTGCCGGCCTGCTGCGCCCGATGCTGCAAGAGGTCAACGTGGTGTCGGCGCCGATTGTGGCCAAGGAGCGCGGCATTGTCGTTGAAGAGACAACACGCGAAGCGTCGCATGATTACGATAACCTGATCACGGTCACGGTCGTTACCGACCAGCTGACCCGTCACGTGTCTGGAACCGTGTTCGCGGATGGCCGCCCGCGCATCGTCAACATCAAGGGTATCCGCATGGATGCGGAGTTCGGGCCCTCGATGATCTACATCACCAATCAAGACAAGCCCGGCTTCATCGGCAAGTTCTCCTCTACGTTGGGCGACGCGGGTATCAACATCGCGACCTTCCATGTCGGGCGCGAGGCGCCAGGCGGCAGCGCCATCGCCCTCATCGAGGTGGACGGCGACGTGCCGGCCGACGTCCTCGCGAAAGTGCAGGCACTGCCACAGGTGCAACAGGCAAAGCCGTTGAAGTTCTGATCGTACTCCCCGAGCTGCGACAATTCGCCGTGGGCTCGCCCCACGGAAACCAATTTCCGATGTTTGTTGGCGGAAACCAATGCGGCGGGGGCGTCGCTTTTCAGCCAGGCAGGGAACGCCATGCGGTTCTTCGCAGCCGTACTCACCACATCCATGTTCGCTGTTTCGTTCGCGTCGGGGGCCGAGGTCGGCGTCACATCGGCAGTCGAAGCAGTGACGGTCTATCCCGATGGAGCCACAGTCACGCGGGTCATTAAAGCCGATTTGCCGGCCGGCGACAGCACGCTCGTGGCTCGGGATTTTCCAGCCTCGCTCGACCCGGCATCCCTTCGGATCGAGGGCGACGGTTCTGCGCGCCTGGCTATTGGCTCGATTGATGCCCGTCCGCCGCGCCCGGAGCCGCCCACAACGCTTCCCGACCTCGATCGCCAGATCGAAGCGCTGCGCGATGAGCGGGGTGCCCTCGATGACAAGATGGCGGCGGCGACCGCACGGCGCAAGTTCGCGGAACGCTTTGCGGAGAGTGCGCCGGCTGGACTTGGTGACAAAGGCGAGGCTCGCCCGCTGAGCGATTGGCGTGCCGCGTTTGCTGCGATTGCTGAAGAGGTTGCGGTCGCGGATGCGGCGATCCGCGAGGCCGGTGTACGGCAGCGCGACATCGATCGCGCAATCGCCCGCCTGGAGGCGCAGCGCAACAGTAATCCCCCACGCAAGATGGAGGTTCGGATTGACCTCGCTGCCGATGCGGCGAGCAAAGCGACTTTGCGGATCAGCTACACGGTGCGCGGTGCACGCTGGCAGCCGATCTATGACGCTCGCTTGAACACCGGCGCGCGTGATCGGGAACCGGCGCTCGAGTTGGTGCGTCGCGCCGAGATCGTGCAGCAGACCGGTGAGGACTGGAGTGACGTGGCTCTCTCGCTCGCAACCGCGATGACCGCAAAAGGGGGCAACGCGCCTGAGCTGCGGCCACTGATCGTGCGTTACCCAGAGCCACCGAGGCCACTTGCTGCCCCGGCACCGGCGGCGCCGGCGCAATTCGAGCAGTCGCTGCGCAGTAAGGCCTCCGAAGGCGCGATGCCTCCCATGGCAGCGCGCGAAGCGGCAACGGAGCAGCAAGCAACTCTCGATACAGGCGGCTTCCAGGCCGTCTTCCAAATTCCCGGCCGCGTCACGGTGCCGGCCGACCAGGGAGCGAAAAGTTTTCGCATCGGCACCACGACGATTGCGCCGAAGCTCGTGATCCGGGCAGCGCCGGCGCTGGATCCAACCGGCTATTTGGAGGCGAGCTTCACCCAGTCTGATGATGCGCCGCTATTGCCAGGCCGGATCGCAATCTATCGCGATGGAATCTTCGTCGGCCGCGGGCAAATGAAACTCACGCCCAAGGATGAGGTCGTACATCTCGGGTTCGGAGCGGACGAGAAGATCAGCATCACGCGCGCCATTGTTCGCAAAGTCGAGAGTTCGACCGGCATCATCTCCAGCGCCAAAACCGACGAGCGGGAGTTCAGGATCACGGTGCGCAATGGTCATGCGACGCCGGTCTCGGTGGCAATCGAAGACCAGATGCCGGTCAGCGAGATTGCCGACGTCCAGGTGGAGCTCCTTCCCGCAACCACGCCGCCGAACGAGCGTGATCCCAAGGACCGCCGCGGCGTGCTGGTCTGGAATTTCGAGGCAGCACCGGGCGAGGTTCGGGACATCAAGCTCGGGTGGCGGGTACGCTGGCCCGCGGATAAAACTATCGTTTATCAGCCGCGGCTGTGAGAAATGCCCACGGGATCGAGGGCTTGCCCCTTTGCGATGCTTCCGTGAATGTCCTAGCGATAGGGGTTGGGGGCCCGGCGTGTGATACGCGCGACCCGGACAAGAAGGCGGTGGTATGGCAAACGTGGTCGTAGTCGGATCGCAGTGGGGCGACGAGGGCAAGGGCAAGATCGTCGACTGGCTATCCGAGCAAGCTGATATCGTGGTGCGGTTTCAGGGTGGGCACAACGCCGGCCATACACTCGTCATCAACGGCAAGACTTACAAGTTGTCGCTGCTGCCGTCCGGTGTGGTGCGCTCTGGCAAGCTCTCGGTCATCGGCAACGGCGTGGTCCTCGATCCGCGGGCGCTGATCGAAGAGATCGGGCGCTTAGCCGACCAGGGCGTTGAGGTCACCCCGGACAACCTGCGGATCGCCGAAAACGCCACGCTCATCCTGTCGCTGCACCAGGAACTCGATGCCATCCGCGAATCGGCGACAACGCGGATTGGTACAACGCGTCGCGGGATCGGCCCGGCTTACGAAGATAAAGTTGGACGCCGAGCAATCCGGTTGATGGATTTGTCCGATCCGCAAATGCTCGATTTCAAGATCGAACGCCTGCTCGCGCACCACAACGCGCTGCGGCGGGGTTTGAAGCTTGAAGAGATCAGCGTCAAGACAATTCGCGACGAGTTGATGAATGTCGCCCCGCGCGTGTTGCCGTTCATGGATTCGGTGTGGTCGCTGTTGGACCAGAAACGGCGGGAGGGGCGGCGCATTCTGTTCGAGGGCGCGCAGGGAGCATTGCTGGACGTCGACCACGGCACATATCCGTTCGTGACCTCGTCCAATACGGTCGCCGCCCAGGCCGCGACCGGGTCGGGGCTGGGCCCGAGTGCCGTTGGCTATGTGCTCGGTATCTGCAAAGCCTACACGACGCGCGTGGGCGAGGGGCCGTTTCCGACCGAACAGAAAAACGAGGTCGGCCGCACGTTGGGCGAACGTGGGCGTGAGTTTGGCGTGGTCACCGGCCGCCCACGGCGTTGTGGCTGGTTCGACGCCGTGCTCGTGCGGCAAACCACTCGCACCAGCGGCATCAACGGCCTTGCCCTGACCAAGCTCGACATTCTCGACGGTTTTGACGAGATCAAGGTCTGCACCGGGTATCGGCTGGACGGGCGCGAGATCGATTATCTGCCGGGGGGCGAGCACGCACAGGCGCGGGTCGAGCCAATCTACGAGACCATTGATGGCTGGCGGGAAGAGACCGCGCGCGCTCGTTCCTGGGCCGAGCTGCCTGCTCAGGCCATCAAATATGTCCGTCGGGTCGAGGAACTCGTGGGCTGCCCGGTGGCGCTGTTATCCACCAGTCCGGAGCGGGAAGACACGATCCTGATGCAGAATCCGTTTGAAGCCTGAATGCGTGCCGTTACCATTTCTGAAGTTCCTTATGGTACGGCGAAGTGTCGCGTGCCCGATTCATCGGGGAGGCGACATAAGACATTGAATTGGTTATGTTCCGGATTGATCGGAAAACTGGGCGACCGTCTCGGAAATAAGGACGTCAACTTGGTGCCTGGACACTAATGGCCGATTACTACCCCCTGATCAGCCGCGCTGTTGCTGGTCTCGAGCGGAATACCGGAGAGAATCGTCGTTCGCTCTATGAGCGAGCCCGCAACGCATTGCTCGATCAACTGCGCGGTGTCACGCCGCCCCTGAGCGAGACGGATATCACGCGCGAACGTTTGGCGCTCGAAGAAGCGATCCGTAAGGTCGAATCCGACGTCGCACGTCGCATGCGTGAGGAGATTCCCCGCGCTTCTGACCGGGCCGCACCGCGCCCGAGACCTTCGCAAGACAGTGCGCCACCGGCCCCGCCGCCGTCCGGCGCCCCAGTTCCGTCTGAGGATGAGCCTTCACCACCGCCGCCCCCGCCACCGGAGAGCCGTCCGGCATTCGGCAGGATTGTTGGGCGGCCGGAGGTAACAGCGGCGGATCTGCGCCGCTTCCAGCGCCGCTCCCCGCTTGCGGAAAGCAAGCCGCAGGAGCCGGTTACGTCGGAGCCGTCGCAGGCGCTCTCGCCCGGCCAAGCCGAATTGGTGCCCGCGTCTACTGCATTGGCGGAGCCGCCTGAGGCGCCTGAATTGCCTTTCTCGCCGGAGCCCGAGACGGAGGAGGCTGCACCGGTCGAGGTCAAGGAGCGGAAGACCCTGCGCTTTCCGGGTTTCGGCTTGGCGGCGCGCAAACGTCCGGAGCCCGAGCCCGCCTCCGCCGAGGCCGAGACGGCTCCCACCAGTCCAGACACTGAGGGCGAGTCCGAGGAGGAAACCGGCCGGGAGCTAGCGGCGGCGCGTGCACTTGAACCGCCGCTAATGATGGGGGGGGCCCGTCCACGGGCTGTAACGCTGCGCCGACCTGCCCCGGCTGGAAAGAAAGCCGAAGGGGGCGGCGTGCTGAAAGGGCTGCTGAACAGCTCGATCGGCACCATCGCCATCGCGGCCTTAGTCATTGGGCTGGTCGGTGGCGCATTGTTCTGGCAACGCAATGCCATCAAGGCCGGCTTCGCCAGCATCTTCTCACTCGCGCACGGTCCGGCGACCACGCAGGCCTCGCATGACAACACCCCCGCGCGATCGAAGATTCCGGACCGTGTTGGTCAATCGTCGTCTTCGTCGCCCCAGCCGGCCGACCAATCGCGCAGCACGCAGGCCGTTCCTGCGGCGCAACGGGTCGTGCTCTACGAGGAGGATCCGAGCGACACCAACGGCAGTGGCAAGCACTACGAAGGCACGGTGACTTGGAGCCTGGAGAACATCGCTGCGGGTCCAGGGCAGCCGATGGACAAAGCGATCCGTGGGGACATTGTCATTCCCGAGCGCAACATGACCGCGACCTTCACGATTCGCCGCAATACCGACAAGGACCTGCCGGCCAGCCATACCGTTTCGATCGTTTTCACCCTGCCCCCTGACTTCGCCCACGGGGCGATACAGGAGATCCGTGCTTTGCTGATGAAGCAGACCGAACCGGCCCGCGGGGTTCAGCTCGCGGGGCTATCGGTCAAGGTGACGACCGGGTTCTTCCTGATCGGTCTTTCAGCGAACGAAGGTGACGTCCAGCGCAACATTCAGTTGCTCAAGGAACGCGGCTGGTTCGACATCGCTATCGGCTATACGGACAATCGCCGGGCCATCATGGCGGTGGAAAAAGGACCCCAGGGGGATCGCGTCTTTGCCGACGCGTTCGCCGCCTGGGGGCAATAGGAAAAGTCGAGCCGATTAGTGCGCCGCCAGGGCCGCGGCCGGCGGTTGCGCGGCCGGCGGCTGCTCCATGGCAGCCACCCGGTTCCGGACCGCTTTCTGAATCTTTTCGAAAGCGCGCACCTCGATCTGACGGACGCGTTCGCGTGAGACGCCGAACTCATCGGCGAGCTCTTCAAGCGTGATCGGTTCGTCAACCAGCCGGCGTGCTTCGAAGATCCGCCGTTCACGGTCGTTGAGGACCGAGAGCGCGTCCGAGAGGGCCCGGCGACGGTTGCCGAGCTCCTCGCTCTCCGTCAGCGTCGTTTCCTGGTTGTCGCGGTCATCCACCAGCCAGTCTTGCCACTCGCCGGTATCACCGTCGTTCCGGATCGGCGCGTTAAGCGAGACGTCGCCGCCCAATCGCCGGTTCATGTCCACGACGTCCTGCTCGCCGACTCCGAGCCGGCGCGCAATGGTCGCGACCTGTTCGGGGCGCATATCGCCTTCTTCCAGGGCCGAGATGCGGCTCTTGGCTTTGCGCAGATTGAAGAAAAGCTTCTTCTGGTTGGCAGTAGTCCCCATCTTGACCAGCGACCAAGAGCGGAGAATATATTCCTGGATAGCGGCCTTGATCCACCACATCGCGTAGGTGGCCAAGCGGAAGCCTTTTTCCGGCTCAAACCGCTTCACCGCCTGCATCAAGCCAACGTTGCCTTCCGAAATGACTTCCGAAATCGGCAGGCCGTAACCGCGATACCCCATGGCGATCTTGGCAACGAGGCGCAAATGGCTGGTCACCAGCCGGTGCGCCGCGTCACGGTCACCATGCTCACGCCAGCTTTTGGCCAGCATATATTCCTCCTGCGGTTCCAGCATGGGAAACCGCCGGATCTCTTCAAGGTAACGCGACAGACCGCTTTCGGCGGTCAAAGTTGGTAAGGCGGCAGCGCGGGCCATGACAGCACCCTTTCACAGTGTTTTGGTGCCCCCGGATTCGGCGGGCATTCCCGGCATCGCCGCTCCCGAGCCGACGACGCCGTTATGAGGACGATGATTATCTAACGCGCCTGTACGATACAGGTTCTTGGCGGGCAAAAGAAGCACACGGGCCGTCACGTCGTGGTGACAGCGGGGTGAAGAGGCCGAAAGCTGAACCCTAACGTCCTGGCTTTGCTACCTTTTCACGTAGACGGCGGGCCGCCTGGGAGGGGGCTCGCCAATGCGCAGCGCAGGGCTGCAAGATCGGCAGGCAGTTCCGCGCGAAAACGCATGATCTCGCCGGTCACCGGATGCGCGATGGTCAATATATGGGCATGCAGGGCTTGGCGATCAAGGGTTGACAGCGCGACTTGGCCCGGTGGCAACAGCCGGATTGCCTTGGTCTTGAACCCCGCTCCATAGACCGAATCACCCAGGAGGGGATGCCCAATCGAGGCCAGATGGACACGGATCTGATGGGTCCGCCCGGTCTCGAGCCGGCATTCCAGGAGGCTAGCGACTGGCTGATTTGCGCCATCTAAATACCGTTCCTGGACCTCCCAATGCGTGATGGCCTCTCGCCCGCCCTCGCGAATCGCCATCTTGTCCCGGGATTGCGGGTGCCGGTCGAGCGGCCGGTCAATCGTTCCTTTGGGTCGCGCCGGTACGCCCCAGATGAATGCCAAATAACCGCGTTCGAGCGGGCCGGTGCGGCCATGATCGGCAAATTGGGCGGCGAGCTTGCGGTGCGCACGATCCGTCTTCGCTACCACCAGGAGGCCGCTGGTGTCCTTGTCGAGCCGATGCACGATACCCGGCCGGCGCACCCCCCCGATTCCCGACAAGCTCTCCCCACAATGGGCAACCAACGCGTTGACCAGAGTGCCGGTCCAGTTCCCGGCGGCCGGATGGACGACGAGCCCCGCAGGCTTATCGATCACGATGATGGCGTCGTCCTCGAAGACGATATTGAGCGGGATCGTTTCAGGTTCCGGTGCCGCCGGCTCCGGCGGCGGGACCACAATGCTGATCTCGTTCCCCGCCTGGACGCGGTGACTGGGATCGCGGATCGCATAGTCGCCGATCGTCACCTGTCCGGCGAGTACCAGGGTTTTGATCCGCGAACGCGACAGGGCTTGGACCCGATTGGCGAGCATGCGATCGAGCCGCTCGCCCGCCTCCTCGGCCGAAACCGTCAGCGTGTGCGTGTCCTCATCCGTATCATCCACGCTCATGTCACTCGGCGGCGTGCACCTGCGCGGTCGCCGCCTCCTCGCCGATGTGGCGCAGCCGCGGCATCACCTTGTGGGCAAACAATTCCATGCTTCTGACCGTCAGGTCGTGGGGCAGGGTCCCGAACTGCGTCATGGCGATCAGCTTCCCAAATTTCACCTGCTTCTGATAGGTCTCCAGTTGCTGGGCAACAGAATCGGGGCTGCCGCAGATGATCATCCCCTTTGCCGAGAGATCCTCGATCGTGTACCCGCCCGCCGCCGGTCCGCTACGGATCTTATCCGTGACGGCCTGCATCGAAGCGAGTGAGAGATACCCCGGCGGCAGCAGCATCTCGACCGGCATGCGCAGGAACTTGTTGTAGAACGCCTCGATGTGCGGGCGTGCTTCCCGCCGCGCGGCCTCGTCACTGTCGCTCACATACACCGGTGTTGCCCAGCCGAGCTGCTGGGTCGATGCCTGATAGCCGTATTTCTCCGCCTGCTGGTAGTACAGCGCCATGAAGCGGGCGAGCTGATCGACCGGGCTGAATGTCTGCAGGTAGGTGTATTTGCGCGAGGGATGCGAGGCCCACTCGATCGTTTCGCGGCTCCCCTGCGACGGGATCCAGATCGGCGGGTGAGGCTGCTGCACGGGACGTGGCCACGTGTTCACATATTCGATGTGATAGTACTTGCCTTCGAACGCGAACGGCCCCGGCCGCGTCCAGGCTTGCAGGATGAGGTCGTGGGCCTCATGAAAACGGTCGTGAGATTCGGCGGGATTTACTCCGGTCGAATGGTACTCGGCACCTATCCCGCGCACAAAACCCGCAATCAGCCGGCCGTTCGAAATATTGTCGAGCATCGCATATTCCTCGGCGACGCTCAGCGGATAGGTGAGGAGTGGCAAGGCCCGACCCAGGACCGCGACCTGGCAGCGTTTGGTTTCCCGCACCAGCGCGCCGGCAATCACGCCGGGTATCGGCATCAAGCCATAAGCGTTCTGGTGGTGCTCGTTGCAGCACACGCCATCAAAGCCGAGTTCGTCGGCGTAGACCAGCTCGTCAATATAACGATTGTAGAGCTTGGCGCCTTTGCTGGGATCATAATAGGTGTTCGGCAGCGTGACCCAGGCGGAGTTGTAGGTCTTGTCGTAGTTGAGATCGAGATCGGCAAACGGCATCAAATGGATCATGTAGAACTTCATTGCCCGACCTCCGCGATGAACTTGGTGATGCTGGCGACAAGTTCGCTGGTTTTCTCGACGTGCGGCAGGTGACCGCAATTCGCGAGCACTTCAAGCTTAGCACCGGGGATCAGATCCCGGAACGCCGGCCCATACGCGGGGGGAATAAGCTTGTCATTATCGCCCCAGATGATGAGTGTCGGGCAACTGACACGGTGCAGCCACTTGCGCAGGTTGGGATCATAAAGTCGCGGCTGCCAGCCTAGCTTGGCCAATGCGAGGGCATTCTTGGCCTGACGTCTGCGCTCCTCGTCATCCGGCGTCTGTTTGAGCATGGTTTCAGCCAGCGCCTGATCGAAGAAGAGGTTGCGCGCGAACTGTTCAGGAGTCCAGAGGAACAGGTCACCCTTCGGGACCCCCTGGACGTGGATGCCGGCGGGCGCCACCAGGGTGAGCGTTCGCAGCGGTCCGCAATTGCGAACCGCAAGATCGGCGGCAATCCAGCCCCCGAGCGACGTTCCAACCAGGTTGACGTTGCGCAATCCGAGCTTGTCCATGAACTCGTGATAGAAGTTGGCTAGGTCGCCGACGTTGTCCAGCCACTCCGGAGTGTCTGAGCGCCCGAACCCCGGGTGTTCCGGCACGATCACATCGAAATGCTCGGATAGCGTTCTGAACAAAGGCAGCCAAACGCCGGCGCCGCGCCCGCCGTGCAGGAACAAGAGTGGGCTGCCGCGGCCGCCGCGCAGCATGTGGACCTTGCATCCCGCTACGGTTTCGAAGCTCTCCGTTGGTTCGCTCATCGGCCTGCGCTCCCACCATGTACTTTCGACCGCTCGTCCCGCTTGGGCGAGCCATTTGTTAGCAACCCCCGTCCTATCGGGCGGCAATCGCCGCGTCAAAGCGATAGCGCCGGCCCTGGACCCTTCTTCCGGTACTAGCGCGAGTTGTGGAAATGCTTCATTTTGCAACGCTAACCTCGGGAGGATCGCTTGCGTCTAGGTCAGTTCATGATGCCGCTGCACCCGGCGGGACGTCCATTACATGCCTATCTGGCGGAGGACACCGAGAAAGCATTGCTCATGGACAAGCTCGGTTTCAACGAGCTGTTCATTGGCGAGCATTTTTCCGCCGCGACGGAACCTTACCCATCGCCGCTGATGTTTGCAGCCAGCCTGCTGCCGCGGACCGAGCGACTGACCTTTGCAACCGGCGTCATCAACGCGCCGCTCCGGCATCCGGCCATGGTGGCGGCCGAAGCCGCGCAATTCGATCACATGAGCAAGGGACGCTTCATCCTCGGAATTGGCACCGGCTCAACACCGACCGATATCGAACTGATGGGCGTACCCGACGATCCCAAAGTACGTGCGCAGATGCTGATTGAAGCAGTCGAGATGATCGAGCGTATCTGGGCGAGTGATCCACCCTATGAGTTCAGCGGCAAATTTTGGACGACGAAGATCAAAGACACCATCAACCCGAGTCTCGGGTTTGGTTGGTTGCCGAAGCCGTATCAGAAGCCCCGCCCGCCCATCGCGATTCCGGTGTCCTCTCCAGACTCGGCATCGGTGGAAGCCGCCGGTCGCCGCGGCTGGAGCGTGATTTCGAGCGCGCTCCTCTCCAACGAGGGCTTGGCCAATCATTGGACGATGTATCGCCGGGGCTGTGAGGCAGCGGGTCGCGTTGCCGATGGCGCCAACTGGCGCGTCTGCCGATCGATCCTCGTGGCCGGCACCGATGAGGAGGCCCGCGCTCGCGCATTTAGCGCCGAGAGCGGGCACCGGCATTTCTTTGGACATATGCACAAGGTCTATACCCAACTCGGCCGACTGGGCGTGCTCAAGGCCCGCCCCGACATGCGCGACGATGAGGTGACGGTGGACACCTTCATCGAGCAGCG
>JAFAXD010000649.1 GCA_019241285.1 Xanthobacteraceae bacterium | reverse complement strand
GCTTCGACGATGCTGACGTTCGATGCAGTCGTGTCCGCGATCGACCAGATCGAGGCGAAGCGTGGCAGCGCAGCCGCCGCCGAGTAGCCGATGACCGCCTGGGGCTTCCGCCATGTTCCCCGGCGGGTTGGCCGGATAATGGTGTTTGCGTACCAAAGTACGCTGTCGCCGCTCATCGGGATACATTGCCGCCACGTGCCGACGTGTTCGCAATATTGCGACGGGGCCCTGGCCCGTTTCGGTCTGTGGGCCGGGGGGTGGATGACGCTTGCCCGGCTGCTGCGCTGCCACCCATGGGGCACCTCGGGCCTCGATCTCGTGCCCGACGCCCTGCCCCCACAGGCGCGTTGGTATCTTCCGTGGCGCTATGCCCGCTGGCGCGGGGTCAACGCGCCGACGCCATAGATTGTGGCCTGCAGGATTTGCGCAGGGTGGCGATCGCCTCCGGCAAGCCGGCCGTGGCGAGCCGAAGCACGTGCGGCGAATCCGGCCGCAGCGAGGACTCCGAAATCACCATGCTCCCGGCCGAGATGGCGGCTTCGAAGAACTCCGGACGCGCCGACAGCGAGCGCGGCTCGTAAGGGGTATCGTTGTCGAGCCCTGTCACGTGCACGGCCGGGCCGGGCCGCGCAAATGTCATGCGGTGATCTCCGGCGATGGCGCGCACGAGCGCCGGGGCGATCTCGTTCGGGGCCGCGGCACGCACGTAGCCAATCTGGATTTCGCCCGCATTGGCGCAAGCCAGCTGAATCAGGCTGGTGGTTGCGCCCTCATCGCCATGGGTTTCAACCACGAGTTTGAACACCGACGGCCGCCTCGAGGTGGAATCGAGAACGGTCCAGCGCGTTTCCTGAAAGGTGCGCGTGTCGATACCGAACTGGACGATCTCGTTGCGTGTGAGGAAATACGCGTCGGAAAACTTGGTCTTGAACGCCGTGTCGATCAGACCGACGTCGATCCCCATCTCCTGCACATACTGCTTGAGCTCGTTGGTCGCTTGCCCAAGTTGCGTTTGATCATCCCCAGGCAGCCGCGTCACGCGCCCATCCGGGTACACCCGCACCCGCCGGCTCGCGTGTACGCCCAGCCGGGCGTCGGGCGGCACCAACCGGACCTGCGCACCGAGCAACGCATAGACGCATGCTGAGCTGCAGCTTGCTCCGGTGCTTTGCAGCTCACCCGCGAGCGGCAGGCCGG
The DNA here is from genome assembly GCA_019241285.1 of Xanthobacteraceae bacterium. GTDB lineage: Bacteria > Pseudomonadota > Alphaproteobacteria > Rhizobiales > Xanthobacteraceae > JAFAXD01. The sequence goes on along the minus strand of JAFAXD010000649.1, from coordinate 12,108 downwards.
AACGCTTGAGCGTAAGGCATCGATCCTCGCCGTCCTTGCCGGGCGCGCAGCCGTACGGCAGCGTGCGCCCCACGCCGGCGGTCACCCCGCGTTCACGCATCAGGCGACCGATAGCAATCGCCTCCTCCTGAATCCCGCCGGGGGACTGAAAGTAGATCGGCGGGATGCGGTCGGAAAACTGGGTCAGGAACGTGCGCAGCCGTTGCGCCGAACCGATATCGAAGCCGCCTTCCGCAGCGATCCATTCATCGCAGCCGTCGCCGCATCCCCCAGCGCCTCGCGCCACATAGAGTACCAGCGGCGGGAACCGCGGAACCGAGAGATCCGTGTTGGGATTCGCGACAGCTGGCCCCCGCATTCCGAGCAGGCCCACCGCAGCCGCAATCGTCAGGAGCGCCGGCGCTTTCATCTCGTCCCCTCACCACCCTGAGGTCCAGCTCGGGGATTTTGCGCCAGAGGACTGCTTTGAGCAAACGCTCAGATAAGATTCATCAACCTTTGGTTAACTATGTGGCCGCGCTAACACACTCAAGCAAAATTACCAGGATCACGATGTCGTTCGCGCGCGCGTGTGTCCCGATCGCCGTTAGTGCAAGTCAGGTCATGGGAGCTTAACTGCGGCAGCCGCGTCGGTGTCGTTGCAATGCATTTGTAGTTGATTGAGCGCCGCCACAAGCCCGCCCGTGGAGATGCCGAAATTGCCGGACTCGGTCGACCCGCGCGTCTCGCTCACCTGGAGCTTGCGTTGACCCGCCGCACGCTGCATCAGGTCATCCGGAATTGTCGAATAGAAGATGCTCCCGCCCGGGATCGCTGCGGATGACGCGAAGGAGATTTCGCCCTCCCCCCAGCCCAGTCGCACCGCCAATCGCGCGCTCGCCTCGGACAGCGGCAGTTCACTTCGGTAAGCCAAGAGATAGCCGGAAGGAGTGGCGCAGCGGATGCGCATGACAGTGGTGCGCTCCTCTCCGCTCGGCTGCATGCGCGACCAGGATTTGGAGACCGAAAAGATACTCGGCGTCTCCTGCAGGGCTGTCCAGGGCGTCTCATAGAAATCGCGGGTTTCGATACCGAATTTGCTGATCTCAGTGCGGCTCAACCAATGAATGCGATCGGCGCTGACTTTGGCGGCAGCATCAATCAAGCCAGGATCGACCCCCATCTCGACCATATAATTGCGCAGCACGCCGTCGACGACGTCAGTGCTCGGTGGCGGTACGGTCGGAGTTTTGTTGCTGAGCGCCCAAATGAACCGGATCGAATGCACGCCAAGTTCTGCGGTCGGGGCGACTTGCCGTATCGATGCGCCAAGCAGCGCATACACGCACACCGAGGCGCAGTGCGAACCGGCGGGCAGCAGCTTCGCTTTTTGGTCAGAACCTGCCAGCACCAGCTTACGACAGGCCTCGTTCACCCCTGGCGCTGGGCGGCAGCCCTCGGGCATGGTGCGTGCGACGCCGGCCCGCATACGATACTCGCGCATGGCCAAGCCAATCGCGACCGCCTGACTGGCGACGCCGCCAAGCGAGTTAAAGAACACCGGAAGCTCGCGGCGAGCAGGTTCGTTCAAGAAATCGCGAAACCGTTTGCCGGCATCGGAATCAAAGTATCCATCGGCTGCGATCCACGAACTGCAGCCTGGACCGCAGGCATTGGCCGGCCCGGTCGCGACAAAAAACATCAGCGGCTGTTGTTTGATCTTGGCAAGCAATGCCTGATCGCGTGGGCCCGCCAGAGCCGTGCGGCCCGTCAGTCCGCAAGCCGGGACGCAGGCGAGCACAAGGAGGAGCACCAGGTAAAAGAGACGCGCGATCATGTTCCGTCAGTGAGCGTTGGTCAGCACTCTACCCTACCCGGTTGCAACTTCCCGCGCCATGCTCTAACGACCCCTGAACGCTCGCTATCGGCGGGCGACGCTTACCTGCGTTCGTAGGCAGCGAGTGAGCAAGGAGCAAGCTATGGTCGCGCTGACTTTTCCCGATGGCGCGCGTCGGGAGTTTCCGGACGGCACGACGGGACTCGAGGTCGCCAAATCGATCTCGCCATCACTGGCCAAACGCACGGTCGCCATGGCACTCGACGGCCAGGTCGTCGACCTCGGCGATGAGATCAAGCGCGACGCCAAGATCGAGTTTCTGAACCGCGAAGACCCGCGCGCACTGGAGCTCATCCGCCACGATGCCGCGCACGTCCTGGCCGAAGCCGTACAGTCGCTTTGGCCCGGCACGCAGGTGACCATCGGTCCGGTGATCGAGAACGGATTCTATTACGATTTCTTCCGCAACCAACCGTTCACGCCCGAAGACCTGCCCGCCATCGAACAAAAGATGCGCGAGATCATCGCGCGCGACAAACCGTTCACCAAAGAGGTGTGGTCGCGCGACCAGGCCAAACGCGCCTTCCGCGAGATGGGCGAGCAGTTCAAGGTCGAGTTGGTCGACGCGATCCCGCCCGATCAGGACCTCAAGATCTACCGGCAGGGCGACTGGTTCGATCTCTGTCGCGGTCCGCACATGACGTCGACCGGCAAGGTCGGGAACGCATTCAAACTGACCAAGGTTGCGGGCGCTTACTGGCGCGGCGATTCGAACCGGGAAATGCTCTCGCGCATCTACGGCACCGCATTCGCCAAGCAGGAAGAGCTCGACGCCTATCTCAAACAAATCGAGGAAGCGGAAAAGCGCGACCACCGCAAGCTCGGACGCGAGATGGATCTGTTCCATTTCCAGGAAGAGGCGCCGGGTTCCGTGTTCTGGCATCCGCGTGGCTGGACGCTGTTCCAGGGGCTCGAACAGTATATCCGTCGCCGTCAGACGGCCGCCGGCTATGTCGAGGTGAACTCGCCGCAGCTAATGGACTCCCAGCTCTGGGTGCAGACCGGCCACATGCAGGCCTTTCGCGATATGATGTTTCTCACCCAGAAGCGCGAGGACGATGATCGCATCTTTGCGATCAAGCCGATGAACTGTCCCGGCCACGTGCAGATCTTCAAGAACGGGCTCAAGTCCTATCGCGACCTGCCCCTGAAGCTCGCCGAGTTCGGTAAGGTGCACCGGTTTGAACCGTCGGGTGCCTTGCATGGTCTGATGCGGGTGCGTGCGTTCACCCAGGACGATGCGCACGCGTTCATCACCGAGGGCCAGATCGGCGAAGAAGCACTCAAGATGAATGATCTGATCCTCTCGATCTATGAGGATTTCGGCTTCTCCGATGTACGCATCAAGTTCTCCGACCGGCCGGAAAAGCGGATCGGTGATGAAGCGGTCTGGGACAGAGCGGAAGCGGCGCTGATGCAGGCGCTCAACGCCTCGGGCCGGCCCTGGACGCTCAATAAGGGCGAAGGTGCATTCTACGGACCCAAGCTTGAATATGTGTTGCGCGACGCCATCGGCCGCGACTGGCAGTGCGGCACCGTGCAGGTCGATCTCAACATGCCGGGCCGGCTCGGCGCTTTCTATATCGACGAGCACTCCAACAAAGTCACCCCGGTGATGCTGCATCGGGCAATGTTCGGCTCGCTCGAGCGCTTTACCGGAATCCTGATCGAGCACTATGCCGGCCATTTTCCGCTCTGGCTTGCGCCGGTACAGGCGGTGGTGGCGACCATCACCTCCGATGCCGACGATTATGCGCGTGAGCTGCAGGCCGTGGCGCAGCGGCACGGTTTGCGCGTCGAACTCGACCTGCGCAACGAGAAGATCAACTACAAGGTGCGCGAGCATTCGCTCGCCAAGATCCCGGTGCTGCTCGTGGTCGGCAAGAAGGAAGCAGCGGAGCGGTCCGTTTCGATCCGGCGCCTGGGCAGCGAGAAGCAGACCAGTATGTCGGTTGATGCCGCGCTCACGGGCCTAGTTGACGAGGCGGTCCCGCCGGATGTGCGGAGGTTGAAGCAGGCGGCCTAAGAACTACTTCGCCAGCACCTCGATCTCACCGTCGAGACCAGTCGTGACCTTGAAGGCCTGCTCGTAGGTGCGCCCCTCATTGCGAGCAATCGCCCGGTATTCCCCTTCGGCCAGAACCACCTTAGGGAATGCCCCGGTCGATTCCTTGATGACGTCGCCGCCCGGCGTGAGCACCGTCCATTCCGTATTGGCGAGCGCTTCGCCGCCACGCTGGTTCACGAGTTTCAGCACCATAACGGCGGCGTGGTGGTTGACGACGACATCAGTGAGCTTGCCGACTTGCACCCGGATGTCGGAGCGGACCTGGGCGTTACTGTCCCCGTAGTTGGAGACGATGTAGTAGGTGCCCTCCGGCACCACGACCACTTCCCCGGTGAGCACACCTTCGGCAATCGGCTTGCGGTCGCCGACGTCGAACTGGCTGCCCGGATAGACATCGAACGTGATCTGTGCCGACGGGATGCGTGCATCGCCAACCCGGCCCTCCAGCCTGATCCCGCCCGCGGGCAGATCGAAGACTTCGCGCGTGGATTCCGAGCGGAGGCTCACCTGTTTGACTGTGCTGGCGAGACCCAGCGCTACGTGCACCACGTAATCTCCCGGCGGAAGCTGGAATACCGGCGTGGCCGTACGATCCTCCCGAAGCGGCGCATACGGGCGGGAGGGATCCGGCTTCGCGGGAAAGATTCGCCACACGAGACCGGCGGAAATGGGCTGCGAGTCGCGGGTAAAGCGGGCGCTGACAGCGAGATTCACCGCCGCGGTCGACTGCGAAGGCATCACCGCAGGCGGTGCATGGATGGTCATGGCGCCGCCCGGAACTGTCGACGGCGCCGCTGACGGCCCGGTCGCGGGCGCAAATTGCTGTGGTGGCGCTGAAAATCCGCCCTGAAATTGAGCTTGCGCCGCAACCGGCATGAGCATAGCCCACGCCGATGCCAGCAAAAGCAGGCCCAGAGCCCCCATCCCCTTCATGTCGCTGTTTTCCAGGTGAATTTCGGCAAATTCAAGCCTTCTACGCGACCCTTGGGGGTGCAACAATCACCGGCGCTGAGCGTTGGAAGATTTGCAGTCACGTCCCTGCCCACCCGTTTTGCGATATCCTCGCCACCATACCGGGAACGTGAGTCGCGGACGCGAGGTTCGAGGTGTTGGAATTTGTCGGGCGGAACGGCCTCAACAATGACCGCTCCGCGTCAAGCGAGATTATAGACCAGCCGCGCAAGCGCCCGAGCATCGGTCTGGCGCTGGGCTGCGGCGCTGCGCGCGGCTTTGCTCACATCGGCGTGCTGCGGACGCTGATCGCGAATGGAATTTGCCCCGACGTGATCACGGGCACCTCGATCGGCGCCGTGGTCGGCGGCGCTTATGCAGCGGGCTATCTCGACGCGTTCGAAACGTGGGCACGCGGGCTCACGCGCGGCCGTGTGTTCGGGTATCTGGATTTCAGCTTCTCCGGCTCAGGACTGATCGGCGGCAATCGGCCTGCTGATGAGCTTGTGCGCGAAATAGGCGACATCACGTTTGGCGACCTGCCGATCAAAATGGCCGCGATCGCCACTGAGGTCGGCACTGGACATGAGATCTGGCTCACGCGCGGCCGCCTCGCTGACGCGCTGCACGCGTCCTATGCAATTCCTGGCATTTTCCCGCCGCATAAGATCGGTGGTCGCTGGCTGATGGACGGCGGCTTGGTCAATCCGGTCCCAGTGTCGGCCGCGCGCTCGCTCGGTGCGCGTCTCGTTATCGCCGTCAATCTCAATGCCGACAACTTCGGGCGCGGGACCGTGATCCAAAGCCACGGACCGGATCACACCGACGAGTCGCCCGCAAACATGGCCGCCACGCCTGAAACCCTGCGCGGTAAGGCCGAACAATTGTTCAAGCGCCGCCTGTTTGGCTCGCCCGAGAAACCGGGGCTCTCGACCGTGATGGTCGATGCGTTCAACATCGCGCTTGACCGGATCACCCGCGCGAGGCTCGCCGGTGATCCGCCCGACGCAATGGTGGCACCCCGGTTGTCACGCTTCGGCGTGTTCGATTTTCACCGGGCCGAGGAAGCAATCCAACTCGGTGTCGAGGCGACCGAGAAATGCCTCGAGAACATCGCCGAGGCAATCGAAGCGCTGGGCTAGGCTTTTGGCTGCCCTACGATTCGGAATTCATGCCGTGCGGATGTAGTCCTGCAGCGCCTCGGTGTCGTGCTGCATCTCCTCAAGCCGTGACTTCACCACGTCGCCAATCGACACAATGCCGACGAGACGTCCCTGCTCGACCACGGGCAAGTGCCGGAACTTGCCGGCTGTCATTTGCTCCATCAGCTCTGCCGTGGTGTCGCGCTCGCTGCAGGTGACAACTTTGCGCGTCATGACCTCGGCCACCGGTGCGTCGAGCACCTGCGCGCCGCGCTCGCCCAGCGCGCGCACGATGTCGCGCTCCGAGATGATCCCGACGATGCGGTGGTCGGCACCGGTCACAACAAGCGCACCGATCCGCCGCTCAGCCAGAAGTTTGGTCGCGGCCGACAATGCCGCGGTCGGCTCGATTGTCAGGACCTCATGTCCCTTCCTCGACAGGATGCTCATCACCGTCATGGGTCGCCTCCTTTTGCGACGTTCTGATGCCAGCCGCGAGGGCCGGCGCGTCGCTGCGCTATCGAGAGCAATACCTGGATCGGCGCCGTCGCCCGTCACGCGGGTCAGGAAGGGCGAGCGGGACGAACGCACACTCGCCGGACGAAATAACCGCTCCCCGCGCGGCGGGGGCGGAGCCGATCACAACTGAACCAATCATCCCCCCAAATGATCGGGTGCGCAACAGAGGTGATCGCAAACAAGCGTTGAATCATCCGACCGATTTCGCATGTGCAAAACGGCCGCCGCACTGCCGCAAACGAGCTTACGGTTCCGGTAAGGCGGCCGGCGCGCGCGGAATCGGATCAAACAATGGGAACAGCAATAGTCCGGCCAGGAACCCGCCGATATGCGCCTGCCAAGCCACAGCTTCTTCGTTGCCCGGAATGGCGGCGCCGCCGATTCCAAACAGCAGGTTGAGCCCGAACCAGACTCCAAGAAATGCGAAGACCCGCGGGTTGCGCAGCACCACCGCCAGCGGGGCTGCTGGGATCCTGTAGCTCTCCGGATCGTGATGACGCCAGCTGTCGAGGGGACCGCCCGGCTGGAAGGCGAAGCGGCTCGCCGCCGCCATGAAGCCGGAGATCGACGCGGAGGCGCCAACCATCGGAAAGATCGCTCCCCAATTTGTCAGCAAGTGAGCACCAGCTCCGGCCGCTGCCGTAATCGCGAAGAACAGGAGATAGCGCCAGCCGCCAAACCGCCGCGCCACGACCGTTCCGAACGGTAGCAGCCATACCGAGTTGAAGCCGAGGTGAAGCCAATTGCCGTGAATCAGCGCGTAGGTGACGAAGGTCCAAATATCCGCCCCGAGCCCGCCGGGCACTGCGAGCCTCGATGCGACTTCAGGCACATACCGGGCCGGAATGAAGGCGAACCACAGCAGGAATTCGATATCGTCATCCGCCGACAACAGAAACTCTCGCCCAAGCTGCACCACGACAAGCGCCGCGATCGTGGCGACGACGACCGAAGGAACGTTGAACATCGGCTCGGATGATCGCACGCGCGGGTTCCCGTTATTTGTACTGGGATCAGGGGATGACATTGAGAAACAGGAATGCAGCGAAAATCACAAGATGCACCATGCCTTGCAGCACGGTGGTGCGGCCGGTGCCGAGCGTGATGACGCCAACCACCAGAGTGAGCGCCAACAGAATTTGTGATTTCTCATCGAGACCCAGCGTCAGCGGTTGCCCGAGTGCGATCGACACGACAGCAACAGCCGGAATCGTCAGCGCAATGCTGGCGAGCGCCGAGCCGAGCGCAAGGTTGAGACTGGTCTGCAACCGGTTGGCGGCGGCCGCGTGCAACGCTGCCGTCCCTTCCGGCAACAACACCAAGGCCGCGATCACGATCCCGACCACGGCTTTGGGAATGCCAAGTTCGGCAACGGCGTGTTCCACAGCAGGCGTGAGAACCTTTGACAGGCCGACCACCGCGACCAGGGCAACGATCAGCAGGACGGCGCTGATCAATGCGGTTGCGGTTGGCGGCGGCGGCGCATGCTTCTCTTCATCGCCGCCGCCGGGCGGCAGAAAATAATCGCGATGCCGCACTGTCTGGATGAACACGAAGCACGCATAGAGCACAAGTGATACGGCGCCGGCGAAGATCAGTTGCGATTGGCTGAACACCGGCCCCGGCGTCGTGAGCGTGTAGTTCGGCACGATCAGCGAGAGTGTCGTCAAAGCGGTGAGAACAGCCATGGCCGCGCTCGCCCCTTGCAGCTGAAACCCTTGCTCGTGATGACGCGCCCCGCCGACCAGCAGACATAGACCGACGATGCCGTTGCACACCAACATGACGGCGGCAAACACGGTATCTCTGGCAAGTCCGGCCTTCTCCACCGGCTGTGCGATCATCACGGAAACAATCAACGCCACCTCGATCACCGTCACTGCCACGGCCAGCACCAGCGTGCCGAGCGGCTCTCCGACCCGGTGCGCGACGACCTCGGCGTGATACACCGCAGAAAAAACCGTGGCGATGAGCACGACACCGGCCGCGGTCATAACCCAAGTGGTTATGCCTAAAGCGGCTGCAATGGCGAGCACAATCCAGGCGGCGGCGGGCCATGCCCAGCTCCACCACGGTGGCATCAACAGAGATTTTGTTTCCATACATCCACGCTCTGACCCGCTATATGGCGAAGTTGGGGCCAACGCTTATCGAATTCGCTGCAGGGCTTTGGCATATTGACGATGGCGTTTGACGTAGATATCGGCGCCAAATGCGATTGCCTTAATGACATCATCATCGACGTCGCGTACCCGCCGCGCCGGGGTGCCGATAATCATCGAATTGTCCGGAAACTCTTTCCCCTCAGTGATGAGCGCACCGGCGCCGACCAGACAATTTTTTCCGATACGCGCGCCGTTGAGCATGATCGCGCCCATGCCCACCAGCGAGTTGTCACCGATCGAGCATCCGTGCAGGACAACGTTATGCCCAATGACACATCCAGTGCCGATCGTCAGCGGAAAGCCCGGATCGGTATGCAGGGTTGAATTGTCCTGGATTTGCGAGCGCTCGCCGAGTTCGATCCATTCGTTGTCCCCGCGCAGCACCGCGCCCCACCACACACTGCTATCCGGTTTGAGCCTGATCCGGCCAATCAAGACGGCGGTTTCGGCAATCCAGTAGCGTCCCTCCTCGGGAAGCTCGGGGCGCAGATCGTCAAGCTGATAGATCGGCATCGAAGGGACTCCGTCGCGGGGGCCAGTTTGGGACGTCCTTCGATGGCCTCGAATCGGCTGCCGCGCAAGCCGTTAAAAACGCCTTAAGGGCGCTGTGGAGGAGTCAAAAATTGTCCTGTTTACAGTCGCTTCGCCCGTACCAAATAGTGGAGTCCGGTGAGTTACCGAGTCGATGGGAGCAAGACCCATGGGTGCGATTACAGCGCGTTCCGACCCCCGACAGCGCGCATCGGGCGGGCTATTGGCTGTTCCGATCGTGGCGATCGTGCTCGTGTGTGTGGCCGCGCTGCTCTGCGTCACCTATGTGCTGCGTCCGCGCGCGGATTTTGCGCCAGTGGCGATCGACGCCCCGCCCCTCCCCATTATCGTTGCCGGGACCCTGTTTCGCGTTCCGCCCCGCGCCATCCGCGTCGCCATGCAACGCCGTCCCGGCACCCAAGAGCGCCTCGACCTCACCTTCTTCTGGCCCGCACTCACGCCCGCCGCGGAGCCAAGCAAGGAGGATCTGGCGGCAGCCGCGGGACAGATCTTTCTCACCGTCGAGCCTGGCGCAGGCGGCCTCACACCCGTTCAGCGGCTCAAAACCATTTATCCCCGTTACGCCGCCCCGACACCGAGCAGCGGTCCCGACGGCTTGACCGTCCTCGCGTTTCTGGATGAAACGCCATACCAGGGCGAAGATTTGTTGTTCGATCAGAACGCCCCCGAGCGCTTCCTGGTTCGCTGCACGCGCGACAAGGGCTTGGCCCCGGGCAGTTGCTTGTATGAGCGCAACGTCGGCAATGCGAGTGTCACCTTGCGCTTTCCGCGCGCGCTCATTGCCCAATGGCGCGAATTCCTGGTCGGTAGCGACCGCTTGCTCACGCAATTGCAGGGTGTCGGGGGATCCTGAACGCGGCCGCGCCGGATCGCTTCTCGAGGTTTTGCCCGAGACTCTGCGGCCCGATGGTCTTGGGGTAGACACTCCACGGTAAATCTGTATTTTGAAGCCAATCAAAGTGAGGCGCGTATGAACGCGTCCGTTTTCGGCCGATCGTCGGCACGGGCAGCTGGCGTCGATATCTTGCAACGGGGCATTTGCGGTCGATCGGCACGATTGAGTGTCGGCGGCCCTTTGCGATGACTTGGGAGAACCTATGCGCAACTCATTGACGACGACACGCGCCGGAGCCGTACTGGCATTCACGTTGGCTTGCACCCCCGGCAAAAGTGCCGACATACCCGACTATTTCAAGACTATCGTGGGAACTCAGAATCCCAGCGCCGCAGAGGTTGGCACCAAGAACGTTCTGCAGCTCAACAAGAGCATGTTCGCGCTATACGGTGACGCGGCACAAATCTTTCAGCACAACTTCCTGAGCAGCCATCCCGTTATCCTCGGGCTGTTCTCGGGCGGCGGTGGGCGGTTCATTCTGTATCGTCCCGGCCAGGCGCCGCTCGAAGCGCCATCGGTCCCGATCCAGTATCAGCTGATGAAATCGGTTGGCCATAGCACCATGGCGTTGGGCGAGATCGTCGTTCCTTACATCAACAGCCCCGATGATCACAGCTGGCGTGGCTCGATGGCGTCTTATCGAGCACAAATGCAAGCCGCCCTCGACGGAATCGATGCGACCGCCCTGCAGGACGATTGGAAGCCGAACAGTCGGGCCATCTTGCAGAACAACATCGATTTCATGGATGAATGCCTGAAGGCGAACAAGATCACGCCCGAGGTCGTGGCGGAATTTGCCAAGAAGCAAAGCCCGTTACTGAAAAAGAACATCGCTTGGGCGGCGCAGACCCAGGTGCATCACTGGATGGACGTGATCGGGCAATGGAAGCAGATGCTCGGCGCCGATTGGGACAAGACCTACGCGGCGAGCAACACGATCTATGTGGCCCGCCAGAACAACATTCTGTTCAGCGTTCTCGCGCAATTCTTTGGGCCGGAAGCCATTAATGACCGGCTGATCCTGATCGAGACCATTTCGTTCACGACCACGCCCGAGGATATGCTCGATTCGCTGATGCGCATCGTCGCGGACCGCTCAGTCGGTGCAGCCTTCTTCGGTAACTACTATCTGATGGACTTCGAGTTGATGGGCGGCGACGCGCGCCAGGCCATCATCGATGAGGACAAGCAGCGCAACATCAGCGTCAACCTGCCGCCGCAGGTCTCGTTTGGCTCGCGCCAGTGGCCAACGCTGATCACGCCGGGCACAGGGCCAAAAACCCTCTCCGACCTGCCTTGAGCAACAACAGCAAGATAGTGGCGCTTGCGTCGCGGCGTGAGCGCCCTCACACAGGGACGGAGCAGCTCTAAGACCAGAGGCGCGGCAAGAATGAAAATTTCCCGGCGTGAATTCGTCAAGTCGGTCACGGCGAGCGGTATTGCGCTCAGCGTGTCGCCGCTGGCAATCGCGGAGCCACTCGGATTTGCTGAACGCGAGACGCTGCCGGGACGGCAAGGCTGGAACCCGGCGGCCACCGGCATGGGTCGCATCGACGGCATCCCGAAGGTGACGGGGGCCAAGCTCTACGCATCGGATTTTCGCGCTGCCGATCTGCCGGGCTGGCCGCAGAATACGTCGCACGCCATGCTCGTCCTGGCCCCGGACGCCACCCACGTTTACACCGGCCTGGATCTCGCACGCCTGACCGGCGCGATGAAGCCCGCGGTTGTGGTCACCGCCGCCGACCTCGCGCGCGTCGGGACACGGGTTCCCGAATTCTATGCCGGCGACCTGTTCTGCCCGGTCGGCACGACGCCGCTCTATCTCGGCCAGCCAGTGGCGCTGTTGATCTTCGAGCAGTTCGACGCCTTCGATCAGGCACGTCTCGCGATACGCGATGGAACCTTCGTAAAGTTCGGCGAAGAAACAGGTCCGATCA
>JAFAXD010000351.1 GCA_019241285.1 Xanthobacteraceae bacterium | reverse complement strand
TATTCCTGTTGCTTTGAGGGGGCGCTCTCCGGAAGGCGTTCCAGATTGCGGACAGGAACAGCGGCGCCCGCGGGTCAGGTCGACGGACCAGACACTCGGGAGGCGCGCGTGCCCATCGGGCACCACGGGGCAACGCCCGGCCGGCATGACGACCGGTCTGCTAGGAGCTTAGCTGGACGAGGACGGAAGGGTTCGCGGCTAATCCCGCGTTCTCAACCGATCCCGGAAGCGCGTCCCCAGCCAGAAATCGCCGCACGGAGCGCCGAACCGGCGCCGCGCACCGCGCCAAGGTGCGCGCTCGCGTATTGCCAACGCGAGCTCGCCCAAACTCATCGTCAGATGAGCTGGGCCCCGCGCCGGATCGGCGCTCCACCCCCTCGGGGGAGGCTAGATCAACAAACTATTTGCTCCGGCTTACGGCCGGAGCAGGCGAAGCGTTGTCTCGCGTATCAGTTCCCGCAATTGACCGAACGGCCTTCGATTCTACAGCGCCCGAGCGGCTGGCCCTGTGTATCGTAATCGGTGATGGTCCATTGGCCGGGCGCAGCATCTTGCGTGCGCTCGAGCATGGAAAACCCGAACGTGCGCGGCTTGGCAAAACCCGCCTTTATGTGCATGCCATTGACGACGAGCCCGACCGGATTCGTCGGCGCCTGTGGCGACAGCAAATCTCCGCCATGCCCGGAGATGATGGCAACCGGGATATCTTCCTCGTAGGCATCGACCTCGAACTTATGCTGATGCCCGTTGAGCGTCAGCTGAACATTGGCCGGAATGTTGCCGTTCGCGGCGAGTGCTAGTGTCTTGTTGTCGCCGCCTGATTTCTCAGGGATCACCGTGCCATCGGTGGACCAGATCACGCGGTGAAAAGCGAGCCACACGATTCCGGTTGGTGCGAGGTTGGCGATTGATTTGAATTGCTCGCGATAGAGCGCCGCCTGCTGTTCATTGGCCTTGTTCTCATCAGCGGTTGCCGTATCCATAACCGCGACCGTTACGCCGCCGATGTCCGCCGCGAATGGCGCAGCCGTCTTCAGGCACCCATCCACGCCCTCCTGCGGATTGAAGGGATAGGGATCGAGCGTGCGCGCCCAACCAATGCCGCCGCGATCGCACTCCTCATGGTTTCCGCGCACGAATATCCAAGGCGCGGTTTCGAGCAGCAGGCGCGCCGGCGCAAAGAAATCCGCGCGCCACACCGCCCACGTATCGCCGAAAGGACTGCCGGCGCAGCCGACATTGCCGGCCGGGCACGCCGTCTCGCGGTAATGGAAATCGCCAACGTGAATGACGAGGTCGGGACGCAACAGCGACGCCACATCCGCGCCGACCTGGAACGGCCAGAGCGCGGAGTCATTACACGCCTGGACGAATCTATCCTTGAGCCGGCATCCAGTGTCGCCGATCAAGAGAATGCGATTTGGCCGCCTGACCGGAAGCGGCAACGGAAAACCATCCACCATAACCGCCTTCGCCGCGAGCGGGAGCGGCAGTGCGCAGACCAACATCGGGTAATTAGGTCCGGGATCGGAGCGCTTCGCCATCGTGGCGGGAGCGCCGTCGATCGTTGCTGTCGGGCAGTCGGGCTTGTCGGTGATAGCGCGAGCCTCGATGCCGCCAGGGACGTACTGCGTCCAATGAAACCCGTCGGCCCGCGCCGGGCCGGGCATGCCGGTGATAGCGAGAACCGCGGTCAAAACCGTAAGTCGAAACCAATTCATGAAACCCCGCCAAGCCGAATTTCGTGCGGCGGAGACAAGCACAGCCGCACGAGACGCGCCAGCGGGGTTCAGAAACGCGATTGTCGAGCTTCAGCTCGCCGTGTCCGGCGTAAAATTCAGCGCAACGCCGTTGATGCAATAGCGCAAATGCGTGGGCGGCGGTCCGTCCGGGAATACGTGCCCGAGATGGCTGCCGCAGCGGCTGCAATGCACTTCGGTGCGGATCATTCCGTAGCTGCGATCCTCGGTGCTCTCGACCGCGCCGGGTTGCGGGTCATTGAAGCTCGGCCAGCCGGTGCCGCTCTCGAATTTCTTCATCGATTTGAACAAGGGCTGGCCGCAGCCGACACAGCTGAACGTGCCACTGCGTTTCTCGTGATTCAGCGCGCAGCTGCCGGGGCGTTCGGTGCCGTGGCCGCGCATCACGTCATATTGTTCAGGGGTGAGTAGCCGGCGCCATTCCGCATCGGTGTGGGTGACGGGATATTGTTTGTCCAGCACGTTTGCCTCCTTCCAGCCGGAAATCAGTTCGTCGCGCGGGCCGAGACCAGCACGGGCGTGGCCTGGTAGCGGTCCGGGAAAACCCGCTTCAGGTTCTCGATCTTGGGCAGATCATTGAACACGATATACATATTACTCGGGTGGAGCGTTGCGTAGTCCTGGTGATAGCCTTCGGCCGGATAGAACGGCGCGCCCAGGCTGATCTTGGTCACGATCGGCTCCTTGAACACCCCGGCTTTGCCCAGCTGCGCCACATATGCCTCGGCCACTCGTTTCTGCTCATCGTTTTGGGCGAAGATTTCCGACCGATATTGCGTGCCTTCGTCGGGTCCCTGGCGGTTGAGCTCGGTCGGGTCGTGCGCAACCGAGAAATAGATCTGAAGGATCGTCCCATAGCTGACTACGCTGGGGTCGAACGTCACCGCGACGGATTCCGCGTGACCGGTGCGGCCCGTGCTGACGGTCTCATACTCGGCGGTGTCCTTCGAGCCGCCCGCGTAACCCGAGACGGCTTTGATGACGCCCTTGGTGTGCTGGAACACAGCCTGCACCCCCCAAAAGCAGCCCCCGGCAAGGACGACCGTTTGCGGGCCGGACGCACTGGTCGCGGGCGTATCCACCGCCGGGGCGGGAACGACAGTGGCCGGCTCGGCCGAAACACCCGGGCCAAAAACGACCTGCCATCCACTGACCAGGGCTGCGGCAGCCGCCGCGACAATCAGGATTCGCTTAATCGGCATGGGTTGTCCTCCCGTTCGGGCGGCGCCCGTCGCCGCTGCGCAAAGATAAGAAGCCTCGCGGGGCGTGGCCAATAACAAAGTTTCACGCTGCCTTGAGTCGTTTGTGGCACGAACACACCGGCCCGAGAAAATCGTCATCGTCGCTGCACTGCAAACCGAAACGATACGCCGCTCCGGCGCGCTGTATGTCATTAATGGGGTATCGGGGCGCGGACCGGCAGGGTTGCGGGAATTTGCGGGCACCTGCGGAGTCACCTTCCATACGGGGTTGTTGGAAGACGTGCTTTTGGACGGGAAATCGGCCGCGGATTACGGGGGCAATCGTGCGGGCGCTTTGTCTTGCCGGGACTGTGCTGCTCGGGCTCGTGCCCGCCGCTGCGCATGCGGCTGACCGCCCTCCTGCGACCATTGCGGCTTCCAGCTCTAATCCGCTCGACTGGACGGGGTTCTACGTTGGCGGTCAGGCCGGCTTTGCGGCTGGCCGCTCGAGCTGGACTGCCAGTGCCACAGACAGACCCGAACCTCTACTCAAGGGCGCGCTCAATTTCTATGAGCCGTTCAATCCCTGGACCGGCACTGGAAGCTACTTCCTCGGGTTGCAGGGCGGTTACAACCTCATGCTCCCATCGCGCCTCGTCATGGGTATCGAGACAGATGTCATTGCCCCGAGCGTGATTGGGGGGGACGAACGCATCAGGACCCGAGCGCTCGGCCCCGCGCTCTATGACGAGGAGATGCTGATCGCCGGAACGGTGCGTGGCCGTATTGGCTATGCCTTCGGCAATTGGCTGCCCTATGTGACCGGAGGGTTTGCGTGGACTTTTGATCGGGAGGCATTCAACGATACTGAGAGCACGATCGCCGCAAGTCGCCTCCTGCGCCCGGCCACCTTCGATCACCAACTGCTCTGGCGCTTGGGTTGGACGATTGGCGCCGGCATCGAATTTCCGTTCGCCCCAAATTGGACGCTGCGGGCGGAATATCTCTTTACCGACTTTGGCTATCAAGCGACCACCCTGCCAACGGTGGCCCAGCGCGTCGCTGCCAATCTCTCCGAGTCCGAGATTCGGTTCGGATTAAACTACAAACTGCCAACGGATCGGGTCCAATGGAACAACACAACGGCCGACAACTTGGCGCCGGCGTTGGAGAATGTGGCGATCCACGCACAAACGACCTTTATCAGCCAATATGCGGCCCCGTTCCGCTCGCCTTATCAAGGTGCCAACAGCCTCGCCTCAAATTCCGGGCGCGAGGGCTGGGACGTCACGCTCTTCGCCGGTCTGCGCCCATGGAAAGGCGCGGAGATCTGGATCAATCCGGAGATCGATCAGGGTTTCGCATTGAGCGACTTCCACGGCGTCGCCGGGTTTGTGAACAACGATCCGAGCAAGGGCTCGAGCTATCCTTTCGCCCGCATTCAGCGCGCGTTTTTTCAGCAGACCTTCGATCTTGGGGGCGAGGTGCAGAAGGTTGACGCGGATCTCAACCAGTTCGCAATGACCGAGACCGAGAACCGCGTAGTGGTCACGGCCGGGAAGTTTGCGACCGGCGACATCTTCGACCTGAACAAATACGCGCAGGATGCGCGCCAGGATTTCATGAATCTCGCCGTGGTCTCCACCGGAACCTACGATTACGCGTCCGATGCATTCGGCTACACTTACGGGATTGCGACCGAATGGTACCAAGGCCCGTGGACTTTGCGCGGCGGCTATTTCGATCTCTCCCGCATATCCGCGGGCGTCGAGCTCGATCCCGGCTTTCATGAATTCCAGTGGGTTGGCGAGCTGGAGCGTCGCTACAATCTCCTGGGACAGCCCGGGAAAATCCTGTTCACTTATTTTTTCAGCCGTGGCGACATGGGCACCTACAATGCGGCCGTGTCGCTTTCACAGCTGACCGGCGAGCCGGCCAATGTTTCTCTGGTGCGCCAAGGGAGGAGCCGCAGCGGAATTGGTGGCAACCTCGAGCAGCAGATCACCCCGGAACTCGGCATCTTCGCGCGCGCCGGCATCGCCAACGGCAATGTCCAGGACTACGAGATCACCGATATCGACCGGACAGCCACCATCGGACTTTCGCAATCCGGCAAACCTTGGGGGCGACCGGATGACACGTTCGGACTTGCCGGCAACGTCAACACGATCACCAAGGCGCATCAGGCTTACTTCAACGCCGGCGGCCTTGGCATCGTGATCGGCGACGGCGCGCTGCCACATCCAGGCGCGGAGCAGATCCTGGAGGCCTATTATCGCTATAATCTTTCATCGCTTTGGCACGTCACGCTGGATTATCAGTTCGTCAACAACCCGGCCTACAATCGCGACCGCGGGCCGGTATCAATCATCGCCACCCGGCTGCACGCCGATTTTTGAAATTATTTGGCCACCTTGGCGGCCGTGATCTCAACTTCGACCTTGAATTCCGGGCGTGTGAACCCCGACACGATCACAAGCGTCGATGCGAACGCGTCCCCCTCGACATAGCGGCTGCGCACGGCGCCGTAGATCGGGAAAAACGCGCGGTCCGTCACAAACGCATTGAAGCGGATTACGTCGGCGAAGGTCATTCCGGCCCCGGCCAGAATCTCCTTGATGTTCTCGAAACACAGCACGCACTGCGCTTCGACATCATCTGGAACGTGACCGCCAGGCGCGCTGCCAAGCTGCCCGGAGGTGACCAGCAGCTCCGCCCCAGGCGGGACCAGGATCCCGTGACTGTAGCGCGCCAATGGCGCAGGGATGGTGGCCGGATTGATCGAACGGTGCATGGACGAGTCTCTCGTGAGAAATGGATAAGCAACATGCGCAAAAACAATCGTTGAGTCACGGGCGATGCCCCGGCAATCTAGCCTACCAGCCACATCAAGGTCCCCATGTCCCACGATTTCATCACCGTTCCGCCTGCAGACCGCTATCGCATCATCAATGCGCGCCTTCCGGTCGACCTTGCACCTGAGCTCGCTGAGGCTGGCACTGCGGATCGCCTCGCAGCCTGCGACATCCACGTTGAGAGCGGCCGCATCGCGGCGCTGAACCCGCCGGGTCATTCAACGCCGGGAGCGGACGAACCCACGGTCAATCTGCGCGACGGAATCGCGTTGCCGCGCTTTGTCGACATTCACACCCACATCGACAAGGGGCACATCTGGCCGCGCCGCCCCAATCCAGACGGATCTTTTTTTGCCGCTCGGACCGCCGTGGCGGAAGACCGCGAGGCAAACTGGAATGCCGAGGACGTGCGCGCCCGGATGGACTTCTCCCTGCGTTGCGCATACGCGCATGGCACGGCGGCCTTGCGCACGCACCTCGATTCGCTCGGCAAACAGGCGGCGATTTCCTGGCCGGTGTTCGCCGAAATGCGCGAGACCTGGAAGGACCGCATTGCGCTGCAAGCCGTTGCCTTGTTCCCGACCGAACTTGCGGTCGATGACGAGCCGCAGTTTCGCATGCTCGTGAATATTGTTGCTCGGCACAGCGGCAAGCTCGGCGGCATCACGTTCCTGGGCGAGGCGCCGACCCCCAAACTCGAGCTGGCGCTGGATCGCACCTTTGCGATCGCGGCGGCGCACGGGCTCGATCTCGATCTACACGTTGATGAGAGCACCTCGCCGGACGCGCGCAGTCTCGAACGCATTGCGCTCGCGGCGCTGCGTCACCGCTTCATGGGCCGGATCGTTGTCGGCCACTGTTGCTCGCTCACGCTGCAAGAAGACGACCAGCGTGCGCGTGTCATCCAGCTTCTGGGCGAGGCAAACGTGGCGGTAGTCTCGCTGCCCATGTGCAACATGTATTTGCAGGATCGCACCCCGGGCAGAACACCGCGGCTACGCGCCGTGGCACCACTTCATGAACTTGACGCCGCCGGAGTTGCTGTCGCGGTCGCGAGCGACAACACGCGCGACCCGTTCTACGCCTATGGCGATCTCGACATGCTGGAAGTGTTCCGCGAGGCGACCCGCATCCTGCAGCTCGATCATTCAGATCGACCCTGGCTGCGCCTGTTTGGCCTTGCGCCAGCTGAGATCGCCGGTTTTCGCCAACACGGGCGGATCGCGACCGGACTAGCCGCCGATCTGGTGCTCACCCGCGCGCGCACCATTCAGGAACTGCTGTCGCGGCCGCAGCACGACCGTGTCGTGCTGGTCAATGGCCGCGCGATCGAACGTACGCTGCCGGACTACCGAGAGCTGGATGATTTGCTCAAGATCACGCGACCCGCATCACATCAATCGCGTGGTCACATAGAAATAGGCGAGGAACACCACGCCTAATCCCCAGATCACGCCGGAAATCTCGCGCGCCCGGCCGGTTGCGAGGCAGATCAGAATGAAGCTCAACGTGCCGAGCGCCATGCCGTTGATCAGGTTGTTGGTCAGCACGGTCACGAACAACGTCAGCACAATCGGGATCGTATTCTCGAACTGAGCAAGATCGATACGGGCGAGGCCCTGCATCATCAGCACACCAACGACGACCAGCGCCGGTGCCGTTGCCTGCGGCGGCACGATGACGAACACCGGCCAGAGAAACAACGCAAGCGCGAACAGGGCAGCGACCGTCAGTGGGGTGAGCCCGGTGCGCCCGCCAGCCTGAACGCCGGTGACCGACTCGATATAGGCGGTCACGACCGAGGTTCCGAGAATCGGTCCGATGATGCTCGATGTGGCGTCGGTCGCGAAGGCGGCGGTCGCGCTCGGGATCGAGCCGTCCGGCTTGCGCAGGTTTGCGGCGCCCGTCACGCCGATCAAGGTTGCCAGCGTGGAAAAGAACTCGGCGCAGATGAAGTAGAACAGGAGCGGCAGCGCGATGATGAAATTACTGAACAGCCACTTGAAGTCCAACGCCAGGAACGTGCTGGCCGGCCATTTTGGCAGCGCGAAGATCGTTGATGGCGCGCTGGTAACCATCTTGGTGTCATTGAGCGGAACAAACAATCCGATGATCGTCAGAGCCGCGATGGAAATGATCAGTGCGCCGGGAATGCGCCGCACGACCAGGACCGGCGTGAGCAGGATTCCCGAGAGCGTCAGAATGACCGCCGGATTCTTCAGCGAACCCATGGCGATGTAAGTCGACTGATTGGGAACGACGAATCCGGCGCCGCGCAGCCCGATAAACACGATGAGCGCGCCAACCGCTGCCTGGATGCCGATCTTGATGGCTTCAGGAACGTCTTTGGCAACCTTCTCGCGCAACTTCGAGAGTGACAGGATTAGAAATACGACGCCCGTGAACGCGACCATGGCGAGTGCGCCCTGCCACGGCGCGCCCATCTGTTTGACGATCACGAACGCGAAAATCACGTTCGAGCCCATGGCGGGCGCGACCGCGAGCGGCAGGTTGGCCAGGAGGCCCATCATCACAGAGCCGAAGATCGCGGCGAGCGCCGTGGCGATGACGAGGTCGCCGCGATCCATGCCCGCATTCGCCATGATCGAAGGGTTGACCGCGATGATGTAGACCATCGCCGCAAAGGTCGTTGCGCCGGCGAGCAACTCCTGCGGCACTGAGGTGCTGCGCGCGGTCAGCTCAAAGGTGCGGTCGAACCAGCTCTTGGGTGTTGGTGGTGCGATGGTTGCGGTGGGCTGGTCGTCCATGTGCGGCGCTCCTGGTGTCCCGCTTGCCGGTGGCAAAGCTTATGCCAGCACAGGCGCGCTCACCAAACGACGGGATGCGGCTCACCGGTCTGGACGTTAATGAAGCCTTCGGGTGCTTCCTTGCATGGCGCGACCAGCACCCAGGTCCACGGCGCACACGTGAGCGTTGCAAACATCAGCCGCTCCGGGAAACCTGGCTCCCAGCGCGGACGGTAGGTCGGCTCGTACATCCAATCGACCTTGCGGGCTTCGGCGTAGAGATTCTGCATCTCGCGGTCGAGTTCCTCGGCCGGCCGGCAGCTCATCAATCCGCCGATCTCGAAACGAACGGTGGCAACCAGTTGGCCTTCGCGGACCAGCGCCCAGCCACCCTTGATCTCGACCAGCGCGTTCACGGCCGCGGCCATCGCCGCATCCGAGGAACCGGTGACCCAAATATTGTGCTCGTCATGCGCCACCGAGCAGGCGAGCGCCGTGTCCGGGGTGCGCGGGCCGCAGCCGCGCCAGAACATTTTCGCGACCTTGGCGTCGCCAGAGAAGCGATCGACGATCGCGAACTTGGTGATGTTCTCAGACGGATCGCGCTGCACCTCGCCGTCACGCACCGGCAGATCCATCGTGTAGAAATCCGGATGCCAGTGAAACGGACGAATGACCGCGGCTTTCATGGTGTTGCGGCCGGGCTGCGCCTGGAGCGCGAAATCCTCCGCGGTCAGCCGGCGCTTGATGTTGACCGTATCGGTCGCCCAGGACGGCCACTCAATGTGGGGCACATAGCCGGTGTACCGCGAGCCTTCGGAGACCTGGGCGCCATCGGCCCAGACCTGGGCAATCTTCAGTGTGGGGACATCGTCCAGCAGCACCACATCGGCGAACCGGCCGGGCGCGAGGCTTCCCACGTAGGGCGTGATCCGCATGTGCCGCGCCGGATTGATGGTGACGCATTGGATCGCGATCTCCGGCGCAAGCCCGCTCTCAATCGCGAGCCGCGCGTTGTAGTCGGTCGCACCGAGAGCAAGCGTGTGCGATGCGCTGCGGTCATCGGTGGTGAATGCGATCTGCGACCAGTCTGACAGGCCCCTCGCAAGCAGGAACTTGATGATCTCGGGCATCGCGTAGATGCGCAGCTCGACGAAGATACCGCGGGTCAGCTTGTCCCAGGTCTCCTCCGAGGTTTGCACCTCGTGATCGGAGGCGAGCCCGGCGGCCGCAAATGCGTTGATCGAGGCGAGATCACGCAATCCCGCCGCGTGCCCTTCGACCACACCGCGTGCCGCAAAGGTCGCCTCGATCATGCCCCAGAGACGTTTGTAGGACGG
>JAFAXD010000255.1 GCA_019241285.1 Xanthobacteraceae bacterium | reverse complement strand
CGGGCATCGTGCCGCTCAGCTTCAGCTTCGATACGCCGGGCATCCTGGCGCGCAGCATGGCCGATGCGGCGTTTGGTTTTGTGGCGCTCGATCCGCAGCTCGGAGATGCGGCCGGCTTTCTGCGCCGCGTGCCGGCGAGTGTTGATGGGATCCGCATCGGCGTTGTCGACGCATGGTTCTGGGATGGATGTGAGAATGGCATCGACACGGTGGTCCGCGCCGCGCTCGACGCGCTCGCGAGCGCCGGGGGCGTGTTGAAAGACGTTACGCTGCCGGAAGCACAGGAAGCGTTTGCGGTGTTCGTGGAGGGTGGCTTTTCGGCCATCGAATTGCGCGCGTTCCTCGATCGCGAGTTGCCGGATTGGTTGCCGACGATTGACCCGGTCAATGTACCGGCCCTGAAGAATGCCGAGAACCTATCCGCCCGCGAATATCTGACGCGTCGCCTGCGCCTGCTCGATGCCGGCAAGCGCGCCGCCGCCCGCTTTGATGAGGTTGACGTCATCGCCACGCCGACCGTGATGGTAACGGCTCCGATTCTCACGGAAGAAACCGGGCCGCAACAATTTTGGGAACGCAATCGCAAGACCGTGCACAACCTGGTGCCGGGGAACTACTTGACGCTGTGTGCCGCAACATTGCCGGTCGGGCTCGACCGGCTCGGCATGCCGGTCGGCCTGCAGCTGATCGCGCGCGGCGGTGATGATGAACGGCTGGTGACGATTGCCTGCGCGTGCGAGCGCGTGCTCGGCACCCCGCGCGAACGCCTCGGCTCACCACCGACGTGCCGGGCGTAAGCGCCGGTCAGGGCCGGTAACTGTTCAAAATGCGGTCGCTGACCGCGATCCGGGCCGACCCGTTCCGCATGAGCTCGACGCGCGCTGCCGCCAGGTCCTCGGCCGTGCGGATGGCTTGCTCATCCTCGAGCCACTGGCGCGCAAAGGTGTAGACGAAGGCACAGCGCGCATAGCGTTCCTGCGAATAGGCCATCAGCCTCGCATCGAGTGAGCCTTCGCCGCGCAGCACATGCCGCGCCAGTGCATAGGCATCCTCAACAGCCATGGCAGCGCCTTGCGTCAAGTGCGGAGGGAATGTGTGCGCGGCGTCGCCGCCAATGACCACCCGACCGCGGTGCCACGGCCACGGCAGCAGCATGGGCTCGATTGCCCCGTAGACGATGTCCGACGCAGGCGTCAGTGAAGCCGCCACCTCCGCCACGTAGCTTCCGTATCCGCGCAAACGCTCACGCAGCAATTCTGCGAGACGTTGCTTTTCAAAGAATGCGCCCGGCTCCTCCGGCCGAATGTGAAAGAGATACATGAGATCGTTGCTCAACGGCATCGCGCCGGTCTTGCTGCCGATCCCTTGCAGAAACTCCATTCCTGTCACGTAATCCCGCCTCGGCACCTGGATGCGCCAGGCGCCGAAGCCAGACGGCCGCGGCACGAACGCCGTGCCGACCAGATGCAGCCGCGTCGTGGAGCGAATGCCATCGAAGCCGGCAAGCAAATCGAATTGTTCAGTGCGCCCGTCGGAGAACCGGACCGTCACGCAATCGGGTTGCTCATGGATTTTGGCGACGCTGAGCCCCGTGCGCACGGTCACGCCGGCGCGTTGCGCCGCCGCCAGCAGGATCTGATGCAGCCTGCGGCGCGATAATGCGCAGACCGCGGGCACCTTGTCGTCACCGAGCAGGAACTTGTGCTCGACAATGAGGTCCCGATCGGGACCGAACACGAACATCCGGTCGTAGATGAATCCGCTGTCCAGAATGTCCGGGAGCACGCCGAGCGCATCATAAACCCGCAACGCGTTGGCAGGTTGCCCGAGCCCGACACCAGGAACGTCGAAGGTGGGCGCCTTCTCGATCAGAAGGACTTCGCTGCCCTGCTGGGCAAACGCTATCGCGGCGCTCAGGCCGCCAACGCCTCCGCCGACGACGAGAACGCGTCGCACGCTGCGCATGGCCGATGTTCCGCGCGTTCGACAAACCTACTTCGTTCGATCGGCGGTCTGGCGCAGCAGGTCGAA
>JAFAXD010000057.1 GCA_019241285.1 Xanthobacteraceae bacterium | reverse complement strand
TGTTGTGGCGCCAGCCGCAGTGCAGCGTAGCTATGTACGGACGGGATAACCGCTGAAAGCATCTAAGCGGGAAACCCACCTCGAAACGAGTTCTCCCTGAGAGCCGTGGTAGACCACCACGTCGATAGGCCGGGTGTGTAAGCGCAGCAATGCGTTGAGCTTACCGGTACTAATCGCTCGATTGGCTTGAACGCTCTCATTACTAATGCCCATCCGGACGACCATTCAGACAACAAACGAAGCGAATTGTTTGTTGTTTGATCGTGTCGTCCTTTGAAAGATCAGCTTGCAATTCTGTCCTTCGCCGGTCTGGTGGTTCTAGCGGGGAGCCTGAACCCGATCCCATCCCGAACTCGGCCGTTAAACTCCCCAGCGCCGATGGTACTAAGTCCTAAGGCTTGGAAGAGTAGGTCACTGCCAGACCTGCGAAGGACAGAACAACCTCATCACGATGAAACAATCTTGCGGAGCTGCCCTCCGCAAATCACCAAGCCGCCGCGGGAAACCGCGGCGGCTTTTTTGTTTTTGTGAGTCAGCAACAACCACGAACCCTCATCCTGAGGAGCATCCGCGCCGTGCGCGGATGCGTCTCGAATACCTCATCCCGAGGAGCACGCGGGCTTTGCCCGCGTGCGTCTCGAAGGATGGCCAAGAACACAAGCTTTTCGCCGTGGCCGTCCTTCGAGACGCCTTCGCTGCGCTCAGGCTCCTCAGGACGAGGGCTGTAAATTGCGCCAAACCGTGGAGCATTACGGAGATCCTTTTGGATCTCGGTTCCGCATTGTAAGCTCATGCATCGCCCGCAATGGCGCCGGGGTAGCGCATGTCTCTCTCACGCCGCCTGTTCCTCACTACCAGCTTGCTCGCCCCCGCGGCGCTGCGCGCGCCACACGCCCTCGCGCAGGACTATCCCGTCCGCGAAATCCACGTGATCTGTGCCTACGCGCCCGGGACCGGTGCCGACACGCTGGTGCGATATCTGGCCGAAAAGCTGCGCGTCCTCGCCGGCAAGCCGATGATCGTGGAGAACAAGCCGGGCGCGGGCACGTCGATTGCCGCGCAATACGTCGCTCACGCCAAGCCGGACGGCTACACGCTGTTTCTCAATCCGGGTAACGGCATGGCCGGTAATGTCTATCTCTACAAGGATCTAGGCCACGACGTGATCAATGACTTCGCCCCGATCACCACATTGGTGAAGCTCCCCTTCGTGCTGGCAGTGCCGCCGGCCTCACCGGCGAAATCGGTCGCCGAGTTGATCGCACTGCTCAAGGAGAAGGGCAACAAAGCCTTCTACGGCGCGCCGACCAACCTGGCGCGCGCCGCCGGCGAGTTGCTCAACGAGCGCGCCGGACTGCAAGCCGTGCCGGTGCCTTACAAGAGCACGGTCGAAGCGATGAACGATCTCAACCGCGGCTTCATCGATTATATCTGGACCGACGCCACCTTCGCGCTCGGGCTGGCGCGCCAGGACAAGCTGCGCGTGCTCGCGGTGACGACCCAGACGCGCTCGAGCCTCGACCCCGAGATCCCCACCTTACAAGAATCCGGCGTTGGCAATTTTCACCTCGAGGCCTGGTGGGGCGCCTGGTTCCCGGCCAAGACGCCTCAACCGATCGTCGATCAGATGGCGGCGTGGCTCAATCAGATCATCGCCGACCCGGAGACGCGCCAGTTCCTGGCCACGTCGATTCCCTCCGAACCGTTTCCCGGCAACCCGGCCTCGCTCCTAGCTTATCTCAAGGACGACATCCCCCGCTGGGCCGAGGCCTACCGCCTCTCCAAGATCGAGCCGCAGTGAGGTGTTCGTGTCCCGGCTGCGGTGCAGCGCGCAGCGGTGCACCGCTGAGCCGGGACCGTCCCAAGTGCAGGTGTTTGTGACGATCTCGGGTCTGCAACGCATCGCTTCGCGCTGCGTTGCGCCCGGGATATACGCGTTGATCACCCCGCCCTCACCTTACTCACCAAATAATCGCGCGACTGCGTCGCAAGCTCTGCGATGCGCTTCATATCCACCCCGACCAGCTTGCCGTCGCGCTTCTTCACCGCGCCGCCCACCAGCACCGTGTCGATGTTTGATCCATCCATCCCGAGCGCGATCGCGGCGAGCGGATCATTGACCGGCAGCACGTTGATCGCGTTCTTGCGCAGCAGGATAATGTCCGCCTGCTTGCTCGGCGTCAGCGATCCGGTCTTGCCCTCGAGCCCACACGCCTTCGCGCCTTCGATCGTCGCGAACTCGATCACGTCGCGCGCCGAGATCGGCTTCGGCACCTCCTTCTCCCCCTGCGCCTTGCGCTGCGTCAGCGCGACACGCTGCGCGGCGAGACAGAGCTGCATCTGCGCGAACATCGTCGTCGGCACGTTGGTCTCCGCATCGATCGACAGCGACGGCCGCACGCCCGCATCGAGCGCGCCTTGCAGCAGCGGCATGGCGATGTCCATCAACATCTCGGTCCCGGGCGAGACCGAATAGCTGCCGCCGCTCTCCGCCATCAGCTTCCAATCATCGGCACCGTAGCCGCCGCAATGCACGTAGGTCGTATCCGGCCCAAGCTTGACGGCGTTGCCGAGCTTGACGAGTTGATCCTTGCCGGACGCGTGCACCGTGATGCGCGCGCCGACGTCGCGCGCCGCCGCCCATTCGCGCTTGGCAATGTCCATGTTGCCGAAGCCCGCAGTCGCCGCCAGCGCCAAGGTGAGTAACTGATCGTCGGATGAGAAGTATTGCTTGCGCAGCCGCGCAATATCGCCGGGAAACTGGTGCGAGCTCGTCTCGACCCACCACGGCTTGCCGCCCAGCTCCGGAAACCCGTAGGCAAACATCGCGCGCATGCCGGATTCCTGCAGCGCGCGGATCGCCGCGTCGGTATGCGCCGGCGTGTTCTGAATGTGCGACCAGTCGACGATCGTGGTGATGCCGGCATCGAGCGCCGAAAGCGCGCTGACGAGATCGCCGATATAGACGTCCTCCGGCCGGTACGCCGGGCCATACTTGCCGAGGATCAGCGTCAGATAATCGCGCAGGTTCGCATCGGGAATGAGATTGCGGATCGCCCCTTCCCACATGTGCCGGTGGCTGTCGATGAAGCCCGGCATCACGATCATCTCGTGCGCCTCGATCACCTGCGCGTTGTCGGCCGCAAGGCTTTGTCCGACCGCGGCGATGCGCGCGCCTTCGATCAGCACATCGCCTTGCGGCATGTCGCCGATGCCGCGATCGATGCTCACCACGCTGCCGCCTTTGATCAGCGTGCGGCCGGATGGCGCCGGGGTCTGCGCCTGCGCGCGATCAAACAAAGGCAGCGCGCCCGCCACACTGGCGGCCGCAAGCGCGGCCGCACCGGACCGCAGCAGGTTTCTCCGGGACGTGCGCATCATTTCCTCCCTCGATTTGCATTTGTTTCTATCAACTCCCGCCGCTCGCGCGCCACAACGCAATCATGCGCCGGCAAAACGCCTTCGGCTTCTCTGCGAACAGGCGTCCGGCATGGCGCATCGCCGCCTCGATATGATCGGCCTGGCGCGCGGCGATCGCGGGCGCGAGCCGCGCGCGCCAGGGCGCCAGCGGCTGGTGGGGGCCGGCAAGCGCGGCAAGCACCGCGAGATCGTGATGGCGGCCGAGCCGGTCGCGCAGGCGCTGCGCCTCCTGGATCCAGACATGGCCGAGCCGCGGCCACAGCGGCTCCACCAGTTCCATCTGGTAACGGTGAATGATCACGCGCTGGCGCAACCCGTGCAACTCCTCGATCTCGGCCGTTGTCCAATCATCGGGGATCGCTAGCTGCGCGCGCCGGTAGCCGTCGGTCAGGCTCTCGGCGAGGTGCGCGAAGGTGAGCTTGTTGAACTGCCAACGCTCGACCGCATCAAGCGTGAGCGCGAACGCGTTGGCGAGGCCCTCGCGCGCGCCCGGCTTGAGCGTCGCGCTCTCGGCGTCGCTGCGCACCTCGTCGATGCGCTGCTTCACGGTGGCGAGCGATTTCTCCGAGAACGGCGCATATTCTTCACCCAGGTCCTTGAGCGCATCGAGCGCCGACTGCGCGTCCCGCGCGCCCGCGAGGCCGCGGGCAATGTCGCGCGCTTCGATCCGCAGGCGGGCACCATCTTCATCGAGGAACGGCTCGAGCAGCCGCAGATAGGCGCGCCAGCGTTTCATCTGCGTGCGCACGCCGTGGATCGCGAGCGCGTCGGTCTCCGCGCGCGTTTCATGCGCGGCCTGCGCCAGCATCGAGCGCGCGATGGCGATCAGCGACGGCCCGATCGGCTGGTGCGGGTCGAGTTCCGGCTCCGCGCTCATGGCTGGCACATGGAAGGTTAGGCGTGGCTTGCGACGTGACGAAAAGATGACGGGCGGGCTTTGCAATCCCGATCCCGGTTGCTACATAACCCGCGCGCGGCGAGGCCGTGCAGGAAAAGTTTATCGCGGGGTGGAGCAGCCCGGTAGCTCGTCAGGCTCATAACCTGAAGGTCAGAGGTTCAAATCCTCTCCCCGCAACCAAGAAAAGCCCGGTAAATCAGGGAGTTATGGCCCGGTTTGCCGGGCTTTTTCATGTCTCGAGTGCTGCCTGCCCGACGGCGCTGCTACCGTAGATCTCCGTGGTTAGCGGCCGCCGGATCCGGGCCGGGTCCCGGGCAACTCCGTTAGCGGCTTCCCGCACTCGCCTACGACTTAGAGGTGCCGACCGCAGGCGATCGAAAGCAAGCGCCGCGAAGCGCCGGCAACGAGCCGCCGCGCGACACCTCGACCAATTCCTTTATTGACGCCGCAGAAAGCAAAACGCCTACGCTCTCTCGTTCCTACCCGATTGGATTCGCGGCGAAGCACGGGCTTAACGAGAGCCGGGCTGTTTGACATCGTATAGCTTGCAAAGAACGAGCGCGATCAACGTGCCGGTCCACGCGCGCCGCGATCAATGTCATCTAACAGAAAACATCATCTATGCGTGTGGTCGTCCTTCGGGACGACTCGCCCCTTGCGGGTCCAGGCCAGGTTCTTGCGGGGAATGTCATCAATGCGTTGAAGGGGCATTTGGGCGGAAAGGGCGGGCGAGCGCGTAGGTCGACAGCAAACATCCGATGCTCTGTGCTGGTGAAACCGCTCTGCCCACCATATGGCCGATCCTGCATGCGAAACTCGACGGCATCGGCGTCGGCCCAATGCCGGCCCGAGGATCAGGCCCCCGCCGCCGATGAGCTAAGGTCGCGTGCGCGGAGAGCGCGCGTGCTGGTGTCGCGCTCCGACGCGCCTTCTTGGCTGACA
>JAFAXD010000457.1 GCA_019241285.1 Xanthobacteraceae bacterium | reverse complement strand
ATTGCCCAGGCCATGGCCCAGGTCACCGCCGAGAAGAAAGTGCTGCACGTCGTCTCCGGCGGCCATACCGACAGCATTACCGGCAAGGATTGCAAGTGGAACGTCTATCGCGTGTGCAACACCACGCGCATGGAAGCAAATTCCGTGACAGACCTCCTCTTCAACAAATACGGCAAGAAGTGGCACTTCATCACGCCGGACTACGCGTTCGGCCACACGCTGTACGACGCCTGCGCCGCCAATCTGAAGAAGCTCGGCGGCACCATCACGGGAAATGAGCTTACACCGCTTGGCACCAGTGATTTCTCGGCCTACCTCATCAAGGCCCGTGCCGCCAATCCGGATGTCTTGTTGCTGTTGCCGCAAGGCTCCGACATGGTCAACTGCCTCAAGCAGATCGTGCAGTTCGGCATCAACAAACAGATTCACGTCGCCGGAACCCAGCAGGAGCTGGAATCGCTCGAATCACTCCCTCCGGAGGCCCGGATCGGCATCTGGATGTTCGAATGGTACTGGCAACAGCCGAACACGCCCCACCTCGCCGAATTCGTCGCCGACGTCCGCAAGCGCACCGACGGCAAGGTGCCGACCGCGCGCACCTGGTTCGGATACACCTCGGTCTACACCTATGCCCTCGCAGCCAATCGCGAGAAGACGCTCGATGCCGTAAAGCTCGCTGAGGCACTCGGCGATTTCGAGCTGCCTCCCGAGGTCAAGCTGCAGCCCAACAAGGTCTACTACCGCAAAGGCGATCACCAGCTCATGACCTCGGCTTTCGTCGGCGAGGCCCAGTCCAAGGGGGACGACCCCGAGGATTTGTTCAAGGTCAACGAGATCGTCGCCGGCGACAAAACCGCGCCCCCGGTCGCCGACACCGGCTGCACGGTGCAATGGCCGGCTTAGGACGGGCTGTGCGCTTACGCTCCCCCTTGTGGGGAGGGTAAAATCCCGTCGTGCCGCATGACCCAGCTCCTCGTCTTTAACGTTACCAATGGCCTGATCATCGGCACGTTCTACGTGCTGATGGCGCTCGGGCTGTCGCTCATCCTCAACCTCAGCAACGTGATCAACTTCGCCCATGGCGGGTTCCTGGTCCTGGGCGGCTATATCGCCTACACGATCACACCCTACGTCGGCTTCTGGGGCGCGCTGCTGATTGCGCCGCCGCTCACCGCGCTGATCGGCCTGGTGGTTGAGCGTGTGCTCATTCGCCCGCTTTATGGGCGTGACCCGCTCTACAGCCTGCTGCTCACTTTCGGGCTCGCTTTCATCATCGAGGACGGGACGCGCTTCATCTGGGGCGCACAGGGTAAACCGGTCACCATTCCGGCGGTGCTCGCGCAGCCGCTGAGCAACGAGTTCTTCTTCATCACCGGCTATCGCCTGTTCATGGTCGCGATGGTGGTGTTTGCGGTCGCGCTCCTGTTCGTGCTGCTGCGTTACACGCGCCTCGGCATCCGCATCCGCGCCGGCACGCTGGACCTGGAAACGGTCGCCGCCATGGGCATCAACGTCCGCATGCTGCGCTCGTTGAACTTCGCGGTCGGCATTTTCCTCGCCGGGCTGAGCGGTGTGCTCGCCGCCGGACAGCTTGGCCTCGAGCCGACCATGGGCACCGGCCTGCTGATGCCGAGCTTCATTGCCATCATCGTTGGTGGCGTCGGCAGCCTGACCGGCACTCTGCTGGGCGGCTTGCTGATCGGTGTCGCGTCGGGCGTGACCGCCGTGTTCCTGCCTGCCGCAAGCGAAGCGATCATGTACGTGCTGATGGCCGTGATCCTGCTGGTCCGGCCGCGTGGATTGCTTGGCGAAGAGGGCATGCTGACATGAGCGAGCCGGTCAAGACCTCGCTCAGCCTGAAGCATCTGCGCGCGCTTGGCAGCCAATACCGGGGGATCGCCCTCGTCGCCATCTGGGCCGTGTTGCTGCTCGCGCCGTATTGGATGCCTCCGCTCGGCGGCTACACGGCGCTCGGCACCCGCGTGCTGGTGCTTGGCCTTGCGGCGATGTCGGTGAATTTCCTGCTCGGCTTTACTGGCGTGCTGTCCTTCGGTCACGCCGCCTACTTCGGGCTCGGCGCCTACGGGGCCGGCTTTGCGCTGAAGTTTCTGGCGCCGAGCACGCCGCTCTCGATCCTGTGCGGGATGTTGCTCGGCGGCGTTATCGGTGCAGTGCTCGGCGCGCTGATCGTGCGCCGGCGCGGCGTCTATTTCGCCATGGTGACGATCGCCTTCGGCCAGGTGTTCTACTACATCGCCTTTCAATGGAGCTCAGTCACCGGCGGCGATGACGGCTTGCGTGGGTTCTCGCGCCAGCCGCTCGACTTCGGCCTGTTCACCATCGACATCCTGTCGAACAGCAATGCGTTCTACTACTTCGTACTGTTCTGCTTCGCGATTGCGGTCGGCGTCATGGGGTTCATCCTGCGCTCGCCGCTCGGGCGCACCATGATCGCTATCCGTGAGAATGAGCGGCGCGCCCGCTTTCTCGGCATCCCGGTCGAGCGCCACATCTGGATCGCGTTCACGCTATCGTGCTTTTTCATCGGCTTTGCCGGCGCGCTCTACGCCCTGGTCAACAACTTCGCCGATCCGCGCGGGTTGCATTACAGCCAGTCCGGCGACTTCGTCATGATGGCGGTGATGGGCGGCATGCGGACGTTCTGGGGCCCATTATTGGGCGCGGCGGTGTTCGTCGTTCTGCAGGACTACTTGTCGAGCGTCACCATCAACTGGATGTCGTTCGTCGGCCTGTTGTTCGTGCTGGTCGTGCTGTTCTTCCCGCGCGGCCTGTTGGGCTTCATCGGAACCAAACGCGAGCAATGAATACGGTCGCATGAGTGTTCTGGACATACAGCGCGTGAGCAAACGCTTCGGCAGCCTCATTGCCGTGCAGGACGTTTCGCTCAACGTACAGAAGGGCGAGCTACGCGCCATCATCGGACCCAATGGCGCCGGCAAGACTACGTTCTTCAACTTGATCAGTGGTTTCTTTGCGCCCACCGCGGGAACCATCGCTTTTGACGGACGCGACATTACGTCGATGCCGGCGTCGCAACGTGTCACGCTCGGGATGGCGCGCACCTTCCAGATCACCGAGATTTTTCCGGAGCTCTCGGTGTTCGAGAATGTGCGCATCGGCGCCGAGGTCGCCGCCGGATTTCGCCTGCGTCCCTGGATCAGCCGGGCGGAGAAGACCGAGGTCGACCGGCGGGTCACGGACACGCTCAAGCTGACCGGCCTTGAGTCCAAAGCCGACCGGCGCGTCGGCGAGCTCGCCCACGGGGACCAGCGCGCCGCCGAGATCGCCATGGCGCTCGCTTTGCAGCCGCACCTCCTTCTGCTCGACGAGCCGACCGCCGGCATGGGCGACGAGGAAACTTATGCGATCACCCAGCTCGTACGCCGCCTGCACCGTGACTCGAACTTCACCATCGTGCTGATCGAGCACGACATGCGCGTCGTGTTTCATCTGGCCGACCGCATCACCGTGCTCGATCAGGGCAAGCTGCTCGCCGAGGGCACCCCTGCGGAAATCGCCGCCAACGATGCGGTTCAAGCCGCCTACCTGGGCAAGGCCGCATGAGCGCGCCGGCACTCACCGCCGAAGGGCTGCACACCTACTACGGCAAGAGCCACATCTTGCATGACGTCGGCTTGGCTGTGGCCGAGGGCAAGATCACAGCGCTGCTTGGCCGGAACGGGGCCGGCAAAACCACGACGCTGCGCAGCCTCATGGGACTCACCCCCCCGCGCGCCGGCCGCGTCACGATCTTCGGCACTGAGACGACACGCTGGCCATCCTATCGGATCGCCGCCGCCGGGGTCGGCTATGTGCCCGAGGGCCGACGCATCTTCGCCAATCTCAGCGTTGACGAGAACCTGAAGGTTCCGCTTGAACGCCCGGGCGCCTGGACGGCCGCGCGCATCTATCAACTCTTTCCGCGGCTGGCCGAGCGCAAGCAGAACCGCGGCCGGCAGCTCTCCGGCGGCGAGCAGGAAATGCTCTCGATCGGCCGCGCGCTGCTGCTCAACCCGCGACTGCTCATCCTCGACGAGCCATCGCAAGGGCTCGCGCCGCTGATCGTGCGCGAGGTGTTCCGTATCGTTGCGCAGATGCGCGATGAAGGAATTTCCGTGTTGTTGGTCGAGCAGAATGCCCGCATGAGCCTCGAAATCGCGGACTACGCCTACGTGCTCGACAACGGCAGCATCGTCTACGCGGGCTCGGCGCGCGAGCTCGCCGCCGACGAAGCGCGCGTGCAGTCGCTCGCCGGCGCCAGCGCCGAGGAGTGGACCGAGGTTTAGAGCGGCATGCGTTTAGGTTGAATCGAGCGGCCGCCAAAATCTATCGTCATTGCGAGCGGCTAGCACTTCACGCAGATCACCGAGCCTCCCGCTGTTTGCGGTACAGAAACGTCAGCAAATGCTGCCGATACGCCGCGTATTGAACGTCACCCGCAAGCGCGAGCCGATCGCGCGGCCGTGGCAAGGCAATTTTGAGCACGTCACCGATTCGCGCCGCCGGTCCGTTGGTCATCATGATAACGCGGTCGCCGAGCAGGATCGCCTCATCGATGTCGTGCGTCACCATGACCACGGTTGACCGCGTTGCTTCGACCAGCCGTACCAGCTCATCCTGCAGGCTCGCGCGGGTGAGCGCGTCGAGCGCGCCAAAGCAACCGGCATCACCTGGTGCGAGACGTCGAGCTCGCCGTTGACCATCTTGTCGCGGATGATGCCGATGCCGGCAATCTTCTGCAGCGAGACATCGAGGCCTTGCTTGGCGTACTGGCCGAGTGTTTCGCCATAGATCAGCGGCGCCGCACAGGTGATTGGCAGAAAGCCGACGTTGAGCTTGGTCTTCTCGAGCGGCTTATTCTCCTGCGCGATCGCCTTGAGGGCATCGAGCGGCAGAACGGTCGCCAACGCGCCGAGCAAAGTTGCGGCGCCGACTGATTTGAGCAAGCTCCGCCGCAGGATCGGGTCCGGGAACAGGCCATGCAACAACGCCTGATCGATGCCCTCGGCGAGCGCCGCCTGCGCGTCACCGGTCTGACCCGACTGGTGTTGCCCGCAATCACACAGGCCGCCTTGAAAGGAACGGCGGTGGGAGGTCTTGTCCATGATCGGCCCCTTGCTTGTGGCGAACCTCATCCCCGGCCTTGCAAAATTAAAGCCGGGCAGGCGCGCGGGCTAGGGCCGAAACGCGCAGGTTGGGGTGCAGAAATACAAAAGGCCGGCCACAGGCTTGAGGTGTAAAACGAGGCTTACACTGCGAAAACAACAATGACCCGGCCGCCCCTCAACCCGACAAGCCTCTATCGGCGCATCCCATTGGCGCCGCACCAGATGCGCGATCGCCGCACCCGCACGGACGATGCGATTATCCTTGCTCACCTCGGGGTGCCACAGCTCAATCAAGACGCGTGGATGCTGACCGTCGACGGCTTGGTGGACCGTCCGCTCACCCTCCGGTTTGCCGACTTAGCGCGATATCCCAAGGTTTTGCTCCCAAGCGTGCATCAATGCGCCGGAAACCCGCTGGAGCCCTTCGCACCGAGCCAGCGCGTCTGCAACGTGGTGTGGGGCGGGGTGCGGCTTGTCGATATCCTTGCCGCCTGCCAGCCTGGCCCCCAGGCCCGCTATCTGTGGTCCCATGGGGCCGACTACGGCACCTTCGATGGCGTCGAGATCGATGCCTACGTGAAGGATCTGCCGCTGGAACTCGCGCCGCCGGATGTGTTGATCGCCTACGAGCTCAACGGCGCGCCGCTTCCGCCCGCGCACGGGTTTCCGGCCCGGCTGGTGGTGCCGGGGTTTTACGGAACCAACAGCGTCAAATGGCTGACCCGGATGAGCCTTGCCGACCGGCGCGCCGACGGGCCATTCACAACCCGTTGGTACAACGACCCGGTGCTCGACGCCGCCGGCCAACCCACCGCTCAAACAACGCCGGTGTGGGACATCGCTCCCCAATCGATCATCGTGTCGCCCGCGCCCGATGCGGTGATTGGCGCCGCCCGCGAAACCGAGGTCTGGGGCTGGGCCTGGGGCGATGGCGGCATTGCGTCGGTCGAGGTGAGCAAAGACGATGGCGCGACCTGGACGGCCGCGGCGATCGAGCCGTCGCAGGACCGCGAATGGCAACGCTTCACATTTGCCTGGCGGCCAACCGCGCCGGGTCAAGCAACGCTATGCGCTCGCGCAACATCGCGGTCCGGCGTGCGGCAGCCGCTCGCCGGTCGCCGCAACGCGGTTCATCGCGTGTCAGTAAGGATCGGCTGAGTTCGACGGGAAGTGCCGCCCTTACCTCTCCCCGCAAGCGGGGACAGGTATAGACCGCGCTGCTTTGCGTCTGATCAACTCATCTGCGATGGCCTACCAACAGTCCAGAGTCATAGATTTGTTGCTCAGCAGTCACAGCGCCGCGAATTGCGAAGCATTCGCGTTTGCTTCAATTGACCTCGCCCGGCACCGCGATCAAAGGTTGGCGTTCGCTCACGCTCTACGCACGGGCATTGGACGATGCTTGGTCGGCTTCAGCGCCTCGGCCCATGGCTGTTTTGCCTGTTCCTCCTCGCGCAGATCGGGGGCGTGACCCCTTTGGTGTACGTCGATGTCGTCCATGAATACGCTGATCACGAGGCAACAGAGCTCGCCGCGGCCGCTGAAGCCAGCCAGGCGCAATCACCCCAGCACCAGCACGATCCCGGAACCCACGATGAGCACGATCAGTGCTGCGCCCTGCATCATGGGCTGATTGGGACCTTGCCACAGACTTTCGCGCAAATTGAGAAGCTCAGCGTCCAGACGAAGCTGGAGCTTGTGCCGGCGCTGCTTGTCAGCGCGACCCCGTCGAGACTCGATCGACCACCAAGAGCCTAGCCACGTGAATTGAATCGTACGCGGCAGACCGCACTCGTGCGGCTTCTGCCCAGTTCAATTACATTGGCTGAGGCACCTCAATGCTGTTTACGCACCCTTGCGTGCGGCCACTTCCGCATGGTGGCAGCAGGGCGCTGCGCGTCCGCGCCGTTCTGACTTGTTTGATGCTTGCCATTGCGTTCCCGTGCTTATCCGGGGGCGCGCGCGCCCATGGAATCGCCGGCAACCGGCTGTTCCCCGGGACGCTGTCGTTCGATGACCCGGCGGTCATGGATGAGCTCGTGCTCGACGGCAGCAGCTCCAACCATCCGCCGGAGGCCGGTGACGACGTGGTCGACAATACGTTCAGCTGGGAGTTTTCCCGGCTGCTCACACCGACCCTGAGCCTGAGCGTGAGCAATGGCTACATCCACCGCAACTGGGGAAGCGTGTCGCGTTCCGGCCTCGATGAAACAAGCCTCATGCTGAAAACCTTGCTCTGGCAAAACGATCTGCACGAAGTGATGGTTTCAGCGGGATTTGCCGGCAGCATCGGGCGTACCGGCGCACAAGGTGTCGGTGCCAATCAGTTCACCACGGTCGCCCCGAGCTTGTTTTTCGGAAAGGGCTTTGGCGACGCACCCGCCGCGTTAGCTTGGCTGCGGCCGTTTGCCATCACTGGCGTCCTGTCCGCGGAGGTGCCAACCGCCGGAACGTCCATGACTTTGGACAATTCGATTGCCGGACAGCTGGTGCCTGAGCCGTTTTCCACCAGCACGGTTCTGCACTGGGGACTATCGATCCAGTACAGCACCTTCTATCTCACGCCGAGGTTCACCCCGGGCCGCCTGCCAAATCAGGAACCGCTCTATCAATTCATCCCTCTGGTCGAGCTCGCGGTTGACTCCCCCGTCGGGAAACCCTCCGTCGCCACTGTGAACCCCGGTCTGGTCTACGTGGCCGACAAATATCAGATCGGCGCCGAGGCGATCCTGCCGCTCAACGGCGCCGCCGGGCACAGCACCGGCGTGCGCGCCCAACTGCTGCTGTTCACCGATGATCTGCTGCCGAGCCTGTTTGGCAAGCCGGTGTTCGGGCGGTGAGGCGCGTTATTCGGCCGCGTGCATCGCGGGCGGCGCGGTCGCGCGGCGATCTTCGCCACGCGCGTCCTTGGGCGCCATGGTCGACCGCGGCCCACGACTCAGCCATTGCGACACACGGTCGAGATAAAGATAGATGACCGGCGTCGTGAACAAGGTCAGCGCCTGGCTGACAATCAGTCCGCCGACCATGGCATAACCCAGCGGCTGCCGGACCTCGGCGCCCGTGCCCTGCCCCAGCATGAGCGGCACCCCGCCGAGCAAGGCCGCCATGGTGGTCATCATGATCGGCCGGAAGCGCAGGATCGCCGCCCGCCGGATCGCATCGATCGGCGACATATGATGATCCCGCTCGGCGACGATCGCGAAATCGACCATCATGATTCCGTTCTTCTTGACGATACCGATCAGCAGAATGATGCCGATCAGCGCGATCAGGCTGAAATCGAAGTGAAACAGCATCAGCGTCGCCAGCGCGCCCACGCCCGCGGACGGCAGCGTCGATAGAATCGTGATGGGATGGATGAAGCTCTCGTAGAGAACGCCCAGAATGATGTAGACGACGAACAGCGCGGCCAGGATCAGCATCGGTACCGTCGACAACGAATCCTGGAACGCCTGCGCATTGCCCTGGAAGGTGCGGATGATCGTCGCCGGCAGCCCCAGCTCGGTGGTCGCTTGCTCGATTGCGCTCGTCGCCTGCCCCAGCGCTGTACCTTGCGCCAGATTGAAGCTGATGGTGATCGCGGGAAACTGCCCTTGATGGCTGATCGACAGCGGTGCAATCGGCGCCGTGGTCCATTTGGCGAAGGCAGAGAGCGGCACCTCGCCACCCGTCGTCGGTGAGCGCAGAAAGATCTGGTCGAGCGTCGCCGGATTGCCCTGCAGGGACGGCAAAACCTCCATGATCACGTAATAGCTGGCGAGCTGCGTGAAGTACTGCGCGATTTCGCGCTGCCCGAACGCATCATAGAGCGTATCGTCGATCGCCTGTGGGGTAAGGCCATAGCGTGCGGCCTGGTCGCGGTTGATTGTCAGCGTCAGCGTGGTGCCCGCGGTCTGCTGGTCGGTCGCCACGTCGCGCAGCTCGGGCAAGGTTTTGAGCTTGGTGAGAACCTTCGGCGCCCATTCGTTGAGCTCAGCGATGTCCGGGTCTTGCAATGTATATTGGAACTGGGTT
>JAFAXD010000570.1 GCA_019241285.1 Xanthobacteraceae bacterium | reverse complement strand
CCAACATCGCCGTCGTGACGCGCATCAATACTATGCAGGCCGTAGCTTTCGCTCTGCCGCCCTCCTCAAAGATACTTCCCGCCACTTGGATTGGTGCTAACCTCCCTCGCATGATCGGGAGGGCTGGATGCGACGGCGGGCTTTCAATCGGAGCACTCGGCGGCGCGGCGCCATTGCCGAGAGCATCCTTAATTTCCAGGACGGCTGGCTGATAGTACGGCGCCCTAATCCCACAACAGCCGCAGCGAGTGCGATAAACGATCCCAGTGTCGCGCGTCATGGAAAACTGCCCCCTCGGCGCCATGAGGAATTGCCCCCTCCTTGGCTAGCTGAGGAGAGAGCGAATGCACGAGGAGCGAATCACGGAAAGCCCATCGTGGAGTGATCCACGGGGGCAGGTGATGAAGACGCCAGATGATGTGGCGGAGATGTTGCGGCTGAATGCGTGCGGATGGGGGCTGAAGCGGATCGCGCGGCACCTGGGTTGCAGCCATCATACGGTGAAGGACTATGTGGCGTCGGGCGGCGTGAAGCCGTTCCGCTCGCCGCAGCGACCGAAAAAGCTCGATGGTCACGAAGAGTGGCTGCGCAAGCGGTTTATGCTCCATCGCGGCAATGCGGATGTGGTGCGCCAGGACCTCTTGGCCGAGAAAGGTGTAGCGGTCAGTCGGCGAACACTGCAACGCGCTGTGCAGCCCTATCGGCAGGCGTTGAAGGCTGAGGCGCTAGCGACGACGCGGTTCGAGACGCCACCGGGGCGGCAATTGCAGATCGACTTTGGCGAGCGTCTGGTCGAGATCGGCGGCGCGAAGATCAAAGCATTCGTGTTCGTGGCGACGCTCGGACATTCGCGGCGGCTGCACGTGCGTGCGTTTCGGGCCGAGAAGCAGGAGCACTGGTTCGCCGGGCTCGAGAGCGCATTCGTGACCTTCGGCGGCGTGCCGGAGGAAGTGCTGATGGACAATCCGCGGGCGCTTGTCATGCGCCACGACGCGGTGAGCCGGTCGGTTCAGTTCAACGACAAGCTCATCGCGTTCGCGAAGCATTGGGGCTTCCATCCTCGCGCTTGCGCGCCGTATCGGGCGCGCACGAAGGGCAAGACGGAGAGTGGCGTCGGTTACGTGAAGAAGAACGCGATCGCGGGGCATTCCTTCGCGAGCTGGGAGGCCTTCGAGGCTCATCTCGCCGAGTGGGAGCGTGAGGTGGCGAACGTGCGTATCCACGGCACGACCGGCGAGACGCCGATCGGCCGCTTCGAGCGCGACGAGGCGCATCGGTTGAAGCTGCTCGGCGAGCGGCCGTCGTTCGGATCGTTGCGCGAACTGAGCCGCGTCGTGGGCAACGATTGCGCCGTCGAGATCGATACGAACAGCTACTCCGTGCCGTGGCGGTTGATCGGCGAACGCGTGGCGGTAACGGTCGCGGCCGGCGAGGTGCGCATCCGCCACGGCGTGCGCGAGGTTGCAGTCCACAAGCAATCCGAGGGCCGTCGTCTGCGGATCATCGATTGCGCCCACCTCGACGGTGTTGCCGGTCACGATGGCCCTGTCTGCCGACCGGAGATCGCGACGTTGACGGCGCCAACGTCGTCTCCACCGCCCTCCTTGTTGCGTCCTCTTGCCGAATACGAAGCAGCGATTGGAGGGAGCTTCTGATGGCACGGACGAAGAAAGCAACCGAAGTACCGACTGATCCGCTAGACGCCATGTTGGCGCGGCTGCAGCTCTCCGGCATTCGCGATCAACTCGACAACCTGCTCGACGAGGCGGCGCGCGCGAACTTGTCGGCGCGTGAGACGCTGATCCTACTGTGCGAGCGTGAGATCGAGCGCAAGGATCACCGTCGCATCGAGATGGCGCTGAAGCTCGCGCACTTCCCGGCCGTGAAGGAGCTTGCAAGCTTCGACTTCGAAGCACAGCCGTCAATCGATCCGAAGCAGATCCGCGACCTGGCGGCATCACGTTGGATAGCCAACGGCGAAAACGTACTCCTGCTCGGCCCACCGGGTGTCGGCAAGACGCACTTGTCCATCGCGCTCGGGCGAGAGGCAATCCTCGCCGGATATACGGTGCAGTTCTCGACTGCAACTACGCTGGTCGCTGGTCTCGCCAAGGCGCACGGCGAGCGGCGCTTGGATGAGAAACTGCTGGCACTGTCAAAACCGAAGCTGCTGATTGTGGACGAGCTCGGCTACCTACCGCTGGAGCCTGACGCGGCGCACCTGTTCTTCCAGCTGGTCAGCCGGCGCTACGAAACCGGCGCCATGCTGATCACGTCAAACCGCAGCGTTGCCGAATGGGGGTCCGTGTTTGCCGACCCAGTGGTCGCCACCGCAATCCTCGACCGGCTCTTGCACCACAGCCACGTGCTGACAATCCGCGGCGACAGCTACCGCCTCCGCGCCAAGCGAAAGAGCGGCCTCATCAAGCCGCCCGCCGGTGACGGCCCTCCGGTCGGCTCCGCCTCCCTCCGTTCCGTCACCGGCGAAACCAACCTTCAACCGAGATCATGAACCCAAGGGTGGGGGCAGTTCTTCATGACGCAAAGGGGGCAGTTCCGGATGGCGTTTGACACCCCTACTGCGGTAATGCGCCGGGCGGACCCTTGGCCGAGGATTAACGCGGCATTCCACCGCCGCCCTTCACTGCTGCCTGGACGTGCTGGAAACCGACCGGCACGTCGGGCGGGGTCCTCCAGCGAATTGCACGACTGGGTGAGATCGTAGGTGCAACCTGATCGCATCCTCGCCTAGCGATCGCTCGCCTCCATCTGGACCCGCTCACGGGCGGCTGCTGCAACATTCGAGCTCCATAACTTGCGCTTTGTCACACCCGCGCCAGGCCCGGTGATCGGAGACTACGGTCTTCTCGTCGAACCAGGCATCTGGCCCGTGCAGCGCAGCCTGGACGAGTTGGCCGACGGACTTCGGGGGGCGCGACAGTTTCCGCCACCCTGGCATGGTCGCGCTCGCGGCATCCCAATCAGGAGGTCTTCGTCCCAATAACGCATCACCTCGCACATGCGGCGGTAGGAATGTTTGATTGCCGCCCGGTACCATCCTTCAGATTCGCAGCTGGACTAGCCATTGGATCGAACATGGACTTTTTCGAAGTCCATGTTCAATCGGTTCGGCGGTTATTCCGCGTCCGGCCAAGTCCCGGTCTTTAGAAATGATATCGGGAGGTCTACGACGACAGACCGCCGCCTCTTCCGGTCGGGCCAATCCGGTTGCGACTCTGCCCAAACGATTGACGTCCCCGATGGCGGCACACCGCCGCGCACCATCAGTCCGCCGCGCGCCGCCAACCAGCGTAAAACCAGGGCGGGCTCGCGCGGATCAGGGAACCAGCGCTTGAACGCTTCCCCGCGAATCACTATCCGGCACACACCTGCCTTGTACTTAAGGAAGCCATCACCGAGACTTTGGTGGCGCGATGGATTTTTCGTCCCCAGCACCATCAGTCGCTTGCTCCCAGCCAGTTTTCGAAGCCGCGTCAGCGCCTGTCCCAATCGGTCGCTTTGGAGCTTGAGACTTTTGCGCGCGTCCCGATAGCACCGCATCACAAACCGCCGCACTTGCCGGCGGCTCCATGGCAGCGTACCCGCCTCAACGCCGATCATCCCAGCTCCATCGAGATGGCCGAAACACACGGCCAAGTGGCGGACGAGAGGATCGGTTTCGGCGGCAGCAACCTTGTCGACGAATTTTGCGTTGTACCGGTTCAGCTTTTCCTCAATTTCTCGTCGATGTTGGATGACGTATTCGAGGAAGTGGGTCAGGGCGACCCCATGGTTCCGCGCGGAATGTTTGCGCAGGTTTTTACATTGGCGTTCGAACCACGCGGCTCGTTCCGCCGGCTTGATTGTCGCCGGCGCGAGATCGAATATGTCCGGCGACCCTGGAGCCATGGCCGGCAGGTCGACCAATCGAACAGCGGCGCCAGCGGGGCGTGTGTGGCGAGCGTCCTTGGCGATCTCATCAACCGACTGCTCTGTCGATCCGATCACAATGGTTCGCCATTCCATAGGTCCGATATCCATTGCTGTTTGAGCGTAGCTTGAATAAGTGGTCCCGCGTCCTTCGCCTAACATATAAGCTAGGTGCATGAGCGCGCGATATCGATCTTGCGCGGAACCCTTCAAAAGGCCGAGCTCATTGACCGGCAGCATTAAATCATTCGACGCTGAGAAGATTTCGGCAAGCGCAAGTTCACTCGTCCCAAAATTCGGCAAGTCCTGCTCTCGGCCGAACCCGACTGTGGATCCCGCCGCGACTTGCATGGTGCTCTTGCCAGTTTTCGATCCGTGCCCAAAGTCATCGCCATGACCGAAAATCATCAACCCAAATGAAGGACGGTCAACAAAATCCAGAAGCGGTGCCGCAAGTCCAGCAAGAATTCCAATCCCGATTCTGCTCGAATAGGCCGCCGGTGTCGCCACATATTTTTGCCAATTCGCAAGGGTGCCCCGACAATTTCGAGACACAGGGATCGAAACAGACGGCGGGCAAACGGCTGTTTCACATTGACCGACCACGCCAAAATTCGTCACAAAGGCCTTGTGCCTTTTTGTTCGCCAGCCCGTAGCCTTTGCAATAGTGATACGTTTGGCATTTTTGAGGGTCGACCGAAACCGAACAAATGCTCTTTCGTTTCGCTCCTCATTATCCGAAAGATACGCCCCCATTTGCTGCAATCGA
Source organism: Xanthobacteraceae bacterium (assembly GCA_019241285.1). Taxonomy (GTDB): domain Bacteria; phylum Pseudomonadota; class Alphaproteobacteria; order Rhizobiales; family Xanthobacteraceae; genus JAFAXD01. Next base: position 36 of record JAFAXD010000570.1, on the reverse strand, counting down.
TTCAGTATTTTTGGCCATGACGAAAGCTCTTCGCGC
>JAFAXD010000403.1 GCA_019241285.1 Xanthobacteraceae bacterium | reverse complement strand
CTTCTTTTTCTGCTCTCCTCGGGGTTCTCGCTGATCTTCGGACTGATGCGTATTCCCAACCTGACGCATGGCTCGCTGTTCATGCTGGGCGCGTACTTGGGATCGACGTTTGTGCTCACCTACGGGCTCGATTTCTGGGTCGCCGCGGTCCTGAGCGCAATCCTGGTCGCAGTGTTCGGTGGCCTGATCGAGCGATTTCTGCTGCGTCGGCTTGCCGGCAATGCGCTCGCTCAGGTGCTGGTGACACTCGGACTCGCGTTCATGATCGCCGATGTCTGCCTGATGGTCTGGACCGGCGATCCCATCACGGTGCCGACGCCGTCCGGCTTCGCCTTTGCAATCCGGGGCGGCGGTTTTATCGTTCCCGCCTATCGGCTGGCGATCATTCTGATCGCGGTGGTGATCGCTGCGGCGCTATGGCTCCTGCTCGAGCGCACCCGCCTCGGTGCCATGATCCGCGCCGGCGTGGATGATCCGGACATGGCGCGTGTGGTTGGGATCCGCGTCTCGCACCTCTTCACCGTGGTGTTTTGCCTCGGTGCCGCGCTCGCCGGATTCGCCGGCGTGATCGGTGCGCCTATCCTGTCGGTCTATCCGGGGCTCGACTTCGACATGCTGCCTTTGGCGCTGGTGGTGGTCATCCTCGGTGGCACCGGCAGTCTGCTCGGCTCCCTGATCGGCAGTTTCGTGATCGGCTTTCTCTACAACTACGGCCAGGCGCGGCTGCCGGAGCTCGCATACTTCGTTCTGTTCCTGCCCATGGTGGTGATGTTGTTGGTGCGGCCACAAGGCCTGTTCGGCAGGCACGTGCCATGAGCCGAGCGCGTGTGCTGGCGATCCTCGTGGCGCTGGTCGTTCTGATTGCGGCGCCGTACTGGCTGCCTGGAACCTATTACGTCAACATCGCCACGCAGATCCTGATCTATGCCATCTTCGCCCTCGGCATGGATGTGCTGCTCGGCTACGGCGGGCTCGTGTCGCTCGGGCATGCCGGTTTGTTCGGCGTCGCCTGCTATGGGATCGCCGTCGTCCTGGCGGCCGGCTGGGGGCATGCTGCCGCCATCGTGCTCGCCCTCGTCGTTACCGTAGCCGTGACCGCGGTGTTCGCGCTGATGAGTCTGCGCGCGACCGGCATCGGGTTTCTGATGATCACACTGGCGCTGGGACAGATCCTGTGGGGGCTCGCCTACCGCTGGATCAGTGTGACCAACGGCGACAACGGACTGAACATCAGCTCTCGCCCCGCGCCGTTCGGGTTCGATCTCGGCGACGCGAGTGCGTTCTACTATGCGGTGCTGGTCGTATTTGTGCTGGTCTTCGCCGCCATGGCGTTGTTCGTCGCCTCACCGTTCGGGGCGAGCCTGCGTGGGACGCGCGACCAGCCGCGGCGGATGAATGCGCTCGGTTACCACGTGTGGATGATCCGCTTCTGCGCCTGTCTGTTCTCCGGCTTGCTGACCGCAGTCGCCGGCATCCTGTTCGTCTACTACAACCAGTTCATCAGTCCGCAGGCCTTGGCGCTCACCGCCTCCGCCGAGGTGGTGTTGATGGTGATCGCGGGCGGCGCGGGGACGCTGCTTGGCCCGGTCGTTGGGGCTGCGCTGGTGGTGATCATGAAAAACGTGGTCAGCGCCTACATTGCGCGGTGGAACTTCATGCTCGGCGCTATCTTCGTCGCAATCGTGATCCTGATGCCGGAAGGCCTCGTGCCGGGAACGGTCCGCTTCTGCCGGTGGGTGCGCAAAGGATTGTGGGGGCCGCTTCCCCGCATTGCCGCTGATCCGGAGCCAGGGCGATGACTGCGCTCAGCGTCCGCGGCTTGGAGAAATCATTCGGCGGGCTGCGGGTCACCCGTGAGGTCAACCTCGACGTCGCGCCGGGTGAGCGCCGCCTGATCATCGGTCCGAACGGGGCCGGCAAGACGACCTTGTTCAACCTGATTACCGGCGAGCTGCGGCCGGATCGCGGATCGATTTTGCTGTTCGATCGCGATCTCACCCGCACGACGAGCCGCCGCCGCGCGCATCTGGGCATGTCCCGCACCTATCAGATCATCACTTTATTTCCGCGTGACACACTGCTGCGCAACGTGACGATGTCGCTCCTCGGGTTGACGCCGTTACGTTGGAACCCGCTGGTGCGGCTCGATGCGCAGCAGCATCTCATCGAGCAGGCCCGAACTGCGCTGGAGCGGGTCGGGCTCGCGCACCTCGCCGCGCGCCCGCTGTCGGAGACGTCGTACGGTGAGCGCCGCCGCGTCGAGATCGCCATGGCGCTGGCGCAAAACCCGAAGGTGTTGTTGCTCGACGAGCCTTTTGCTGGCCTTTCCGTGGAGGAACGCCGCGAGGTGCAGAAACTGCTTGCCGATATCCCGCGCGAGGTCACCATCGTCATGATCGAGCACGACATGGACGTGGCGCTCGGATTCGCCGAGCGCATCAGCGTTCTGCATTTCGGCGAGGTGATCGTCGAAGGCACGCGCGCCGAAGTGGTCGCCAACCCGCGCACCCGGGAGATCTATCTTGGCGAGTGAGGCGCTGCTGCTTGACCGGGTCGAGGCTTATTACGGCGACAGCCACGCGCTGCACCAGGTCTCCTTCGCGCTCGGGCAAGCGCGTCTGCTCGGATTGCTCGGCCGCAACGGCGCCGGCAAGACCACGTCGATGAACGTCGCGGTCGGACTCGTTGCCCCGCGCGGCGGCCGTGTCGCGGTGCACGGCGCCGATGTCACCGGAAGCACGCCCGAAGTCATCGCCACTCGCGGCGTTGCGCTCGTCCCACAGGGTCGGCGCATCTTTCGCAGCCTCAGCGTGCACGAAAATCTGCTGGTGGCGCAGCGTAAATCGCGTGACCAAGTTCGCGCTGCGTGGAACTTCGACCGCGTCTATGCGACTTTCCCGCGGCTCAAGGAGCGGCAGCATCAAGTCGCGGGTTTCCTGTCCGGCGGCGAGCAGCAGATGTTGGCGATCGGCCGCGCCCTGATGGGCAATCCCAGCGTGCTGTTGATGGACGAGCCATCCGAAGGGCTGGCGCCGCAGATCGTGGCGGAAGTCATGAGCACCATTCGCCGCCTCAAGCAGGAAGGGCTCTCCATCGTGCTGGTCGAGCAAAACCCGAAGCTCGTTTTCGATATCGCTGACGATATCGTGATCCTCAACAGCGGCCGGGTTGCGGTCGCCGGCACCAAGACGGACTTGACGGCCCAGGGCCTCGACCTGCATCAGCATCTCGGGATTTATTAAATCGTGTCCCGGGCGCAGTGCGGCACGAAGTGCTGCACTGCTGACCCGGGACCGTTCCAAGCGCCGCGCTTCGTAACGATCCCGGGTCTGCACCGCACCGCACCGCTTCGCGCTGCGCTGCGCCCGGGATACGTGGGTGAGAACATCGCAGTCACAATCAATGGGGTTGCAAATGGAAAAGTCGTTCGTCCGCGGTACGTGGCAGGTGAAGCGCGCATTCTCGCCGGCGGTCATCACGCAAGGTGGAGGCCGCACCATCTGGGTCGCCGGCCACACCGGGCAGGCCGATGACACCGGCAAATCGTTGGCGGGCGATTTCGACGCGCAGTGCCG
>JAFAXD010000676.1 GCA_019241285.1 Xanthobacteraceae bacterium | reverse complement strand
TCGTCGTCCTTGTTGACCGCCACGGTCCGCTCGTACCAACCATCCGCCTGGCGCACCGCCTGATTGATGGCGAGCGCATCGAAGAACTCGTTGGCGACGATAATGGCCGGCTCGTCCGGGAGATCCTCAACCGATTCATACCAAGTCACCGGCTTTTCGCTTTGCGCCAGCTTCAGTCGCTGGATGTCGCGCAGCACCGGACTCGTCTCGACGAGGTGCACGGTGATGGCCTCATCGAAGGCGGGCACCACTTTGGCGGCGCGCAGCGCATCCGCCATCAGGGTACCGCGGCCGGGACCAAGCTCGATGATGTTGATGCTCGCCGGCGAGCCCATGCTCTGCCAGACCGACGCCACCCACAGCCCGATCAGCTCGCCGAACATCTGGCTGATCTCGGGCGCGGTGGTGAAGTCGCCCGACACCCCGAATGGGTCGCGGCTCATGTAGTAGCCGTGCTCGGGGTGGGTGAGGCAGAGCGACATGTAGCGCGCGAGCGGCATCGGGCCGCGCGCTTTGATCAGCTCGCGCACTTGCGCCGCGAGCGGGCTTGTGTCCTGCATCGTCATGCGCGTTTTGGGTTGCGCAGCGCCAGTGCGGCAAAACCCACCCCGGCGAGGAACAACGGTACGGAGAGCAGCATGCCCATGGTGAGCCCGGTGTTCCACAGGAACCCGAGCTGCACGTCTGGCTCGCGGAAGAACTCGCAGAACGTACGCATCACCGCATAGAACATCGCAAACAGCCCTATGATCAACCCGGGACGCTTGAGCGCCCCCATGCGGATGGCGATGGCGAGCAGAATCAGCAAGACAAGCCCCTCGAGCATCGCTTCATAAAGCTGGCTCGGATGCCGGGGGATAGGCCCCCCATTGGGGAATATCATAGCCCACGGCACGTCGGTTGGCCGCCCCCATAGCTCCCCGTTCACGAAGTTTGCGAGCCGGCCGAGGAAGAGACCGATCGGCCCGACCGCACAGGTCACATCGCCGAGCGAGAGGATCGAGATGCCGCGGCGGTAGCCAAAGAGGATGACGGCGAGGACGCAGCCGGTAAACCCGCCGTGGAACGACATGCCGCCCTTCCAGACTTCGAGAATCTCGAGCGGATGCGCGGCGAACTGCGGCAAGTTGTAAAACAGCACATAGCCGATGCGGCCGCCGAGCACGATCCCCAGCGTCACCCAGACGATGAAGTCGTCATAGTCGGCGACCGTAAACGGCGGCTTGCCACCCCACAGCGCCTCCCGGCGGATCAGCGCGCGGGCGTAGAGCCAGCCGAACAGGATGCCGAAGATATAGGCGAGCGCGTACCAGCGGATGGCGAATGGCCCGACCGAGATCAGCACCGGCTGAAAAGCGGGGAATGGGATGACCAGGAACGGCATGACACCTTGCGGCGGCGCCGGGCTGGCGCCATTTTGCACATGCGTGCATACGCGAGCCGCATTCCCGGAGACAAGCAATGGTTCAGACCACCAACCGCTTCTTTGACGAGATGTCGCGGCTGATGAACGACGCCGCAGGCGCCGCCCAGGGCATGCGGCGAGAGGCCGAGACCCTGTTTCGCACCCAAGCCGAGCGCTTTCTGCGCGAAATGGACGTGGTGACCCGCGAGGAGTTCGACGCCGTCAAAGAGATGGCGCGGCTCGCGCGCGAGGAGAATGAAGAGCTCAAAGCCCGCGTCGCGGCGCTGGAGGCGAAGCTGGCGCCGCCCGGGGCCGCGCCGCAGCTATAGGTCGTGCCGCGCGGTCTCCGTCCCCCCGCGAGCGAAGCGAGTGGGGGGGAGGGATGGGGGGGCTCTTCTTTTAATCGCAAATTGCCCCCACCCCCGACCCCTCCCCGCACGCGCAAGCGCGCGCGGGGGAGGGGAGACGCTACCGCACCGCTTTCCTTGAATTTCCTTACCCGCGCCGCTATAAGCCGCGCGCGGCCCGTCAACACCCCTGGAGGTTGGCCGCGCGGGACCGGGAAACCGGTCATTTTGTTGTAACACAACAACTTAGCAGGATTCAACCATGGCCACCGTCAGGGAACTCAAGGCGACGGCGCGTCCGGCAGGCGGCAAGGGGGCCGCACGGGCTGTGCGTCGCACCGGCCGCGTGCCGGGCGTCATTTACGGCGACTCCAAGGACCCCGTGTCGATCTCGCTCGATGCGGCGGAGCTCAAGCAGCGTATCCAAGCGGGTCACTTTCTCACCACCCTCTATGACCTCGACGTCGACGGAACGAAGTTTCGTGTGATCCCGCGCGACTTCCAGGTCGACCCGGTCAGGGACCACGCGGTCCACGTCGATTTCATGCGGCTCGGGGAGGGCGCCACCATCCGGGTGCGCATTCCGATCCACGTCATCAACGTGGAGCAATCGCCCGGCGTGAAGCGCGGTGGCGCGGTCAACATCGTCACCCACGCGCTCGACGTCGTCTGCCCGGCGGATCAGATCCCGGCGGCCATCGAGGTTGACGTTGCGGGACTTGAGATCAGCCATTCCAAGCACCTGGGCGACATCCAGCTGCCGCCATCGGTACGCCCGATCCGCGGCGACGCCACGCTCGTCACCATCGTGCCGCCGTCGGGCTACGCCGAAGAGCAGAAGGCTGCCGCCGACGCAGCTGCTGCCGCTGCGGCTGCCGCCGCCGCGCCGGTCGCAGGCGCTGCGGCTCCGGCCGCGGGTGCTGCGCCGGCTGCCGGAGCACCGGCCGCGGGTGCGGCAGGTGGTGGCGCGGCTGCCGGCGACAAAGGCGGTGGCAAGAAGTAGCGGCCGCTCTTAGCGTGCGCCCATGCGCCTCCTCGTCGGGCTCGGCAATCCGGGCGCGCGCTATGCCGGCAACCGCCACAACATCGGGTTCATGGTGGTGGAAGCGATCGCGCGCCGGCATTCAATCGGCCCGTGGCGGCGGCGGTTTCACGGCGTCGCTGCTGAGGGACCGGTCGGCGGCGAGCGTGCGCTGCTGCTGCTCCCCGGGACCTACATGAACGACTCGGGTCTCGCCGTTGCCGACGCGGCGCGATTCTACAAACTCGACGCGGGCAACATCATCGTCGTGCACGACGAGCTTGATCTCGCTCCCGGCAAGGTACGGGTTAAGGTCGGCGGCGGTGCCGCCGGGCATAACGGATTGCGCTCGATCACCGCGCACATCGGCAACGATTATAAGCGCGTGCGCATCGGTGTCGGACATCCAGGCGACAAAGACCTGGTGTTGAACTACGTGCTCGCGGATTTCGCCAAGAGCGGGCGGCCCTGGGTCGAAACGCTGTGCGATGTGATTGCGGACAATGCCGAGCTGATCGTCAGAGGCGCCGATTCGACCTTTCAGAATCGCGTGCATCTGGCGATGCAGGCCAAAGGTTTTGGAGACTCCAAACCCGCCGGCGGTACATCCGGAGAAAACTGATCCTATCTAAGACGCGCTGATATTGCGGGACGTGCCATGGGCTTCAAATGCGGAATTGTTGGTCTGCCGAATGTCGGCAAGTCCACGTTATTCAACGCGCTGACCGAGACGGCGGCCGCGCAGGCGGCGAATTATCCGTTCTGCACCATCGAGCCGAATGTGGGTGAGGTCGCGGTCCCCGATCCGCGCCTGCAGGAACTCGCCAAGCTTGCCAAGTCCGAACAGATCGTGCCGACCCGGCTCACCTTCGTGGATATCGCCGGCCTGGTGCGCGGTGCCTCAAAAGGCGAGGGTCTCGGCAATCAGTTCCTCGCCAACATCCGCGAGGTCGATGCGGTCGCACATGTGGTGCGCTGTTTCGAGAACAGCGACATCGCCCACGTGGCCGGAAAAATCGATCCGATCGCGGACATCGAGACGGTCGAGACCGAGCTGATGCTTGCCGATCTCGAGAGCCTGGAGCGGCGCGTCGACG
>JAFAXD010000357.1 GCA_019241285.1 Xanthobacteraceae bacterium | reverse complement strand
ATGCCCCCTTTTGCGGCTTCCTCGATGCTCGCTGGCCCGCAGGGCGCGTGGTAATTCCTTCTGCCCAGACCGGCGGACCACAAAGCTCATGTCTATTTTCGAGTTAATTGTAGATCGCTCACAAAGACCGGAACAAGGCAGAAACGTCGTCTTTGAGCGAGCATCGTGCGATTCCAAATAATTGTTGCTGCGCCGCAATGTTTGCATACCAATTTACCGGCTTGCCGGTATCCTATGACTGCGATTGTTCCGTTCCCTCGACCAGTTGACGTATTCTGTACAAATGATTGTTCTTTCGGAATGATACCAGGAAGAATTCAGCCACCAGCCGCACGGTTGCGAGCGCGACGCAGGCCACAGCGATCGTTAATGCGATCACCATGATACCGAGGAATGGACTGTCCGGCAGTAGGAAGAGGCCGCTGAATAGTCCAAAAACGCCGCAAATCGCCGTTGTGATCACAGCTCCCCAGAAGAACAGCGGTACAATCACCGGGGTGATCAACTTGCGCCATTGAATCATTTCGTTGAAGGCGACCATGCAGCGATCCTTTCGATTTGCTGTTTGACGCCCAACAAACAAGCATGTTGAAATTAACATCTGGCGAATACGAATGGCTTATATTTCGTCAACAACTTCAGGAACGATGGCATATGGACCAAAGGTATTATCTGCCGTCAGGTGCGCCGCACACAACAACTTCGAGCTGGGCTGAAGCAATCGGAGCATGGCTGAGCTGTTCGTGATGTGCTCTACCTGCGGTCTGCGCGGGACCCTTGCCCACAGCAGGCAGGAGCTGCTCGACCCCGAGGGCAAATGCAAACAGAAACGAGCGCCGGCAAAATGCTCGCACTTGCGCGACGTCCTCACTGCCGCGCATCGCACGTTGGATTTGTTGGAATGGCACGCAAAGCGTGCGGCGTTTTCCAGAGTCGAGCAGGAACAACCCGAAGCGCCCGGGTCAGGCCATCACCAACGGACCGATTAAATGCACCTCTCCAGACGTGGACCGTTCGGAGTAGAGGCCGATTGCAATTGTTCTTACTTCGCGCGCTGCATCTCGTAACAGGTGGCCACGATCGATTTGCTCGGACTGAGGCCACTATGCAAGTAGCATTTGTCCATTTTGTCGGGTCCGAGCAGCGTGATATTGAAATAGCCGTCCTGGTCGGCGCCTATGATCGTTTTGTTGTCCGCCGAAATCGTCCAGGCAAATGGTTCTTTGGTATCCATGGTCTTCGAGGATGAGTGGCCCCACGCGAGCCGACCCTCCTGGCCTTCGACAACATCCGTCATTTCGATGTCGCGCACCCGCGGCGGCTCCGCCATTGTTTGCGACCCTGGATTGTGGACGTTGCTGCCATACACAAGGACTTTGCCTTTGCCGGTCCAGCTGCCCTTGATATCGGGAGGGGCATCCGCTGAATGCGCCGCAGTCGCGGCCGCGGTGACAGCCAAAATCAGTGCCATTGCAAAATATCGCATCGGTATCATCTCGCGTTGCTTTGAATAGTCGAAGGAGATCTGCGCACGGGAGTTGAAGTTCATCCAACATCCGGCGTCAAGCCATGGCTTACTGACCTGCTCGAGTAGCGGCCGAACGCATCTCGTAAGTCCGTCCGAGGTAATCAGCTTCTTGCAGGAGTCTCGCCCACGGCGCCGCTGCGGAATTCGCTCAACCGGAACAGCCAACGGAACGGAATGCCCTTGCTCTTGTAGAACTCGACCGCGCCTTCCTCCCTGTCCACCAGCGACAGAACCAGAACGACGGTCGCCCCCGCTTGTTGGGCAGCTTCGACCGCGTACATCGACGACTCGCCGGTCGTGGTGACATCCTCGAGGATGACGACGTTCTTGCCCGTGAGATTTTCGCTGGTTTCGATGACCTTCTTGGTCCCGTGATCCTTGACCTGCTTGCGCACCACGAAACCCGGGAGCTTCTTGGGCTTGTTCGCGCTCAAAACCGTGACGGCGCTGACGATCGGGACCGCTCCCATCGCCACTCCGCCGACGAGGTCGATGCGATCCGAGATCTGTTTGAGTTGATCGATGATGAGCTCCGCCAACAGGTTGGCCCCGTCCGGATCGAGCATCGTTGGCTTCATATGCAGGTAGAAATGGCTTGTTTTCCCGGAAGCCAGGACGAAGGTTCCTTCCGCGTAGGATTTTTCTCTAATGATTTCAAACGCACGGTTGCGGGCGGCGAGCTTGTTGGCTGGGCGGCTCAGGTCCATGACTTACCTTGGGATTCGAGGCGACAGCGGATCATTGGATGGCTGCCCGTTCGGCGTCAATTCCGCTAGCCTGTATGTAATGTGTCCTGCCGGGTTATCACCTTAGAAATTGAGGTGGGGTGCCTGCCGTTGCGTCTGCGGTACAATTGTAATGGCGCCAGGACAAAAAGGGAGGAAGGGCATGCAGACGATCGGCTTCGTCGGGGTCGGGCGCATCGGAACCGAGATCAGCAAACATTTGCTCGCGGCCGGCTATGAGGTGTTGGGCTTTCGGCGCAGCTCGACCGCCGAGTTCGAAAAGATCGGCGGCAAGACGGCGGCTTCGCCCGCCGATATCGGCGAGCGCGCGGACATCGTGTTCTCCTGTCTCCCCGGCGGCGATGCCCTCGATGACGTCGTGAGCGGACCGCGCGGGCTCGTGCACAGCGCCCGGCCGGGCCAGATCATTGCCGAGCTGGGGTCGCACGCCCTGCCCGTGAAGCAGCGGCAGATCGATCGCCTTGCCCAGAAGGGTGCGGCCTTTCTCGATGGCGAGGTGAGCGGCACGCCCGGAATGGTGGCGCAGCGCAAAGCGCCGATCTACCTCGCCGGCGATGCGGCCGCCTGTCAGAAGCTCGAGCCGATCGTCAAAACGTTTTCCGAGCTCTGCCTCTATTTCGGTCCGTTCGGCGCTGCGAGCAAAGTCAAGTTCATCAACAACTTGCTGGTCACGGTGAACACCGCGGCGATCGGAGAAGCAGTCGCCCTCGCGTTGAAAGCCGGCGTTGATCCTGAATTGATGATCAAGGCCATCAGCACCGGTAGTGGCGGGTCGGTCCTGTTTCCGATCCGTGCGCCGCGCATGGTGAAGCAGAACTATCTGCCCGCACAGGGCACGTTCGAAGGCCTGTCCCACTATTTCGATTACATCGATGATCTCGCGGCCGGTGCAGGAAGCGCGACGCCGTTGTTTCAAGTCGCTGCCGAGCTGTTCCGGCGCGGCATCGCGAACGGGCTCGCCGAGCACGATGTGGCGGCGATCATCGAGGTCGTAAACCAGATCCCTTTGCAGGAGAAGCCCCAATGACATCAACGCACACGGCCGGTTCGCCGGCGCTCTATGCCGGCCCGTTCAACACCGCTCAACCGCTCGGCATCGATCGCGGCAACTACATCGCCATTCAGTCCAACAATCCGGCAGCGGCCGCCCAATATGCGGTCGAGAATATGGGCTTCTACCTTGTGCACGCCGACAGTGACGGCCGTCACTACCTCGCCGGCCACGGGCTTGATCCATATTCGCTCGTCTATACGCCGGGAGAACAAGGCAAGGTCGATCACATCTCCTACGTGGTCCGCGACGCGGAGGATCTGCTGATCGCCGAGCAAAGACTTGCTGAGCTTGGCGTCAAAACCGAGGCAATCGCGCACTCGCCCTTGTGGCGGCACGGGCCGGCCTTACGGTTCGCCAATCCGAGCGGGCAGACAATTGAGCTCACGCCGGGTGTGCTGGTCGATGTGCCAATGGCCGCGCTTGTCGCCGAACCGCAATCCACGCCGGCGCCGATCTCGTTCGACCACACGATCGTGCGCGCACTCGACGTCGCCGCCGGCTACGAGTTCTCGTCCCGCGTCATGGGCTTGAAGGAGTCCGCCCGCATCGTTGCTCCAGATGGCATTCCGGTGCTTGGTTTCTTCCGCTGCCACACGCTCTACCACTGCTACGGGGTCGCGCGCTCGCAGTATAACGGGCTGCACCACATGCAGTTCACCGTGAAGAACCCGCTCGCGGTGCACGCCGCCTTCGAGCACATGAAGCAGCGCGGCAAGGTGGAACTGATCTGGGGACCTTTGCGACATGGGGCCGGCCACAACGTCGTGTTCTACTTCCGCGACTACACAGGCCACATCGTCGAGTATTCGGCCGAGGAAGAGATCATTCTCAATGATGCGACCTACGCGCCGCGGGTGTGGCCGATCACCGACCCGCGCGCGGCGGATGAATGGAATCTCTCCCACGTCCCCGAGGCGATGATGTGAAGTCGCAGGCCGAGCGAAATACCAGACCGGAGTGACGCTGATGAACATGACCTCCGTCGTACGCATTGCCGCCGCTCTTTCACTTGCGTCGTTGCTGCTGGGATCTGCGTATGCGCAGATTGCGCCACCGCGAACCTGGCCGGAGCTCAAGGACGCCGTGCAACAGCGCGTTGACCATAATGCTTATCCGCTCACCGGGATGAAGCCGGACGACGTGCGCGAGATCCTCTCGAATATCAATTCGCTCGATCGCGACGAATGGGCCACGGCCTGGAGCAAGATGGGCAGCCGCTACGCCGATCAAGCCGCACAGCTCGCCGCGACCGACCGAAAGGCCGCCCATGCGGCCTATCTCATGGCGTTCCGGTACGACGCGTTTGGCGGCTGGCCGACGCCCAACTCGCCGGGGAAGAAAGCCGCCTACACGAAAAGCGTCGACGATTTCAAGCAAGCCGCCGCGCTCTCCGACCCGCGCATCGAGCCGGTGACGTTTGCTTACGAGGGCAAGCCGGTGAACGCGTATCTGGTATTGCCCGCAGGTGCGACGACCCATCCGGCCCCGGTTGTACTCGCCATCGGCGGCCTCGACTCCTACAAGGAGTTCTGGTGCGAGCGGGCCCAGGAATTTACCAATCGCGGCCTCGGCATCATGTGTTTGGACATGCCGGGCACCGGTGAAGCTCCGATCAAGATCGATGTCGGCGCCGAGAAGATGTATTCGGCGGCGATCGATTATCTGATCGGCCGCAAGGACGTAGACGGCAAGCGGCTCGCTGCCATCGGCGTGAGCTGGGGCGGCTATTGGGGCGCCATTCTTGGGTATACCGAAAAAGATCGGCTGCGTGGAACCGTCTCCTGGGGTGGACCCATTCATAACTATTTCCAGCGCACCTGGCAGGAAAAGGCGCTCGGCACGCGCGAATATCTGTTCGATCTCTTCTCGGCGCGCGCGAGTGTTTATGGTGTCTCGACACTTGACGATTTTCTCGCCTACGGCCCGCGTATGTCACTTGAGGCGCGCGGCATTCTGGCCCAGCCCTCCGCGCGGATGTTGTTGATCAATGGCGTTCAGGACACCCAGGTGCCGATCGACGACCTGTTGCTGCTGTTGCGCACCGGCACCGCCAAGGAGGCCTGGGTCAATCCGCAGGGCGGCCATGTCGGCCGTGGCCCAGGCTGGCCGGACGGCAAGATCCTGACCGACATCGCGTTACCCTGGCTGACGCAGCTGGTGAGCGAGTAGAACTCCCTTTTGCTGGTCGGCCCGCGATTCACGACCACGCTGTCACGGGCCGGGGCACGACCTCGCCATCGACCAGGATCGCATCGACCTTCTCGTTGAAGAACGCGAGCCGCCCGGCGATCTTGCGACACTCATCGATCGGGTCGGGATAGTACCAGACGAGATCGCCATACTGCGCGCCATCGATGGCGACGCTGTGATAAGCAGCGACGCCTTTGTATGGACATTGGCTGCGGCAGTCGCTTGGCCCGAGAATATCGGGCCGCACGTCCGCCCGCGGAATGTAGTACCGGGTCGGCAGTCCGGTCTCGAACAAGAACACGGCGCTTCGCGTGTCCGCTACTCTCGCGCCACCGATAATCACCTCGACGCGCCGCGAACTGCGGATCGCGTCGACCCGTTTGTAGGGATTTCGCGGGTGGCGGAAGATCTCCTCATCCTCCTCGTACCAATGGTCGACGAGGTCCCATTTGAAGCCCGCGTATGGCGCAAGCGGCGGCGCTCCCGGCGGCGGCTGCGGATAGTTCCACACCGCGTTTTCGGCGCGCCGATCGCCAACCTCAATCGACCAGAAACGCGCGGATCCGCGGCGCTGATCAAAGCTCGTGTGATCACTCGCGGCAAGGAGGTCCTGGCGAATGTCGCTGAGCGGAAAGTAGTAGACTGGGATCGGCGTCTCGATTTCGATCATTGCCCGCGTGCTGTCGGCGATCACGACTTTGTTGAACTCGACGCGGATACGTCGAGGGGTTGGCTCGAAGATGATTGCTGACATGGCAAACCAAGTGCGTTGTGACGTGCGAAAGATCGTAGGTTACACCGCCCCGGCGAGCGGCGTGTCCAAAGCCTCCGGCCGCACGAACGCCGCATAGTGCTCAATCGGCATGGGGCGCCCAAGCAGATATCCCTGCATCTGGTCGCATGATTCGCTGGTCAGGATCGCCAATTGCTGCTCTGTCTCGACCCCTTCGGCCAGCACGGTCAAACCGAGCGCGTGCCCGAGCGCGATGATGGACTGAGTGATCGAGCCAGACTGCGGGTTGAGATGGATTCCCGCGGTGAACGACCGATCGATCTTGATCTTGTCCAGCGGAAAATCCTTGAGCCGCGACAGCGACGAATAGCCGGTTCCGAAATCATCCAAGGCGATGCGCACGCCCAGAGATTTGAGCTCGGCGAGGATCGAAACGGTGCGTGGCCGGTCTCCCACCAGTCCGCTTTCGGTGATCTCCAACTCGAGCCGTCTTGGATCGAGCCCGGTTTCCGCAAGCGTGGAGCGAACGAGATCGATCAGTTCCGCCCGACCCTGTTTGACCTGCATGGGCGACAGGTTAACCGAAATCGACAGCGGCTCAGACCACGTTGCAGCTTCCCGGCACGCGGCGCGCAGGACCCACCGGCTGATCGGAAATATCACCCCGCCGTCTTCCGCGAGCGGGATGAACTTGCCAGGTGGAATCTCGCCATGCACAGGATGCCGCCAGCGCGCGAGCACCTCGAATCCGATCACCGAGCGGTCCGCCTTGACCAGTGGCTGATAGTCGAGGCGCAGTTCGTTACGCTCGATGGCAAAACGCAGGTCGTGGTGCAGAACGCGCCGTTCGCGCAACTCGCGATCCGTCTGGTTATCGAAGAACCGCAGCGTATGGCGGCCTTCCGCCTTGGCCCGCTCCATGGCTGTGTCGGCGTTCGCAATCAGATCAGCGACCGTGTCAGCGTCACCGGGAAAAACCGAGATGCCCATGCTGGCCGCGATGCGCACAGTGTGACCCGCAAGCGTAAGCTCCTCCCCGAGGCGCTCGAAAATATTCGCGGCCAGTTGTTCGGCTCCCATTGGCTGCGGTCCGGTGCAGACGATAGCAAACTCGTCGCCGCCCAACCGGGCCGTAAACGCCTCGCGTGCCGCATCGGCCAGGCGCCCCGCCACGGCGCGCAGTACGGCGTCGCCGACGGCGGTTCCAAACAGATCGTTGATTTCCTTGAAGTGATCGAGGCCGACATACAGGACGGCGAGCGACTCTCCGGTCCCGCGCGCGCGCTCCACCGCGGCTCCCAAATAAAGCTCGAACGTGTGCCGGTTGGGAAGCTCGGTCAATGCATCGTGGTGAGCCAGATAGGCGATCCTCGCCTGCGCCTCGATCCGGTCGGTGACGTCCTCCAGCAATACCAGAATGTGCTCCTGCATACCTTCGCTTCCGAAGGCGAGACGCAGGGTCTGGTACAGGCGGGAACCCTCCCCTCGTTGAAGCGAGAACTGTCCGGTGATCGCTTCGCTGCGCCTGGCCAGCGCCTCAGCGTCTCCTTTCCGTATAAAATCGGCCACATCAGCGGGAAAGACATCACCCGCCGTACGACCGATTTGTTGATCGAGGGGGACGTCAAACAATCTGCCCGCCACCTTGTTGATCAACACATACTTGCGGTCGGACGCCCGCTTGACAGTCAGACCGATCGGTAGATTGTCGACGATCGAGTTCAGAAATTCGCGCGCCTCACGCAATTGCCTATCGATGCGGTTGCGCTCTGTGACGTCAAAGATCGCGGCCAGTGCGGCCGGCCGCTCCTGATAGGAGAGCGGGCAAGAAAAAATCTGGACTTCAATCGGCGTCCCATCAGCCTTGAGATGACGCCAGGTCGTGGTACCCCGGCTGGGGAGATGCGCGCGACTGCGGATCGCCTCCTCAAACCGCTCGCGATCCTCTGCCGGCCGGATGTCGGCCGCGCTCATGCTGAGAAATTGCTCACGGCTGTAGCCGTAGTGCGCGACTGCTGCATCATTGACGGCAAGAAAGTGAAAGTCGTCCCGATCATAGACCATCATCGGCAACGGATTGGCATCGAACAGCAGCCGGAATGACTCCTCCCGACGTTTGAGATCGGTCACGTCGATGCGTACCCCGATGCGCCCCCCGTCAGCCGTTCGTCGCCCCTCGATCCGGACCCATCGGTTGCCCGCGAGCCGCTGCTCGAGGCTGCTCATGGACCTGCCGTGCAACTCCAGCCGTTCGGCCAGAAACTCCGCTTCGCGACCAATCGCGTCCGGATATTGTCCATGCGCAAGACCGTTGCGCAGCAGTTCCTCAAAGCGGACCCCCGCTGCGATGTTGGTGGTCTGCGCGTAGACTTCCGCGTAGCGCTTGTTCCACAGCACCAGCCTGTCATCCGCGTCGAACAATGCGAGCCCCTCGGGAACCACATCAAACGCATCGAGCAGCCGCGCATGCGCCGCTTGCGCTTCGCTCCTGGCGCGTTCCGCCTCGAGACGCGCCGCTTCGGTCGCAAGCTCCGCACGTCGCAGATCGGTGATATCGTCGTGAGTCGTAACCCATCCGCCACCCGCAATGGGATGGTTCTTGGCACGAATGAAACGGCCGGCGCGTGTCTCGAGCAGCCAAGTCGTGACCTGATCTTTCTTCAGGCTCGCCAGGATCTGGTGTGCGTATTGCTCGGGATCTTCAATGAGCAGCCCGGTCTCTTTCCGATGCTGTAACAGCTCTATCAACGTACAGCCCGGCTTCACGATGTCGCGCGAGAGACCATAGAGATCGATATAACTCGCATTGCACGCGACGATGCGGGCGGATGCATTGAACAGGCAGACGCCCTGCGAGACGTTGTTGAAAATGGCAGCAAGCGGAAACCGAAACGGAAACAGAAGGGACTCAAATCCTGAGACGAACTCCGTCGCCGCTTTGGCCACCAACGCTCTCCTGGGCTGAGGTGAGAGAAAAGCTACTGGTCGTCCATCAGTTGCAGGTGAATTTTCTTCTGGAATGATTTGATAATAGCATCTTCTTACCGCGTGTAAAATTTTGCAACGCTATGGGGGCCTTCCGGACGGTTGCCCCGGTAGGCTTGACATTCTCGTCCACGATCAACACTTGCCGCATTGCAAAAGTTTAGATGACAATCATCATCTTACCTCCAATCCAGGTGACGAAGGGGAGCGGCGTCGATGCGGGACCAATTCTTCGACCAACTCGGCGGTGCTCCGGTTGCAGACCGGTCAGCTGATAGCGGCAAGGACTTGGCGCGTGACCACGCGACGGATCCCGGCAAACAGCCTCCGTATCAGGAAAGGCGTCCGCGCGGCCCGCGAACTAAAGCATGGTCTTGGGTTGTCGCTGCGGCGCTGGCCGGGCTCGCGGTCCTGATCTGGTTCGGCTTTACCCACCGCACCGGCGGACCAGCCGGTCCGTCAGGGATGCCACCGGCGCGGGTCACCGTGAGCAAGCCGCTGGTCCGCAACCTCGACACCCGCATCGGCGTGCTTGGTCAATTCTCCGCAATCAATCGCGTCGAGCTGCGCGCCCAGGTGGGCGGTACGCTGACCGAGATCCACTTCCAGGACGGTCAGATCGTCAATAAAGGCGATCTCCTGTTTGTGATCGACCCGCGGCCCTACGAGATCAGGCTCGCGCGAGCAAACGCTTTGCTGCAGACCGCGTCGGCACGGTTTTCGCTCGCCACCAGCGAACTGGCGCGCGCTCAATCCCTCCAGCGCAGCGCCTTCGCGACGCCCGAGACGGTGGAACAGCGCACGTCGGAACTGAACGCCTCACAAGCCGCGATCGACGATGCCAAGGCGCAGATCCGCGACGCTCAGCTCGATCTTGAATACACGCGCATCACGGCGTCGTTCACAGGCCGTATCGGCGCGCGCCTCGTCTCCATCGGCAGCCTGATCGCCGGCAGCCGGGGCGGCATCAGCCCCACCACCCTCCTCACCACACTGGTGTCTCTCGATCCGATCTATCTCGACTTCGACATGAGCGAATCCGATTACCTTGCCTTTGCGCGCGAGCGCGCGCGTGTTTCCGGGCCGCTCGCCAACCAAATCGTCTTCAGCCTCGGCGACGAGAACCGGTTCGTGCGCACCGGCACGCTCGACTTTGTCGACAATACCCTCGACCGCTCCAGCGGGACGATTCACGTGCGCGCCACCGTGCCCAATGGGGACCTGTTCCTCGTGCCAGGCGAGTTTGCGCGCATTCGCGTTGCGGTCGCGCCGCCCGCGCCAACGCTTCTTGTACCGGATGCCGCGGTGTTGCTTGACCAGTCACAGCACATGGTCATGACCGTAACCATCGACGGCACTGTGGTTCCCAAGCCGGTCGAGACCGGCGATCTGCGCGGCGGATTACGCGTGATCCAAGCCGGCTTGGGCCAGGACGATCGCGTGATCACCGACGGGGTCATACACGCCGTTCCCGGCAGCAAGGTCGAGGCGGAGGACGGCGCGATCGACTACGACGAAACCGCCGATACGCATCGCTAACACCGGAGACCCCATGCGTATCTCACATATCTTCATCGACCGGCCGATCTTCGCGACAGTGCTCAGCGTCTTCGTGACGCTCATCGGCCTCGGCGCGCTCGCGGTCCTGCCGGTGGCGCAATATCCCGAGATCGTGCCGCCAACGGTTCAGATCACCACCGTCTATCCCGGCGCATCCGCCGATACGGTCTCCAAAACAGTTGCGACGCCGCTCGAGCAGCAGATCAACGGCGTCGAGAACATGATCTACATGAACAGCCAGGCTACCGGCGACGGCAAGCTAACGTTGACGGTGACGTTCCGGATCGGGACCGATCTCAACGTCGCGCAGATGTTGACGCAGAACCGGGTGCAGGACGCGCTGCCGCGGCTGCCGGACGATGTGCAGCGCCTGGGCGTGCAGGTGCGCAAATCAACCCCCAACATCCTGCTCGCCGTGCATCTCATGTCGCCCGACGGCTCGCGCGACGATCTCTACATGTCGAATTACGCAACCCTGCACGTGAAGGATGCGCTGGCGCGCCTGCCCGGCGTAGGCGACGTTCAGCTGTTCGGCGCGCGCGACTATGCGATGCGCATCTGGCTCGATCCGGACAAGGTCGCGGCGAACAACCTCAATGCCAGTGAAGTTCTCGCCGCGCTGCGAGCCCAGAACATCCAGGTCTCGGCCGGCATTCTCAACCAACCCCCGGTACCTTCGCACGAGGCCTATCAGCTCAACGTGCAGACACTCGGGCGGCTGACGACGCCGCAGCAGTTTTCCGAGGTCGTGCTCAAATCCGACGCCCAGGGACGCGTGACGCGCCTGCGCGACGTCGGTCGCGTCGAGATCGGCGCCGCCGATTATGGATCGACGGCCTACACGGATCGCGGGCCGGGCTTGCCGCTGCTGATCTTCGCGCAGCCTGGCGCTAATTCACTGCAGGTAGAGCACGAGGTTCTCACCACCATGCAGACCTTGGCCAAGGATTTTCCGCCGGGGCTTGGCTACACGATCATCTACGACCCGACGATCTTTGTCAGCAAATCGGTCAAGGAGGTCATCACCACCATCTTTGTGGCCATCGCACTCGTGGTTGGTGTTGTGTTCATATTCCTGCAGCGCTGGCGCGCGACGATCATTCCGGTCATTGCCATCCCGGTGTCCCTCGTTGGCACGTTTTCGTTCCTCTATGCGCTCGGCATTTCGCTCAACAACCTGTCGCTGTTCGGCCTGGTGCTGGCCGTTGGTATCGTCGTCGACGACGCGATCGTCGTTGTCGAGAATGTCGAGCGCAATCTGGAGCTTGGGATGTCGCCCAAGGAGGCGGCTTACAAAACCATGGACGAAGTCGGCGGCGCGCTAATCGCAATCGCGCTGACCTTGTGCGCGGTGTTCGTCCCGTCTGCCTTCCTGTCCGGCATCTCGGGCGAGTTCTTCCGCCAGTTCGCGGTGACGATCGCGACCTCGACCGTGATCTCCTGCTTCGTGTCGCTGACGCTGAGCCCTGCACTCTGCGCGGTCCTGTTCAAGCCGCATGAGCCGAACCGCCAGACCCGCAGTATCTGGCCGCTTCGTCTGGTTGAGGGTGCCTTCGCGCGCTTCAATCACGGCTTCGAGTGGCTGTCCAACGCCTACGGCAGACTGACAGGACGGCTGGTGCGGATGTTGGGCGTCGCCGTTGTTATCTATCTGTTGCTGATCGCCTTTGCCGGTGTGCAGTTCGCGCGCGCACCGACCGGCTTCATTCCCGAGCAGGACCAGGGGTATCTGATCACGGTGGTGCAGCTGCCACCCGGCGCGACGCTCGATCGCACCGAAGCGGTCGTCAAACGCGCGATCGACATCATCCTCACCACGCCCGGTGTCGAACACGTCGCACCATTCGCGGGGCTCGATGCCACGACCTTCACCGTTTCCTCCAACGCCGGCACGATCTTCTCCGGCCTGCCGTCGCTCTATAATCACGAGCTCAAGGGCGTTACCGCGGCGACCGTGTTGGCCGACCTGCGCAAGCGCCTCTCAGTGATCCAGGACGCCTATGTGCTGACGATTCCGCCTCCGCCAGTGCAGGGCCTCGGCACCGCGGGCGGGTTCAAACTGATGGTGCAGGACCGCAGCGGCGTTGGATCGGACGCGCTGGCGCGGGCTGCCAATGCGCTCGTTGCAGCCGCCAACCGGGATCCTGATTTCGCCGGCGTCTTCACCCTGTTCAGCACGCGCTCGCCCACGATCTACACCGACATCGATCGTGAAAAAGCAGAGAAGGTCGGGCTCACGCCGACCGACGTATTCTCCACCCTGCAGGTCTATCTCGGCTCCCAGTATGTAAACGACTTCAACTATCTCGGACGAACCTACGAGGTGATCGCCCAGGCCGAGGGCTCGTTCCGGCGCGATCCGGGCGACATCGGCCGCCTCAAGGCGCGCAACACTGCGGGTGAGATGGTGCCGGTCGGCACGGTGGCGCGCATGCGCGCCGAAACCGCCCCTTACCGGGTGCCGCGCTATAATCTCTACCCCGCCGCCGAGATCATGGGGGTCGCCGCACCGGGTGTTGCGACCGGCACGGCGCTGGCGCGGATGGAGGAACTGGCCCGGCAAGTGCTGCCGCCCGGGATCGGCATCGAATGGACCGAACTTGCGTTCCAGCAAACGCAGCCGGGCACGCCGACCTTGCTGGTATTTGGCGCGGCCGCCCTGTTCGTGTTCCTGGTGCTGGCGGCGCAATACGAGAGCTTGAGGCTGCCGCTGGCTGTGGTGCTGATCGTACCGATGTGCCTGCTCGCCGCGGTCACCGGTCTGCTCATGCGCAACATGTCGATCGACGTCCTGGCGCAGATCGGGTTCGTGGTGCTGGTGGGTCTCGCTGCGAAGAACGCGATCCTGATCGTCGAATTCGCTCGCCAGGCGCAGGAGCAAGGCGCGACCGCAGCCGATTCCGCGGTACGGGCGGCGCGAACTCGGCTGCGCCCGATCCTGATGACGTCGTTTGCGTTCATCCTCGGCGTCGCCCCACTCGTCGTCGCAACGGGCGCGGGAGCGGAGATGCGCCAATCGCTCGGCACGGCGGTGTTCTTCGGCATGCTCGGCGTCACTGGGTTCGGTCTCCTGTTCACGCCCGTGTTCTACACACTCGTTCGTCGGGTCGGCCGCAGCAAGGAATTGGCCACCACGCAATCAACAACAATGTCACAAGGTGTTGCCCTGAAGGCTGGAAACGAATGAAGCGATCAAAGATCGAGGCTGCGGAAACGCGGCGCCGGATCGTCAAGACGGCGGCCGCGGAGTTCCGCCGCAAAGGCATCAACGCGACCGGCCTCAACGACGTCATGGCCGCGGCGGGCCTGACCCACGGCGGCTTCTACCGGCATTTCGCGTCGAAAGATCAACTTGTTGCCGAAGCCTGTGCGGCAGCCCTTGGTTCGGACGCTGACGCGAGTGAGGTGCCAGCGTGTCCGGCGCTGAGCAAGGACGATCTTGAGGCCATCCTGGCGGAGTATCTGTCGGCCGACCACCGCGACAATCCCTCGGAGGGTTGTGCCCTCGCCGGACTTGGCAGCGAGCTGGCGCGCAGCGACGAAGAGACCCGGGCAGCCGCCACCGACGGCGTGGCTAAACTCGTGGATGTTTTCGCGCACCATTATGGACGCACGAACCCCGAAACCGCCAGGGCGCGCGCCCTGGTCGCCGTCTCAGCGATGATCGGCGCCATCACCCTCTCGCGCATCGTCACCGATCCCAAACTCTCTACCGCCATCCTGCGCTGCGCCAGGAAACATCTGGCGGCGATGTAAGCGGAACAGTCTGACACTGCTTGGCTTTTGCCGATCGCCGGGGCAACGCGCGCGCGCCTGACACTTGGACAAGTTTGCGTATACCGGTATCAGGCGGTAGCTTTCGATTTCCGTTGCGACCCGGGGGTTGGGCTTGGAGCAGGACGAACTGGAGCGCCTCGTTGGAGGGCCGCTGCGGCTGAAGCTTGAGGATATTGCCCGCCATCCGCGGCTCCCGGAGGCGCGCAAAGTCTATTTCGATCACTTCCTCAAAGTGTATGACGGAGATCCCTTCCTGGTCCGGCTGGTCATCGAGTCCGGCCGGTTCCTGGTTTTTCACCTCGTCGGTGTCCTCGAGGCGGCACACGATCCGGAGCGCCGCGAGACCTGGGCAACCCTGAAGCGCCTGAAGGAGCAGATTGCGCTGTTCGGTTTTGCCAGCGACCGGCACATCGACCAGCTCGTCAAGCGCTTGTGCGCGGTCGGCTTCCTGCAGTTGCAACCGGCGAAGCAGGACGGCCGAGTCCGCATCCTGTCGACGACCGAAAAGCTGAGGGCGCATCACCGTGAATGGCTGGCAGCCCATTATGCGCCGCTCGCCGCGATCTACCCGGATCATGACTATGGGCCGGCCCTGCGCCGCGATCCTCAGTTTCACGCCGTGCATCTCGGCATATGCCTGCCGTTCATGCCGGCAGCGGCGCGACTCATGGCGACGATCCCGGACGTGATGTTGTTCTTCAATCATGCGGGCGGGTCGATGGTGATGGTCGCTCTGCTCCAGGCTGCCATGGAAGCGGGCGACCCCCGGGCGGCGCTGGCCTATGCCGAAGTCGGCGACCGGTTCGGCATCTCGCGCACGCACGTGCGCCGTATGCTGACGGAGGCTCAAGACGCGGAGCTCGTGAAGCTGCACGGGCGCGGCGGGCACCAGGTCGAGATCCTGCCTCGGTTCTGGGCGTCGCACGACCGCGGTCTCGCGATTGGCATGTATCTCAACGATGCGGCTTACCTCACCGCCATGAAGTTGTTTGATCAATCAAACGTCCGACTGCCTCGTCTGGCATAGCCCTTTCAGGCCCCTTAACGCGCCCGGGAGGCAGGAACCCGACACTGGTATTATTCCACGTGTAAATGCGGAATAACGTACCGCCGTCCTGTTGTGAACCTACGGCTGATCCGAACAGGGCTGGTCACCTCCCTGCTTTGCCAATAAGAATTTCTCCAACAGAACAAAGCAGCAGGTTTGGCCCGATGGGACTTATTCGGAGAAAAGTACCGCGTCACTTTGTACAAATTCATCCGGACAATGTCGCGACCAACGATTGGGTGATTCTGCTTGAAGCCGGCACGATCGTCGGCCGGCCCACGGAGAGACTTCGCGTCGCAGCCGCCACACTGGAGAAGAAGATCGTTACCCGGCGGAACGTCTTTTTGCGAAAGACCCACTATCTCGTACTTCCGGGATACGATCCCCGGATCCACGCGCTCTACTTTTGCCCGCAACTTTACAAACTCGACTCGGCCAACAAGCTCGTTCCCCTGGAGGGAGAGGAAATCGGAGCACTGCTCGCCCGCTCGGTGCGCAACGGAGTCGTGGAAAAGCGCCCCTGGTACGAACCGCTCGAACAGGTCCCCAAGGAGCCTGTGGTCGCTGGTATCGACAAGACAAGCCTCGACAGCCTGGTAGTCGAGGATCCGGCCCTGAGCGCCGCGACGTCGACCAGCGACGCATAAATGACGTGGTCCGCAAAGATGACGTTTCGTGCGCGCGACCCTGGCGCCGACGTTGTTTGCAAACTGTGGCGCGCTTCCATGTTCGCACGGCGTTCTGCATAGATGACCTCGCTCGCATAGATGACGTGCGCTCCCATAGATGAAGGGCGCGCGCTCGAGCCGGCATCCCGGATGCCTTTAGCCAAAGATGATGTTTACGCATAGATGCCGTTTCTCGCATAGATGACATAGATGACGCCTGTAGCCCGAATGGAGGGAAACCGCGCGTTCGCGCGCAGCGGCCCCGAAATCCGGGGCAGGCCGTGCCGCAAGCTCCGCAGCGATATGGATGCGCCCAATCCTCAATTGCGCGCAGATGCTGACAGCGCTCCAGCCGGGCTGCCGCGCCGTGCCCGCCATAGATGTCATAGATGACGTTCCCCGCCATTGATGACAGCCCGCACGCCGGATGAAGGGGCGACACGCGCTTACGCGCGGCAACCATCCCGCGAGCTCCGCAGCGATATGGATACGCGCAATTGCGGATTGCGCGCCGATGCCGACAGGATTTGAGCTCCACCCGGTTTACCGCCCTGCCATAACAGATGTCATAGGTGACCTTTGCGCCATAGATGACGTTCATTTGGAGTTTGTGCTTTGCGCAAGGGTCGGCGAGCGAGGTACCGCGAGCGCGTTTCGTCCCGGACTCCCTGTTGCAGGAGAGTGCTAGTATAGCCGCCCCCCGATGACCCGGTCCGCATTGAGGACGGCCGCACGCTCGGGCGAGCTCCTAGTGTGGACTTCCGCCATAAAACTGAACTTGCCATTAATAACAAAAAGACTATACATGGCTTTTGATCCTCTGCAACTATTAGGGCCGCACGGACATCGCTCGCCCACCTACGAGCATTCGGCCAATGCGAAGCGTCACAAGCGCGGCACCGCAGGCATCTCGTCAATAGGTCAGCAGCGGTTTACCAAACACCGCGGGTATCAAATCATTGAGAAACAAAAGGAGCTGCGCCCGGGCCCCCACGGAACGTCCAGCCGCACCGTTGAGCGGAACAATTGCCTCGGCCGCGACCTGCCAAGTGACTGCAACATAGGACAGCCCAGGGTTCATGGTGGCGAATGTCTTGCTCCCCTGCGCGGAATCAAAAGCAAACTCGACGAGCGGCACCAGCTGATTGAGCGGCTCATCCTTCGGAAGTTTGCCGGGCGTGAATCTAGTGGTGAGGTAAAGCGTGCTGAATTCAACCGCAAAACCCCAATGCCACAGGTCGACATTGCGGATCAGCAGCGGCCCGAGCTGACCCGTTTGTGAATCAAAGCCGATGTTTGCTGAAGTTCCGCCCGCAAGCGGATGCGCCACCGAGACCGCGCCGGTGATGCCGAAAGGTCTCAGCCAAGCCAGGTCCTCGGGAAGATCACCAAACCCTTTTCCAAAGAAGACGCCGGGCGCGATCAGGTCGGGGGCATTTCCCGCGACACCCTGCGCGCCCGAGTGCCCAAAACCCCACGCCACTCCTGCGGACACCAAGGTCTCGTGCAGATCGTTTCGGTAGACCTCGGTTTTGAGATTGACGCTCGTGATATCGAACCCCGATCGCTGTGGTCCACCCCAATTGCGACCGATCCACCCGCTATCGACACCGACGCCGACAGTCGGGGTGAGAAGGCGAAAAATCGACCAGTTGAAACGATTGTCGACGACGCTTCCGTCGCCGATGTCGGCAGGATGCTTCAATGTGGTGTAGAGTGGGACGATAGCTTCATCTGCAACGGCCGGGTCGTCAAAAGCGAGCGTGCCCGGAAAGAAACGATTTCCTGCAATGCCGTGCGCGTGCGCCTGAGCGTAGGTCAGAAACGCCAGTGCCGCTGACACGAGCAGGAATCGCCCGACCAACATGATGATAGTCACCCCACTCCCGATAGTACCCCTCCATGCCCGTATCGACTCCCGGACACAAATGCCATGTTTGACAGTAGGCCAAACCAAGAAAAGTGGGGGGCGTGGCTTTTAGGTGTCAGATTTGGAATCGCTCCAGGTTACACCCGCAACATACCCCACCGCCGGCCCGTGTCCTCGTGCCCTATCCATCGTCGGACAATCATGCGACGGCTTTGGTGTTGAGCGGCGACACTGCTGATCACGATCTGGTCGCGCCTGATGCCGCAACGCTCCAGTCCCGAAGCACCGTCTCGCTTTATCGTTTGTGCGAATCGCGCTCCCGCCTGAGGTCAGGGCTGGTGCCAATTCAACTGATGGGTCTCGCGGATCTCCTGCTTGCGATGGGCAACAGCCAGATGCCCGGAGGCATCTGCGGCGCGGACTACGATGCGGCGACGCTCAGCAAAGTTTTCAGCTTCTGGGCAGAGCATCATCCCGAGCGGTGGAAAGACGACATGGCCGTGAGTGCGCAGGCCAGTTTTCGCGAACTGTGGCCGTGTCAGCGGCCGCGAATTGCCGTCGCGGCCCACTCAGTGATGATGCTCGATGCGCCGAAAAGTGCGGCGGAGACGAGGGCATAGAGGACAGCGGTGCGGTTCATCGCGAGATTTTTACCGCAGGCCGGCGTGGAAAGCAGCGTCGCATCCACGTGCCTCAATCGAAGCGATTGAAGCTCGGCGGCTACCCAGCTAATCTTGGTCTCACGGGACAACGCAGACTCCCGTTTAGACGGTCTCCGTCCAAGCTCTGCGCATGGCTCCTTTTGTTGAGGAGACTGCGCATGATGGACCGACAGACCTACCTCGATTTTCCCACCGCAAACTTGCAGGCGCGGCGCAGCATCCCACGCCGCGACGCATGTCAGCCAGCGGCATTCCGCGTCGACGCTCAGTGTCACGCGGCGCAGTTCACAGCGACAGAAGTCCATGACGAGCGTCAGGACTAACCGGATGAGGGGCAAACAGGGCCAACGGTCCGAACCAATCGGAGGAGTTGATGCGTCGTGTGCATGTGTTGTTGTTGAGCGCCACCCTGATGGCATCGACCACAGGAGTCCACGCCCAGGAGGTCGACTGGAAGCAAGTTGATGCAGCATTCGACCGGCCGCCGGCGGCCGTATCCGGCGACGTTCACCGCTACGGGTTTCCGCGCAGCGATCTCACCGTGACCCTCGACGGTGTCACCATCAAACCAGCCCTGGCACTCGGCGGATGGATTGCGATCAAGCCCATGCACGGCGACGCCATGGCGATGGGCGATCTCGTGCTGCTGGAGACCGAGATCAAACCGGTCATGAGCAAGATGATCGAGAACGGGATCGAGATCACCGCCGTCCATAACCATTTGCTGCGCGCCGATCCGGCGACGTTCTACATGCACGTCAGCGGCCACGGCGACGCGAGCAAACTGGCAAACGCCATCAAAGCCGGGCTGGCAGAAAGCAAAACACCGCTCGGCGCGCCGGCGCCGACCGGAGCCGCACCCCCGGCCATGGATCTCGACACCGCGCGTCTCGATCAAATCATCGGCGTCAAGGGCCAAGCCAACGGCGGTGTCTATCAATTCGGCGTGCCACGACGCGACGCGATCAAGATGGCGGGAATGCCGCTGGTGCCCGTCGGGCCGCTGGGCGTGGCGACCGCGATCGGTTTCCAACCCACCGGTGGCGGCAAAGCCGCAATCACGGGCGATTTCGTGATGACCGCGGAGGAAGTCAATCCGGTAATCAAGGCGCTACGCGCGGGCGGCATCGAGATTACGGCGCTGCACAGCCACATGCTGGACGAAGAGCCGCGTCTCTTCTTCATGCATTTCTGGGCCAACGATGACGCCATCAAACTTGCTGAAGGATTACGCGCCGCTTTGGACAAGATGGCGAACGCCGGAAACTAGTGATGGAGGGCATAGATCGGGCGCGCGTCGGCGTTGCCGACGAGATGCCTGCAGGCAGCGCGACCGCCCACGATCCACCCTCCACGCCACCTAGAGGCACGACGATCGGGGTACGGCGCGGGGCCAGGTGATCCCACTTGCGTCAGGCGCCGCTTTTGATCTAGGCTCTAAAGCAACGGGGAAACGCAGACTCCCCGTCAGACGGTCTCCGTCCAAGCTCTGCGCAACACTCGATGTCTCGAGGAGTTTGCGCATGGACGGAATTCAATCATCAATCTCCCCCTCCGACTTGTACGCTCGGCTTGGAACGGCTCGGGCCCCGACGCTCGTGGACGTCCGGCGTTCGGCAGATTTCTCGGCCGCCGACCAACTGATCGCGGGCGCGTTCCAGGAGCCACCTGATGACCTCGACCGCTGGAAGCGCAACCTGCCGGCCGGCCGCCCAGCGGTCGTGTATTGCGCGCATGGCCGCGAGGTCAGTCAGGACGTGGCTGCCGCCTTGCGAACCGCCGGAATCGATTCAGCGTTTGTGGCTGGCGGCATCGCGGCGTGGACCGAAGCCGGTTTGCCGACGCGCCGCAAGATCGGCAGCACACCCGGCAAATGGGTCACCCGCGCGCGACCAAAAATCGACCGCATTGCTTGTCCCTGGCTGATTGCTCGCTTCATCGATCCGCGTGCCGAATTCATCTACGTTCCGACGGGCCGGGTTGTCGACTTTGCCAAACAAATCGGCGGCACGCCCTACGACATCGAAGGCGTGGAGTTCGCCCATGAGGGCGAGCGCTGCTCGTTCGACACCATCCTGCGCATCTACGGCATCCACGATCCGGCGCTCGATCACCTCGCCACCATCGTGCGCGGTGCCGATACGTCGCGCCACGATCTGAGTCCCCAATGCGCAGGCCTGTTTGCCATCTCACTCGGTCTTTCCGCCAACTTTCCGGATGATCACGAGATGCTCAAGCACGGGATGGTGATGTACGACGCGCTCTACACCTGGTGCCGATCGCTGCAGTCAGAGACACACAACTGGCCGTCCACGAAGGCCGTGCAACAGGCCGGCAGCGCGCGATGACCCCAGTCACAGCTTCGCGCGGCCGGATCGCCGAGATTGTGCCCTATTTCCTTCGCCTCGGGCTGCTCGGCTTCGGCGGCCCGGTGGCGCTGGTCGGGCAGATGGAGCGTGAACTCGTCGGCGAGCACGGCTGGATGACCAAGGAAGAGATGCGCGAGGCAATCGCGATCTGCCAGACCCTGCCCGGTCCGCTCGCCATTCAGGTCGGGATCTACATCTCCTACCTGCGCGCCGGCTTCTGGGGCGCATGGGCAGGCGGCTGGGCGTTCATTCT
>JAFAXD010000412.1 GCA_019241285.1 Xanthobacteraceae bacterium | reverse complement strand
AGCACATTGGTGTTGAAGTGCATCGAGTGGTCTTGCTGAGCATGCAGCTTTTCGATGTGCGCCAGGAACTGATCCGGCGGCCCCTTGAAGAAGCCGTGATCGTCAAACGGACCGTCGTGATATGCCGCGCGCGCCGATTCCAGTCTTGCCCGTCGACGGCACGCGCAAAGCGTTTCAGGCAGTCCTCGATTGCTGTTCTAGCTTCCAGCTCTTCGAGAAACGAGGCGAAAACGCTCGGCATCAGGCGGAGGTCTTGATGTTGAGCTCTTCCAGTTCGCCGACCGGAGCACCGTCGTCCATGGAAAAACGGTCACCGAAGTCGAATAGGTCTTCGTGCTGGACCCCTGGGTAATGCTGAATCTCCCACCAGTTGTGGTCGAGGTCTTCAAGATAGAATGAGTAGATGCCGTGCTGATTTTGCGCCGGCAGCACTTGGCGGATCTTGTACTTGTCCTTGTACTTGATGGCGTCCGCATGCGCCTGATCGACCGCCTCCTTCGAGGTGACATCGATGCCCCAGTGATTGAGCACGTTGCAGGGATGCACGGCGTTGCCAACTTCGACGGCCACGATGTGGAATTTGAGGCCGCAGCGGACGACCATCGCCGGCTGGGCGTGCTTGACACACTCGAGCCCCAGAAACTCCTCGTAGAACCTGCGGGATTCCTTGAGGCTGAAGCACTCCATGGTGCCGTGCGACATCATGTAGGGCTTGATGATCGAGTTTTCGTTCTTGGCATCGGCGATGCCGTCCTGAAGCATTTCCCGGGTTTGCGACATGATTTCCTCCTATGCGGTTGCCTTATCAGCTTCGGTTAGAAAAGCGTCGGCGTAGAATTCCTCGGGCGGCAGCCCGCATTTCGCGCTGAAGTCAGCGCGTGCGGCCTCGACCATCACGGGAGCGCCGCAGGCATACACCTGCACCCCAGAAAGATCCGGAAAGTCCTCCATCACGGCGCGGTGCACAAAACCCGTTCGTCCGGTCCAGGCGCATTCCGGCGTGGGGTTCGACAGCACCGGGATGAATTTCAGGTTGGGATGTTGCCAGGACTCCGGCACTCCGACCATATACATGTCGCGCCGCGTCCAACATCCCCAGTAGAGCGCGATCGGGCGTTTCATGCCCTTTTGCATTGCCGCTTCGCACATGGCCTTGATCGGCGCAAAGCCGGTGCCGCTTGCCACCATCACGATCGGCTTGTCTGAATCCTCGCGCACGTAGAAGGTGCCGAGCGGCCCCTCGAAGCGCAGCAGGTCGCGGACCTTAAGGGTACTGAACACCTGATCGGTAAAGGCCCCGCCGGGCGTGTGGCGGACATGTAGCTCGAGCGTGGTGACGCCCTCCGGTTTCGGCGAGTTCGCGATCGAGTAGCTGCGGCGCTTTCCGTCCTTTAGCTGCACGTCGATGTGCTGCCCGGCGAGAAAGCGGAAGTTCTCGTTCATCGGCAGGCGGACACCGATGACAGCGACGTCGGACGTAGGCTTGTCGATTTTCTCAACTCGGCACGGGACGACGCGCGGCCGCAGTCCGGCCATTCCATCGAGCTCCTTCACCTCGATGACAGAGTCCTCAAGCGGTCGCGCCTGGCAGCACAGCACATAGCCTTTCGCCTTGTCGATGTCTGGCAAGTACGTCGGGTGAACGTCGCCGTAATCGACCCGGCCCGACTTGATCGTGCCCCGGCAGGTACGGCAGGTACCCACGCGACAACTATAGGGCATGTAAAAGCCGGCCTCGAGCCCGGCCAGCAGGACGGTCTTGTCCGGCGGGACCTCGAAGCTGTGCCCGCTCGGCTGGAGCACCACTCTGAATGCCATTATTCCTCCCGGTGAGCACACTCATTTTTATATCGTGCTCATTCTATTTGAGCAGCGACCCAGGTCAAGCGTGTTGCACGAGTCGCGCGCACCGTATCGGAGCGCGCGAGGAAAGCGGCCGTTGCTGATGGCGCAGTAATGTTCTACAGGCGTTTACAACAGCAACTTCCGGCGGGCGCTTCAACCCTTTGCTGGAGCTCCGCAAGCGCGCGGTATCGCGGTCAGATTCGGTCAATGAGTCGCCTCAAACTTGAAAAGCCCCACAGCACGCTGATCGAGGAGGGATTGCGGGCGCGCGGCAAGCGCGAGCGCCGCCGCCGGCTGCGCGAGGCCGCTCGCAAAGTCTTCCTGGAGCGAGGGTACGAGGGGGCGACGACGCGCGAGATCGCCGCCCGCGCCGAGATCGCGATTGGCACCCTGTTCATTTACGCTACCGAAAAGCGCGACCTACTCTTTTTGGTTCTCAATGATGACCTCGATGAGATGGTGGATACCGCGATCCGAGGCCTGATCCCAGAACAGCCCGTAATCGACCAGCTGCTCGGCATTTTCCGCCCGATCTACAAATACTTCGAGCGCAATCCCGTCATCGGGCGCGTCGGCATCTACGAAATTTTCCTCTTGCAGGTCGAGCAGCCGGAGATGCTGGGACCGGAGGCCAGGCGCGTCGTCGAACGGCGTGAAAAGATCCGCAGCGCGCTGGCCGAGATCATCGACCGGGCGAAGCAGGCTGGCCGTCTGTCGACGCGCGAGCCTGGGTCGGCGATTGCGCAACTGCTGCTATGGCTGCATTGGTGCAACGTCCAGGCATGGCTTTCCGCCAAATCGCCGAAGAGCGAAGCCGGGTTAAAAGGGCTGCACCGGGTCTATCTTACCGTGATGAACGGACTTGGGCCCAAGGGCTGACGATGCTTGCACCGCCAATCTTAGTAAACTCTACCCTTGGGTCGGCGCGATGAGTTGCACCAGGTGTGGCTTTGTCAAGTGACGTACATCGCGGAGCTGGGGCGTTATGGTGCAATTAGTGCGCTCTGTTATTTTGCGAGGTAACGTGGCGCCTCTTTTATGGACCATTAACTCACGCGAACACGCGAGCGATTGCTGGCTTTGCTGTTGGCCGCTGCTCCTCAAAAAGCGTGAGGTACTTTGGGTTGAACCAGCGCTCAACTCCTCTCACGACCGACGGCCGCTGTGCGACTCGGTTCGCCCAATCCGTCACGCGGGGACGGCGTCCGAAGAGGAGGTCGAACCCAAGGTGGCGCAGCCGTGCCAAGTAGGGCGCATATCCAACTTCGGCCAGCGAGAAGTACTCTCCCGTAA
>JAFAXD010000330.1 GCA_019241285.1 Xanthobacteraceae bacterium | reverse complement strand
GCCGGTGCGCGGAATGCCTTGACGCTATGATGCCCGCAGCGCTCGCAGGTGAGCCGCTGCACAAAAGAAGCGATCGGCGCGCTGGTAGAAAGACCATGGCGGGTGAGGGCGCGGTCGCTCAGCACCCCCCGATGCCGGCAATGCAAGCACTCGACGCAGATCACGCCTGCGGCGCGGGCACCGGCTTCCCGGGTCGGGCTTGCGGTCATGGCCAACTCAAACGCAACGCTTACACGAGGTACCTGCTTCAAGTGGTTATGCCGACTCGGGTTTTGGAGTCCCGCCGAGACACAAAAACAACTACCCGCCGACATCCGGCACGGTCTTCAGGGCATAGAATTCCACGCTCTCGCTTCGGCCCTTGACGGGGGCGACATGCAGCTTGTCGGGCAGGGTGAGCTTTGCCACTTCGGCGGCGCGGCGGGAGAGGATGAGCACGCAGTCATAATCCTTGGTCAGGCTCTCGAGCCGCGCCGTCGTGTTCACGGTATCACCAATGGCGGTGATGATCTGCGAGCGCGGTGGCCCCATGGAGCCGACGATCGCTTCGCCGAAGTGGATGCCGATCCCCATCTGCAACGGCAAGCGCAGCTCGGCCTCCATCTGCTGGTTGAGCTGCGCCAATCGCGCCAGCATTTCACGCGCGCCACGCAGCGCCTGGACAGGGCCGATCGTTGGATCGGCGGCGTCGAGCCCATAAAGGGCCATCAGGCCGTCGCCGGTGAACTGAGAATAGTGACCGTCGGTGTCGGCAAGCGCCTTGGTCATCTCGGCAAAGAAGCGGTTGAGAATGAACAGGACGTCGTAGGGCATGCGCGTCTCGCCGAGCCGGGTTGAGGCACGCAGGTCGACAAAGACGACGGTAATGAGCCGTTCGCTGCCCTCGAGTCCGCCTCGCACCAACCCGTCGGCAGCGCCAACGTCAGCCGCGAGCAGCGGCAGTATTGAAATGTCAGTCGTGGGCCGGATCTGGCAGGCCAGCCGCATTCCTTCCGGGGCATCGATGCGCGCGAGCGCCGTGGCCTCGAGTCCGCTCGGCGGGGGAAGGTGGTCCAGCCCCTGGGTCACGCGAATCCGGCAGGTGGTGCAGCGAGCGCGGCCGCCGCAAGCCGAGGCATGCGGGATCCGGTTTGCCCGCAGCGTCTCCAGCACGGTTGCCCCGGGCAGGATGCGTATGCGTTGGCCATTGGAGTGCGTGAGCACTGGCGGCTGGCGCAGGCGGTACGCGAGCCCGCGGACGGCACGTCCGGCGAAGGGGACGAGCAGGAGCGCGAAATACGCGGCCCCAATGCGTCGCTCCAGGCGCCTCGCCGCGGCGACCCGCTCCGGCGTGGAGCGTGCGTTCTTGAGCACATTCTCGATGAACTGCGGGTTTTCTTCCGCCTGCCGCAGGATGTGATTGCCGCCGGCGATGTAGCCGGCAATCGCCAAGGTGGGAATCAGTAAGCCGGTTAGGGCGAAGACCGGCCGCCAGGTCGGGTACCATTTCTTCGTATGCAGCCAGAAATGAATGCCGATCGAGGCATGTACCCACACGGTGAGGACCGCTGCGATGTGGAACAGCGGATAGTCCGGCGTCAGTACCCAGTGGCGCAGCAGCACGGACGTATAGTCGTCGCTGGTGAGGAGGAACTCCTGGGCAATGCGGGTCGCCACCACATGCCGCACCATGAGCGGGATGATGGCGAGTCCGAGCACGACCTGCGCCCATTCCCAGCGGGTGAGCCGCAAGGTGCGGCGCACATAGATCGACCACAGCGCGTTGAGAAAGTGCGCGAGCAGGGCGGTGGCAAGCACGAGGGCGCCCGTTGTGGTCCACCAGACCGCCATCAGAAACCCGGCGACATAACTCGCCACTGGTATCGAAACGAGCAGAAAAATATGGCCGGTGAGGTGGCAAATCACGAACGAGAGCAGAACCAGCGCGCTGGCGAGCCGCAGCCGCGCTCGCAGCACATGGGCAAGCCCCGCCATCTGCCACCATCGGGCCACGTCAGCTGGGGTCTGCGCGGTAACGGCAACGGCCATGGTCGATCCGGGTTGTGAATCCCAGTATTCCCTGCGGCGTATAGCCCAATCAATGTGCCTTAGTCTTACGACTCACGGCCGATGACCTATCTTCCGGATGAGGCTGTCGCATCGAGAACCGGGGCTTCGCGCTTGCCACTCATGTTGCGCTGCGCTAAGCCTCCCCCAACCTCGCCCGGCTCGCAGCAGACGTCGAAATCCTCTCCGTGATCTCTCGCCGTCGTTCGCTCGGAGCGGGTCTCAGGACACGCGGATGAGCACGCTTTTACAGGACTATCTTCCGCTAATCATCTTCGTCGCGGTCGCTGCCGTGATCGGGCTCGCTCTGTTGATTGCGCCCTTTATCATCGCCTTCAAACAACCCAACCCGGAAAAGCTCTCGGCGTACGAATGCGGCTTCAACGCCTTCGACGATGCGCGCATGAAGTTCGACGTGCGCTTCTACTTGGTCGCGATCCTGTTCATCATTTTCGATCTTGAGGTCTCGTTCCTGTTTCCCTGGGCGGTCGCGTTCGGCGAGGTGGGGGTCGCAGGCTTCTGGGCGGTGATGATCTTCCTCGCC
>JAFAXD010000580.1 GCA_019241285.1 Xanthobacteraceae bacterium | reverse complement strand
GGGGCTCGGCACCGCGTGTCGGCAGATCAAACAAGGTCCACTGATCCGTGACCGGGTTGTAGCGCGCGATCTGGTCGGAGGCCCACAGGTTGGTCCAGGCATTATGGTTGCGATCGACCGCGACATGATACGGCTGGCGGTCGCCGGGCAGTGGCACGTAGCTGATCGCGCCAGTGTGGGTATCAATGCGGGCCAGATTGCCGCCCCAGGAATCGCCGACCCACAGAATATCGGCGTTCTTGTCTGTGCCCATGCGGCGCGGGCCCTGCGAGAACGGCATCGGCGCGTTGAAGTCGGGCTGCACGAACGTCTTGTAGAACTCGCGCTCTTCCGGCTTGAGGCGGTCATATTCCGCCTGCACCGGCGCAAGCCTGATCTCCTCCGGCTTGTTGGTCACCGTATTTCCCTTGCCGATGGTATCGAGCACCATCTCGGCCCAGTAGCCGTTGCCGTCGCGATCGGCGGCGGCGCCGTAGGTCACTCCGGTGCCGTTTGGAGTCTTGTAGGTGATCGACTTGAACTCGGTGAAGGAATTGGTTGTCGGATCAAATCGCAACGCGCCATCGGGCGCGGATGCCCAGATGCGGCCCAGGCCGTCGTAATCGACGGTCGTGGCGCCGCCGGTCGGCGACATGCCCTCTGGCGGAATGAACACATCGATGGCGCCGGTCTTGGGATCGAGCCGGCCGAGGCCGCCGCGGCCCGGATTGACGTTGAACCAGATGATGCCATTGGGATCACGCGTCATCCCGTGCGAGCCGGCGGCAAGCCCATTGGCCGCATCGATCTTGAACGGCGTTACCGCGCCGGTCGCCAAGTCGATCTTGCCGATCGTGAGTGTGCGATTAGGCGAATTGCAGGTGAACCAGATATTGCCGTTGAGATCGAGCCAGGCGTCGTGCACCCCATAGCCCGGGACCAGCACCGAGGGCGTGCCCAGCGACCAGTCGCTGCCGTTATTGGCGACGAAATCCGGCGGCAGGCCGGCATTGGGGTCGAGCGGCAGTTCGTATTCGGTGAACACGCCGCGGGCGGCTTCATCACTCAGCTTGGGGCGTAGTTTGAAGTTGAGTCCATTCTCGCCCGGGCCGCGGGCGCGCGCCAGATAGGCGGCAAGTTCCTGCTGGTGATAGTCGAGCAATCCTTGGGCTTTGTGGTCGGCGCCTTGATAGATGCCGCCGACGTTGACGTGCTTCATCAGGCCAATGATTTTCGACCAGCCTTCCTGATCGAAGCGATGCTGCAACACATAGCTCGGCGTGTGGCAGCCGGTGCAGTCGTTGCGCACGAGCCGCTGCATGCGCTTATCGTCAGCGCTGTCGCTGGGCAGCGAGGCGAGCAGCACGTCACCAGGCAATTGGCGGGCAAAATCCTGGAGCGGAGCGAGGGTGAAATCCTGCCGGCTGGCCTCGGCCAAATCGACGTCGCCGCGCCCGGTCGCGTAAGTCAGCGCCTGCGCCCACACCTGATATTTGCCGGCCGGCAGCGGCGGGAAATAGTAGTTGCCTTGTGCATCGGTGAACACCGTGCGGGTGATGTTTGTGCCGGGTGTTTTGGCCGACACGGTCGCGCCCGCCATCGGCTCACCCGACTGCGCGCGGATCGTGCCATGCAGGACTGGGTCAGCGGCGTACGCGGAAGATGCGCTGAACAGCGCAATGGCGAGGGCCAATCCAGATATACGGAGCGTAGAGCTACGGAGAGTCATGGCGATCTCCTGTAAGACCTAATCTGCTTCACGTTGCTGTCGTTCACGCTCGCCAGCCGAGACGGGCCGCGCTGTCGGCTGCGATGACGCGGATTGCTGCGCCGGAACCGTGCGCAGGTAAGCGACGATGGCGGTGATCTGATCGGGGCTGAATTGATATTTGAAGCCGGGCATGCGCGGCGAGCCCTCAGCGATGATCTCGGCGAGGACGTCGTCCCGGCCGCGCTGGGTATCCTGGCTCAGCGCCGGGCCATAGAGCGGCGCGTTGAGCGCCGGCGGCGTATGGCAGACCCGGCAGGATTGATTGAACAGCGCCCGCCCCTGATGCTGCGCATCGTTGAGTGGGCCCGATTGGGCATTTGCCGCTGATGATGCCAGCACCACAACAACAAGTCCGCCAACGACGCGGATCATTGCGTCCTCCCTACAAGCTTTTGTGTTTTCTTGGGCCTCATTCTGAGGAGCATGCGTGCGCAAGCACGCATGCGTCTCGAAGGATGGCCACAATGCACGGCCTTCGATTGTGGCCGTCCTTCGAGACGCCTTCGCTTCGCTCAGGCTCCTCAGGACGAGGGCCGAAGAAAACAAGCTGTTGCAACAAGCCTACGAGCTTGCCGCGCCAGATGGAAGCGGGCAGTAGCCTGATATCAGCAATGCGGGAGTGGCATGCAGAGCGCGATACCGCTTGCTTACAACATCACCAAGCCCAAATGCGCGGCCCGCGCCACGGCCTCGGTGCGGCTCTCGGCGTCGAGCTTGGCCAGGATGGCGGCGACGTGGAATTTGACTGTGTGGTAGGAAATGCCGAGCCGGCGGGCGATCACCTTGTTGGAGGCGCCGTCCGCCATGGCGGTCAGCACCTCGAGCTCGCGCGCGGTGAGCTCAGGACTTTCGCCCTCGCCCGCCTTGATCGCCGTTTCGGGTTCATCGAGGTCGGCCGCGAGCAGGGTCGCGAGCGTCGCGTCGGGCAGCACCGTGAGGCCATGCGCAGCCGCGCGAACAGCGGCGATGATCACTGCCGCCGGCGCCGCCGCGGGCAACACCGCGTGCGCACCGGCCTGCACCAGTTCAAGCGCGTCCGCCTCTATGTTCGCGGCGAGAACCACGACTACGCTCCCGCCGAAGCGGCGGCGCCAACCGGACAGCAAATCCTCCGCTGGCGCATCGGCAACCACGACGTTGACCGCGTGATGCGTCAATAGTGCTGCCAATGCGCCATCGTCCGAACTCGTGCCGGCGATCGATATGACCGCTGGCTCGGCTGCGAGAATCTGTTCGAGATGACCCAGCCGATCCGGGTCGGACGCATAGATGGCGACGGTGAGCATGGCCGTCGTGATATGTGTCGCTCCGTCTCCCTAATTCAACGGCCGCTCACCGATCGTGACGCTGACATCGGTCGCGGCGCCGCCGCGGAGGATTTTCAGCGCCGCGCTCTTGCCGACGCTCTCGGGCCCGAGCAGCCGCATCACGTCGCGCGCACGCTCGACCGCGGTGTCGTTCCAACTGGTGATGATGTCGCCGACAAGGAGGCCGGCTTTGGCGGCCGGGCCTTCGGGATCGATGCTCACCACCAGCACGCCGGAGCGGCGACCATTCTCCCCGGCCACGCGCACGTGCTGCAGACCGGCGCCCAGATAGCCGCGCCCCACATAGCCCTTGGCCAGCAGCTGATCGACCGCGCGGTCGATGGTCGCACGCGGGATGGCGAGCGCGCGCCGCCGCGGGCCGGTCACCGCCATGCCCAGCACATGGCCTTGCGCATCGACCAAGGCACCGCCTTCGGACGCCGGGTTGAGGCGCAGATCAAGGCGCAGGAACGTGTCGATCGCGCCGCCGCGCATGCTGTGCCAAACGCCGCCCACATAGCCGACGCTGCCGAACGCCGCGACAGGCGCGCCGCCGTAGTTGCCGACGGCGAGAACGAGATGGCCGACGCGCAATGTACCGGCGTCCGCCGTCTCGGCGACCGCGAGCCCATCCGCGGCGACGCGCAGCACCGCGACGTCGGTCGATGGATCGCGGCCGGCGAGCGTGGCGGTGATTTGGCGGCCACCCGGCAACGTGACGGTGATATCCTTGTCCTGCTCGAGCATTTCCTCGGCTGTCACGATGACACCCGGGCGCCAATGAATACCGCTGATGGTACCGCGACCACCATGTGCGACGGCAACGACCGCCTTGGCGGTCCGCTCGACGATGTCCGCCACCGCGGTCGAGAGTGTGAGAAGTGAATTTGTTGAATCCGGCATGAGAACCTCCGCTTGCTGGGCCGCATATGGCACCCGCAAGGGCGCGCGTTCTACTGGCCGGATGGGTGGGTGCATGATATTGCCCGGATGGAGCGCAGCGCATTCCGAGGGAACATTCAGCCCCGGATTTCATCCGGGCTACAAATCAGCCTCGGGCTCGCTCGACTCAACAAGTTCCTCGGTCACGAGGTCACCGCGCGGTTCGAGCACTTCGGGTTCGGTGCGCTTGCGTGCGGTGTCATGAATGCGCTCGGCGATCCTCGGTTCGTGATCCATCAGGATATGCACATCGCGGGCATCGAGCACGAGCAGGCTGGTGCGGGTTATTGCGCGAACGGTCGCAGAGCGGCGCGCTTTGCGCAGCACCGCGATCTCGCCGAAGAAGTGGCCGGGCCCGAGGCGGACGCTGCGATCGGGAAGATCGATCTCAACCTCGCCGGCGGCGACGAAATACATGGAATGCGCCGCCTCGCCGCGTCGGGCGATGATCGTGCCCGCCTCGATACGTTGCGAGCGCAACAGCCGCATGATCTCGGCAATCTGGTTGGCATCGAGCCCGGTGAACAGCGGCACGCGCGCGACCATGCCCCAGGTGACGATGAACTCGCGGCGGTGAATGTCGCTGGCAAATGCCTGCGCCACGATGCCGACCGGCAACGCCACCATGATCAGACCGAGGAAGATTGTGCCGGTGGCCAGCATACGCCCGAACGGCGTGACCGGGACGACGTCGCCGTAACCGATGGTGCCGAGGGTGACGATCGCCCACCACATCGCGTCCGGTATGGTGCCGAACTTGTCCGGCTGCGCTTTCCCTTCGGCGAGATACATCAACGTCGCCATCACGAGGGCGACGCCGATCAGGATCATGAAGCAGCCGAGCAGCGCGCGGCGCTCCGCATAGAGCGCGTCGAGCAACGAGCGCATCGCCGGCGAGTAGCGGCCGAGCTTGAGGAAGCGCACCACCCGCAACACCAGCAGCACCTGCAACGCGGGCGGAACGAGCCAGGCAAACCAGAACGGCAGCACCGCAATCAGATCGATCAGGCCTGGAGAGCTGGTCGCATATCGCATCCGCGCCTGCGCCGGCGGCAGGTGGCGATAGAGCGGGTGCTCGACAGCGGTCCAGATACGCAGCGCATATTCAAGGCTGAAGACGACCAGCGCCAAGAGCTCGATGGCGAGAAAGAGACGGCGATAATGCGCTGCCAACGCCGGCACCGATTCGAGCGCGACCGTGATGAGACTGATCACGACGAGGAGAATGATCACCGCGTCGACGACGCGGCTCACCCAGTCGCTGAAACCGCCCGGCTCCAGAACCTCATAGCAGCGGTGGCGCCACCCACGCGCGGGCGTAAGCATCAGCCGACCTCGCGATCGGGCGCCGCCGCTCCGTCCGGTACATCGTCATCACTGAGGATGCGCAGCGCGGCCCCGTCGAGATCATCGTACTGGCCGGCGCGGAGGGACCACAAGAAGGCGACGAGCCCCGTCAGGCCGAGCGCCAGCGCCATCGGGACAAGGTAAACCAGGACATTCATGTGGCGCGGATTGCGGCTTGGCCCGCCGGAAACGGCGGAATGGCCTCGACTGCGGGCTTCTCGCGCCGCCCGTGCAGCCGCAGCGCGTTGGTGGTGACCAGCATCGAGGATCCCGACATGGCCAGCGCGGCGATGAGCGGCGTCACCAGCCCGGCAATGGCGATCGGAATCGCACAGATATTATAGGCGACCGCGAGCGCGATGTTCTGGCGCATCAGGGCGCGGGCCTTGCGGGCTGTGACCAGCGCGTCG
>JAFAXD010000577.1 GCA_019241285.1 Xanthobacteraceae bacterium | reverse complement strand
ATGACAGTCGAGGTGGTGTTCCACCAACTCGCCGAAGGCAAGATCAAGCCGACGGATGAATTCCAGATTAGCGAGGATGCCTGGCGCCGCGGCGGCGCACCGTCGCACACGTCCAGCATGTTCGCGCCGATCCACAGCCGGGTCCAGGTGCAGGACTTGCTGACCGCCGCGATCGTCCAATCCGCCAACGATGCCTGCATCGCGCTGGCGCAAGGCATTGCCGGCAGCGAGCCGGCATTCGCCAAGATGATGAACGAACGCGCGCACGAGATCGGGCTCACCGACTCGAACTTCGCCAACGCGACCGGATTGCCGGACCCCGCGAACAAATCGACCGTACGCGATCTCGCCAGGCTCGCGCAGTACATCATCAAGACCTATCCGGACCAGTACAAAACCTTCGGCGAGAAGGAATTCACCTGGAACCGCATCCGCCAGCAGAATCGCAATCCACTGCTCACCATGGATATCGGCGCCGACGGCCTCAAGACCGGCTACACGGAGGAGGGCGGCTACGGCCTCGTCGGCTCAGCTGAACGCAACGGGCTGCGGTTGATCGTGGTGATCAACGGGCTCAAGAGCGAGAAGGAGCGCGGCGACGAGGGCAAGAAGCTCCTTGAATGGGGCTTCCGCGGGTTTGAGGCCAAGCTTCTGTTTGCCGAGGGACAGACCGTCGGCGAAGCGCGGCTCTTCGGCGGCGACCAGATGCACGTGCCGCTGGTCGGCAAGGACATCATCACCTTGATGGTGCCGCGCGACAGCAATGATCGGATCACGGCGAAGGTCGTGTACTCCGGTCCCATCGTTGCCCCGGTGGAGCGCGGCCAGGCGATCGGCAAGCTGCGGGTCTATCGCGGCGATCGCGTCGCGCTGGAAGCGCCGCTCATCGCTGCCGAGAGCGTCGGCCGCGGCGGGCTCGTGCGCCGCGCCTTCGATGCCATGAACGAATTGGTGGTGGGGCTGTTCCAATCCGGCAGCCGCCTGGTGACGGCGCGGCGCAACGGCAACCCGCAACTCTGATGCGCGGCCGCTTCATCAGCTTCGAGGGCGGTGAAGGAACCGGCAAGTCCACGCATGCAAAACTCTTGGCAGAACGCCTGCGCGGGCTTGCGCTCGACGTGGTGCTCACGCGCGAGCCGGGAGGATCCGTCGGCGCCGAGATCATCCGTCACGTCCTCCTCAGTGGCGCAGCGCAGCCGTTCGGGCCGGACGCGGAAGCGATCCTGTTCGCGGCAGCCCGCGCCGATCACGTCGACACCGTCATACGGCCGGCGCTCCAGCGCGGCGCCTGGGTGCTCTGCGACCGGTTCATCGATTCAACACGCGTCTATCAAGGCGTGGCGGGGCAGGCTGACCCGCGCATCATCCGGGCGCTCGAGCGGATCAGTGTCGGCGACGCCATGCCCGACCTCACGCTGGTGCTAGACGTGCTCCCGGAGATCGGGTTGCAACGCGCGGCCGCGCGCCGTCGCGGCGAGAGCGCCGACCGGTTCGAACAGGAAGCGCTCGATTTTCACGTCAAGCTGCACAACGCATACCGGGCCGCTGCCGAACAGGCGCCGGGTCGCTGTGTGCTGATCGATGCCGTGCGCCCGAAAGATCGGGTCGCCGAAGAGATCTGGACGATCGTGCAACAGCGCCTCGAACCGGGCAGGGCGCGCGCGAGCTTGGCGCAGGCCGCATCATGAGTCCACGCACGAGCGACAACGAGTCCGATGAAGCGCCGCACCCGCGCGACGCCTTCGCGCTGCACGGCCATGCCGAGGCCGAGCAGGAGATGTTGCAGGCCTACCGTGGCGGGCGCATGCCGCATGCCTGGCTGATCGGCGGATCGCCCGGCATCGGCAAGGCGACCTTGGCCTATCGCATGGCGCGGTTCGTGCTGGCGCACCCCAATCCGGCGGCGGCTGAGGTGCTCGCCGCGCAGACGCTCGCGGTCGCGCCCGAGCATCCGGTTGCGCGCCGCATTACGGCGCAATCGCACACCGATCTGCTCGCACTCGAGCGCACGGTCGGCGACAACGGCAAGCTGCGCACCGAGATCGCCGTCGCCGATGTGCGGCGAACCATCGCGTTCTTCGGATCGACCGCAGGCGAGGGCGGCTGGCGCGTCTGCATTGTCGACAGCGTGGATGAGCTCAATCGCTTCGGCACCAACGCGCTCCTGAAAACCCTCGAAGAGCCGCCCGCCCGCTCCTTGCTGTTCCTGCTCAGCCATGCGCCCGGGCAGGTGTTGCCCACGATCCGGTCGCGCTGCCGCCGGCTGCTGCTGCGGCCGTTGTCCCCGGACGATGTCGCCAAAGCGGCC
Organism: Xanthobacteraceae bacterium; assembly: GCA_019241285.1. Taxonomy (GTDB): domain Bacteria; phylum Pseudomonadota; class Alphaproteobacteria; order Rhizobiales; family Xanthobacteraceae; genus JAFAXD01. The sequence goes on along the minus strand of JAFAXD010000577.1, from coordinate 3,701 downwards.
GCAGAGGTCCTCGGCGTTGACGAGGCCGACGAAGCGCTGCGCCGCGCCGCCGCGCTCGCCGATGGCAGCGTCGCCCGTGCCATTGCGCTGATCGAGGGCCCGAGCCTCGCCTTGCACGACGGCGTGGCGACGCTGCTCGCCCGCTTGCCCGAGGTCGATCCGCGCGCCCTGCATTTGCTCGGCGATGGTCTCGGACGGGCGAATGAAGGCGCGTTCGAGACGTTCCTCACGACCGTGCGCGACTGGCTCTCGACACGGCTCGCCTACGAACGTGAGCCCGCCCGCATGGCGCGGGTCGCCTCCGTCTGGGAGACGTTCAACCAGGCCGCCGCCGAGGTCGCGGTGTTCAATCTCGAGCGCAAGCCGCTGGTCTTTTCCACCTTCAAAATGCTCGCAGAGCTGGCGCGAGCTTAAGCCGCGCGTTCTTGCCCGACCGCGGTGGCATTGATACCTATGCCTCATGCGGCACCGCAGCAGAGCGGTATTTTTTGCGACGGACAGTCAATGGCGAAAAGCCCTTTCTACATCACCACGGCGATTGCCTATCCGAATGGCGTCCCGCACATCGGTCACGCCTATGAGGCGATTGCGACTGACGCTATCGCGCGCTTCATGCGGCTCGACGGCTACGACGTCTTTTTCCTGACCGGCACCGACGAGCACGGCCAGAAGATCCAGCAGACCGCCGCGCGCGAAGGCATGACGGCGCGCCAGCTCGTCGACCGCAACGTGCAGCGGTTCCGGGCGATGGTCGAGCGCATGAACTGCTCCAACGACGATTTCATTCGCACCACCGAGCCGCGCCACTACCGCGCCTCCAGCGCGATCTGGGAGCGCATGGCGGCGGCGGGCGACATCTATCTCGACAAATATTCCGGCTGGTACTCGGTGCGCGACGAAGCGTTCTACGATGAGAGCGAGACCAGGCTCGACGCCGCCGGCACGCGCATCGGGCCGCAGGGCACGCCGGTCGAGTGGGTGCAGGAGGAGAGCTACTTCTTCCGCCTGTCGGCCTATCAGGACAAGCTGCTCGATCTCTACAAACGCATTCCCGATTTCGTGTTGCCGCGCGAGCGGCTCAACGAAGTCGAGAGCTTTGTGCGCGGCGGATTGAAGGATCTCTCGATCTCGCGCACGACCTTTGATTGGGGCGTGCCCGTGCCGGGTGACCCCAAGCACATCATGTATGTCTGGGTCGATGCGCTGACCAACTACATCACTGCAGTCGACTATCCAGATACGGACAGCGAAAAGTTCAAACGTTATTGGCCGGCGGCGTTGCACGTGATCGGCAAAGACATCGTGCGTTTCCACGCGGTCTACTGGCCGGCGTTCCTGATGTCGGCCGGCATCGCGATTCCGCAGAAGATCTTCTCCCACGGTTTCTTGTTCAACCGCGGTGAGAAAATCTCGAAGTCGGTCGGCAACGTAATCGATCCGTTTGATTTGGCGGACGCCTACGGGGTCGATCAGCTGCGTTTCTTCCTGCTGCGCGAGGTGCCGTTCGGCCAGGACGGCAACTACAGCCACGACGCGATCATCACCCGCATCAACGCCGACCTCTCCAACGACCTCGGCAACCTGGCACAGCGTTCGCTGACGATGCTTGCCCGCCAGTTCGACGGCGCGCTGCCGCAGCCGGGCGCGCTGAGCGAGGCCGACAAAGCCATTCTCGAGCAAGCCGACGGCATGATCAGCAAGGCGCGCGAGGTGATGCAGACGCGCCAGCTGCACCAAGTGCTCAACGCCGTGTGGGCCGTCGTCGCCGAGGCGAACCGCTATTTCGCCGGCCAGGAGCCGTGGGCGCTGGCCAAGACCGACCGGGCGCGCCAGGGCACGGTACTCTGGGTCACCGCCGAGGTGCTGCGCCAGGTGGCGATCCTGGTGCAGCCGGCGATCCCGCACTCGGCAGGCCTGCTGCTCGACCAGCTTGGGATCCCGTCCGCCGAACGTGCGTTCGACCGGCTCGGCGGAATGCATCGCATCGCACCCGGGACGAAGCTGCCTGCGCCCAGCCCGGTATTCCCGCGCTACACCGAACCGGCGGCGAGTTGACATGCTGATCGACAGCCACTGCCACCTCGACTTTCCGGATTTCGCCGATGAGCTCGACGGGGTCGTCGGCCGGGCGCGCGCAGCCGGGGTCGACCGCATGGTGACGATCTCGACCCGGGTGAAGCGCCACGCCGAGGTCCTGGCGATCGCTGAGCGCTTTCCCGATGTCTTCTGTTCGGTCGGGACGCATCCGCACCACGCGCATGAGGAGCTCGATCTCACGGTCGAGGACCTTGTCGCGCGCACGCGGCACCCGAAGGTCGTCGCTCTGGGCGAAGCGGGTCTCGACTATCACTACAAATTCAGCACCCCCGAGGCCCAGGCAGAAGGGTTTCGCCGCCATATCGCGGCGGCCCGAGAGACCGGCCTACCGCTGGTCATCCATACCCGCGAGGCCGACGAGGATGCGGCGCGGATCCTGGAAGACGAAATGGGGAAGGGGGCCTTCACGGCCGTCCTGCATTGCTACACCGGCGGGCGGGAGCTCGCCTTTCGGGCGATCGAGCTTGGCCTGTCGATCTCGTTCACCGGGATCCTGACCTTCAAGAAATCCGACGATCTGCGCGCGATCGCGGCAGACCTGCCGGCCGATCGCATCCTGGTCGAGACCGATGCTCCATATTTGGCGCCGGGCAAGTTCAGAGGTAAGCGCAACGAACCGTCGTATGTCGTTGAGACAGCAAAAGTTCTTGCGGAGACTCGCGGCGTCAGCCTCGACCAGATCGCGCGGCAGACCAGCGACAATTTCTTCCGCCTGTTTGGCAAGGTGCCGCGGCTCGCGAGCGCGGCTGCATGAGCCTCACGGCCACGATCCTCGGCTGCGGCTCCTCGGCCGGCGTGCCACGACCGGCGCTTGGCTGGGGCGCCTGTGACCCGGCCAACCCGCGCAACCGGCGCCGACGCTGCTCGTTGCTGGTCGAGCGCACGGGTCCAAGTGGCCGTACCCGCGTGCTGGTCGACATGTCGCCGGACTTGCGCGAGCAGCTGCTCGATGCCGACGTGGACTGGGTCGACGGCGTGCTGATCACCCATGAGCACGCCGACCATACCCACGGCATCGATGATCTGCGCTCGCTGTTCGTTCACCGCCGGCGGCGGGTCGATATCCATCTTGATGAGCCCACAGCCAAGGTCATTTTCCACCGCTTCAGCTATTGCTTCGTCACGCCGCCGGGCAGCGATTATCCACCCATTGCCAATGAGCACCGGGTCACGCCGGGCAAGCCCATCACCATCGAGGGCGATGGCGGGCCCATCGTGGCGCTGCCGTTCATCCAGAACCATGGGGACATCGAATCCCTGGGCTACCGGTTCGAGGGCTTGGCATATTCGAGCGATCTCGTCGGCTTGCCGGACGCAAGCCTCGGCGCGCTGTCCGGGCTCGACCTCTGGATCGTCGACGCGTTGCGCTACCGGCCGCATCCAAGCCACTTCAGCGTCGACGACGCGCTAGGCTGGATCGAGCGTCTGGCACCGCGCCGGGCCGTGCTCACAAACCTGCATGCCGACCTCGATTACGCCGAGCTTGCGTCCAAGCTGCCGCCGCATATCGAGCCGGCGTACGACGGCATGCGGCTGCAAGTCGGCTAAGTCTGGCGGCAGAAAACCCAGATTTATTGGGCTCATCCGCTGATGTTCCATAATAT
>JAFAXD010000453.1 GCA_019241285.1 Xanthobacteraceae bacterium | reverse complement strand
TGCAGGGCTGATCTGAACCAAAAACGTGAAGGCGCTTCGGCCTCACCCTCGCGCCGACGCTGCTCGCCATCGAATAAGTGGGCGATCTCCGATAATGGTGCCTATCGGCGGATCAATTATGGCCGCCCATGTCTGTGTGCAGGGGCGGACATCAAGCACATGCGCCCTCTGAGGCCGAGTCTGAACCGAAGCCGACGATTTGGGGCGGTAACCGCGCAGCTACATCCTCGCCGTGGGCCCTGGTCGATTCGTGCAGGTTTCGAGCGACAGGGGAATCAGTTCGCTCCAAGTCAGCTATGGCACCGGAAAAGGCAGAATTGTCGCCAATTTCCAGCTGTCGTTCGTCCTGACATAAATTTGAGTCAACAGAAAATTTCGCGGCTGCGCGGTCTGACCTGCTGGGGCTATCGTGAACACGGCGGGGACAAACAGTTGTACGGCTCCCGGCGACAGCTCGGTAATCTTGACCTCATCAAACTTCGGTTCGAGTAACCAAGTTCCCTTGTAATTTTCTTCGAAACGCTTTAGCGCCGCGTCACGACCCCAAACCGGCGTATTGCGGGTAACCCATAAGAACTGGGGAGAATCAAGTAGAACTTCACCAACGGTCTTAAGATCGTGTGAATTCTGTGCCGCGATGAATTTCGCAAACAATGCCCTCACGTCGTCTTCTGTTCCCGCGCGTGCCACACTAAGCGCGGCGACCAGCAGGAGAACTGCAGCGAACATACTCTTCGCAAACGCCCCGCCATTCATGGGAATGCTCCTTGTAGTGGCAAGACTGGCTTGACCGACCGACTACGCTATCCGGATTTTCGCTAAAGTCGAAAGGGCATGTCGCTTATTGGCACTTGTCGGAGGTCGTTGGCGGACAAGTTTGACGTCCGGTTCGCGAGAGCAAACAGGCATATGAATATGCGCGCGACGCGGACCGCACTGCGAGGTCGGGTGCTTTCCGCGAGCGGAGCAGGCAGCCGATCGTAAGGTGAGTGACCCTCGGGTCGTGCCCCGGGGGTCTCTTTTTGCGCCGTCCCGCTTAGCCGCGATGGACGTCGTGCTTGTGGGCCACAACGAGACGCAGCGGGGGCGCGGGGTTTGCCGCTGTGGCTTTGCTCAAGTGCTCCATGTTCGGGTAGACCGGCGCATCATTCATGCCGGCCGCGAACGCACTGGTCGCAACAAGCGCGGCGACGGCCGCGAGTATGCTCGTTCTCATGTGTTTCTCCTCCTGGTTCGGTGCACAGCGCACCAGCGGACGGCCGGTGGCCGCCCGGTGCTGCGCTTTGAAAAAGGGCCCGGCCGAGCCTGCCGACTCAGCCGAGCCAAGTTGCCCGCGCCCTGCACGGGTAGAGTTACGGGCGCGGGGGCTCTGCGCCGGCCAGGGTGCGCCGGCCGGCGTTGGTGATCTTGAGGCGCACGACCGAGATCGCCCCGAGATTGGAATCGCGGGTGGCGACGTACTCCACCTGCGCGTCGACCAATTCGCGCCCGACCAGCTCGGCGATGATTGTGTGCGCCCCTTGGTTGAACTGGGTCAGGCAGGAGGCGGTTGCCCCGTCGGGGCGCTCGGCCAGGATGGTGAGGATGCGGCGATGCTCGGGGGTCAGCTCGCGGGTCATCACGCGGCCTCCCGTGTTGTGTTGTTGTCGTGGAATCTCGCTGGCGAGCGGCCACTCATGTGCGAGCTGTGTGCGTGCATCGAAGGCGACACGAGCAAACGGGTCGCTCGGGCGGTCAGCTCGGAGTGCCGGCGCTGCATGTCGGCTTTGGGCATGGTCATCCTCCGTAAGGCGGCGAGGTCCTCCGCCTCGCCATCTACGTAGGAAATTTTTTCCTAAAAAACAGAACGGTAGCGAACATGTCGCAGCGGAGGGGGTATTACTCTTCTCTTTGACGTGTAGGAAATTATTTCCTAAACATGATAACGACTTGTCACGTAGGAAAAATATTTCTATATTTTGAAGTGGAGGTACCCTATGACAGGCAAGCAATATACCGTCATCATCGAGGATCATCTCGGATTGAACCATGTCCAGGCCGCGCATTGGCTCGGCATCACAATGCGAACGGAATATGCGTACAAAAACGGACGTGCCCGGGTGTCACATCATGTGGCGCGGCTGCTGCTCCTGATCGAGCACTTCAAGCTGACCCCGGAGCAGGCGAGCAAGATTTGGGGAGACGAATGAGCAGCGTCCCGCGTCTAAAATTCTACTGTTGACAAATTACAAGCAAAATTCATTGAAGGTCTCCTTGGGCCTGGTCGATCCGGGCGATGACGCTTGGTTCGCGTCGGGCTGATTGACAACTGAATCAGATTGAAGCCTGGGCGAGCGAAGCGACATCCGGGAGCGGAATTTGATTGAACCTTCACAGCAAGCGTTTGTGGCAGGGCCGCCCCGGATCGCGCGACGCCGGGCGCGCCACCACACGCGTTACCCGATGCCATCTATGTCATCTATGCGAACGGCGTCATCTATGCGTCGGCGCCGTAGCCCTGATGAGCGAAGCGAAATCCGGGGTCGGCAGTTTTGAGCGTCGTCTGGCGGCAAGTGTTGTGGCACGGCCGCCCCGGGATTGCGGGTCGCCGTGCGAGCGCGGCGCCCCTGCATCCGGGCTACTGAGCGTCATCTACGTCATCTATGTCATCTATGCGAACGGCGTCATCTATGCGCGGCGCCGTAGCTCGGTTGAGCGAAGCGAAACCCGGGGTCGGGAGTTTGAGCGGCGTCTCACAGCAAGCGTTTCTGGCACGGCTGCCCCCGGATTGCGGGTCGCCGCGCGAGCGCGGTGCCCTCCATTCGGGCCAGAAGGTGTCATCTATGTCATCTATGCGCGAAACGTCATCTATGCGGGGCAACGTCACCTATGGGCTTGCGCACCCGGGCGTGGCTCGGCCGATGTGACGAGGTCTCGGAGAGATCTGCCAATCGCGCCCGCAGTGTCTGCACCAGATCGCGCTCGGCTTCGGTGAGGCTGCGGTCGCCTGAGAAGATCATGAAGAGCCGGCGGGCGACCTCCGGTTCGATGATCGGGTGCGCCACGAGATCGCCGGCGGCAAGCTCGCGCCGCACCGCCGAGGGCGGCAGCACCGTGCACAGGGGCTCACGCGCCAGCACCGCGGCCATCATCGTCAGCGCGTCGATCTCGAGCCGCGGTTTGATGGCGAGCCCGGTCTCCTGCGCGGCCGCATCTAATAAGTGCCTCAGGCCGAAGCGTGCCGTCGGCAGGGCGAGCGGCAGGTCCGCGAGCTGCGCGAACCGGACTGGCCCGGGCGGGAGCAGACTGTGGCGCGGGTCGGCGATCACCGCGAGCGCTTCCGACGAGGCAAGCTCGAGCCGCGCCATTTGCGGCAGGCTGGTCTCGACGATGGCAATCCCCACGACACCGCGCACCACCCAGTCCTGCAGGATCCGGTTCGGCGCCTCGCGCACGACGACGGCGAGTGCCGGATGGCGGGCGCGTACCTCGAGCACGGCTTCGGCGATCTTGTTGACGAGCAAACCGTGCTGGCTCACCGACGGGAGAACGCCGAGCGCGAGGCGTTTGGCCGCCGGTACGAACGTGGAGGCGCCGCTCACCGCGATCTCGCGCATGCTCGCCTCGAGCATTTGTGCAATCGGCGCGAACCGCTCACCTATGGCGGTCGGGACGAGGCCATCGCTGTGGCGCTCAAACAGGGCGCCACCGAGCGACATCTCCAACTTGCGCAGTTGTTCGCTCAACGCCGGCTGGGCGATGTTGGCGCCATGCGCAGCGGCCGAGACCCGTCGCAGGCGATGCAGCATGTTGAAATAGCGAACCTGGCGGAAGCTGACCGTCGGCGTTGGCCCGTGGATCTGGGGCGCCGCGGCAAGCGCTGCCCGCAGGTGGCGGATGTACCCGCGCCCGATCCGGTCACTCGGGTCGGCGTGCGCCACGATCCGCGTGGTGAGTGGCGGATCCGGTGCAACGGTTCGCATGCGAAGCAACCCGAGCCGCGCGGACAGCACGCTGCCGGGAATGAAGAACGCAGCTTCCGGATGGTCATCAAAGAGCCGCGGCAACGCGCCGGGTGGCTCGCTGATGAACCGCGCGGTGCCGATAAGATGTCGCGCGCAATAATCCATCGCTTGTTGCAGCAACGGGCGTGGCAACTCCGGGATCATGACCGGACCGGCGAAGAGCTCGGCGACGCTGGCGGGGTGCGCCGTCCCGGCGGGCACGCGGCACGCCAGCACCCAATCATCCGCCAGCAGGACGACATCGGAACTGCTCGCCACAAACGCGACGTCCGCTGCCGCGATGCGGACGCGACTGCGCGTCGGGTCCTGCCAATCGTCAGCAATGCCGGAAACCGGATGCGTGTCTGGCTCGGCGATCCAGATCGGATCGATCAGGACCTGCGGCTTCTCCGTCGCCAGCATCTCGCCCGCCCGTAGGATCGCATTGCTGATCCGGCCGAGTGTAAAGTTGAGGCTGGTCTCGACCGTGAGCACGTGCGGTTGCGCTGGCTTGCGGCCGGCGAGCCAGCGGCGGGCGAAACCTTCCGTCAGCAGCACCGGGGCGGCGGCGCGAAACAGCCAACGCGCCGCGGTGGTTGGATAGAGACTGGAGCTGGTGCGGCGGAAGAGCTCGAGCCCAAGCTCATCTTCGAGTGCCTTCAGGCTCACGCTCAGGGTCGAGAGCGCAATGCCCAGGTGCTCGGCCGCGCGCGCCAGGCTCTCGTGCTGGCAAGCGGTGACAAAATAGGCAAGGCTGCGTAGTTCGACCATGCTCCGCTTGTCTGCCACGACCCTTCGATTTTGCCTATGCGCCGTTTCGCCCGTTGGTCGTGGACACCTTTGGGGCGCAGGATAGAGTTTCCCTCGGGCGAATGAGGTTTTGAACAGCGGATGAGCGGCAGGGCAGCACCGCACCGGCAATCGATGCGCGCGTGGCTCGCCTCGCTCGAAGATCGCGGAGAGTTGCGCACCATCGCTGCGCCGGTCAGCCCCGATTATGAGATTGCGGCCTGCCTCGCCGAAGCCGATCGTGGTCCCGCGCTGCGGTTCGAACGCGTCATCGGGCACGCGATGCCGATCGTCGGAAATCTCCTCAACGGCGTGTCTTGGTTTGCCGAGGCCATCGGCGCGACACAAGTGACCCTGCAATCCAGGATCATCGCCGCGATCGACAAGCCGCTGCGGCCAAGGATCACGCAGGCGCCTCCTTGCCAACAGCACGTCGTCAGCAATCCGGACCTCGCCAAGGAACTGCCGATCCCGCGCTTCTTCGAGCACGAGACCGGGCCCTACATCACGGCCGGCGCGATCGTCGCCAAGGACAGCCTGACCGGACGGGCGAACCTCTCGATCGCGCGGCTCAAGCCGCTCGGCGGCAATCGCGCCATGGTCGGGATCGCGCCCAATCATCATCTCGCCGTGCTGGCGCGGGCGGCGCGCGAGCGCGGGCAAAAGCTCGATATCGCCGTGACGGTCGGCAACCATCCGGCCGTGTTGCTCGCGGCCTGTCTTTATCTGCAACTCGGCGAGGACGAGCTCGAGGTCGCGGGCGGGCTACTCGGCGATCCGATCGAAGCCGCGTGCTGCCTGACCTCTGATCTTGTTGTTCCGGCGCAGTGCGAATGCGTGCTGGAAGGAACGCTCGATCTTAATGACGAGATCGCAGAGGGCCCCGTCAGCGAGTTCCATGGACTTTATGAGAACTACGGGAATGGCGTGGTCGGTACGTTCTCGCGGCTCACGCGCCGCAACGACGCGATCTTCCAGGTGGTGTTGCCGGGGCATCACCCGGAGCACTGTCTGCTCGGCGGGATTGCGATCGCGGCCGGACTGGCGCGGGCTGCGCGCGCCAGTGTTGCCAGCGTCGCGCAAGTCGCGGTCGGCTTCGGTGGTGCAGGGCGGCTGCACGCCGTGGTCGCCCTCAAGGACCCGCGTCCAGGCGACGCGCGCAAGGCGATGTTCGCGATCTGGGCTGCGGTCAATCTCATCAAGCGCGTGACCGTGGTCGACGATGACATCGACCCCTGGGATGCCGAGCAGGTGGAGTGGGCCTGTGCGACGCGGATGCGCGCTGAGCGCGATCTCATCGTCGTTCCCGGCGTGCGCACCGATCGCTCGGAACCACTGGACGAGGCGGGGATGGTCACCAAACTCGGAATTGACGCCACCCGCCGGGCGCAGGATCGTGCCGACTGGAGAGGCGCGCAACCGCCCACCGCGGCCATCAAGAAGGCACGCGAATTGCTAGTATGAACCAGGATCGTAGATCGCATCGAGACAATATCAACGGAGGCAGCCGTGTGGCATCGCGCAGTAAACAGAACTAATCGTCGCAAGTTGTTGCTCGGCGCAGTGCTGAGTGTGCCTTTGTTTGGCTTCGCCGCATGGCCCGCACGGGCCGACATCAAGATCGGCTTCCAGGCGCCGCTCAGCGGCTTTGCGGCGACCGACGGCAAGTCGGCGAAGATCGCCGCCGAGATGGCGATCGAGGACGTCAACAACGCCGGCGGCGTCCTCGGTGAGAAGCTGCAGCTCATCTCCTACGACGATCAGGCCAAGTCGGATCAGGCGATCTTCACCGCCAACAAGTTGATCGGCGAGGACGGCGTGAAGTTCGCGGTCAACGGCAGCTACTCGGCATCAGGCCGCGCTGCGGCGCCGCTGTTCCAAAAGGCTGGCATCCCGTTCATCTCCGCCTATGGAGTGCACCCCGACATCACGGCGGCCGGCGATTACTGCTTCCGGCTCGTGCATCTCGGGCCGCCCCAGGGGCTCGCGACCGCATACTTCATCGGCAAGAATCTCGGCTTCAAGAAGATCTCTGCCATCACCATGGATAACGACTACGGCCAGGCGACCATGGATGGGTTCCTGGCGGGCGCGCCCAAATACGGGCTCGATATCGTCAACAAATACAGCTACGCGCTGCAGGACCGCCAGTTCGGCTCGATCGTGGCGAGCGTGAAGCGCGACAATCCCGACGCCGTCTACGCCACCGGCTATTTCTTCACCGGCGGCCCCTTGGTCGCCCAGCTGCGCGCCGCTGGCGTGACCGTGCCGGTCATCGGCTCGCAGGCTTTCGACTCCGAGAAATTCATGGAGATCGCCGGACCGGCGGCGAACGGCACCTACATCGTCGATAGCTTCGACCGCGCCCGCAACGATCCGGCGCTGCAGAAGTTCTTCGCCGAATTCCAGAAGCGCGCCGGCTATCCGCCCGAGGGCGTCGCGGCCGTGACCTACTCGGCGGTGCGGCTGATGGCCGACGCGATCAAGCGCGCCGGCGTCGCCGACCCGGTCAAGGTGCGCGACGCGCTCGCCGCCACCAAGGACTTCCCGATGCTGGAAGGCAACCTGATCGGCTTCACCAAGGATCGCGAGATCATCATGCCGTACAGCATCAACGTGATCAAAGACGGCAAGTTCTCCTTCGCCGCCTTGGTGGACGCGCCGGAGGTGGTGAATCCGCCGGGGAATTGAAAAACGCGATTTGATTGGAAGTTGCTGATGTGCACGGCCGTGCCCCACGCTTACCTCTCCCCGCTTGCGGGGAGAGGTCGACTTTTGAGCACAGCGAGAAAGTCGGGTGAGGGGGCCTCTCCAAGCGCTCAGACTCGCGGAGAGGCCCCCTCACCCGGCGCTTCGCGCCGACCTCTCCCCGCAAGCGGGGAGAGGTGAGGCACCCGTCGTGTACTACGTCGATCTTGCCGTAACGGGCCTCATCTTCGGATGCATGTACGCCATGATGGCCGTGGGCCTGACCTTGGTCTACGGCATGCTGCGTATCCTCCATATCGCGCACGCGGCGGTGTTCGCGCTCGGCGCCTACGTCACGGTGCTCGTCGCCAACACGACGGGCAGCATCGCGCTCGGCATTTTCGCGGCGATCATCGCGGCGCCGATCTTCGGTATCGCGATCTACCGCCTGCTCTATCAGCCGTTGCTGATCTATCGGCCGGACGTGCCGATGATCGCGTCGGTGGGCTTGCTGGTGCTGATGCAGGATGCGTTTCGCATCGTTTTCGGCGAGCAAGGGGTGACGTTCCGATCTAACCCGTTTGCACTCCGAGTTTATGATATCGCCGGCGTAAGCGTGAACGCGGTGCAGATCGCAATCGTTGTCGCTGCCGTGTTGGTATTTGTTGGTCTGCACATCTTCACGACCCGCACCCGCATCGGCGTTGCCTGGCGCGCGACTGTATCGAAGCCGCAGATTGCTGCGAGCTTCGGGGTTGATGCCATCAAGGTGCGCTATCTCAACTTTGCACTCTCTTCGGCGCTCGCCGCGATTGCGGGCGGGCTTGTGGCCATGCTCGATGGGTTTGTTGATCCGCGCACCGGCTACGTGGTGAGCTACAAGGCGCTTGCCATCATCGT
>JAFAXD010000349.1 GCA_019241285.1 Xanthobacteraceae bacterium | reverse complement strand
ACGATAGTGCGTTGCTCACCGGACAAGCACGACTTGCCGCCAAATGGCGCTTGTCACCGTCAGGGCGCCACTCCAATCTCGGTGTGCGCGCCACTGGTCGGGCAAAGAGGAACACATGCAGCGATCGAGACGGCATTCCGGCCTGATGCTCCTCGTGGCCGTGTCAGCCGCGTTCCTGGGCGCGCATGCCGCTCGCGCATCGGATTTTCCGAGCCGGACTGTTCGCATCATCATTCCGTTCAGCGCCGGCGGGGCGCCGGACGTTCTGTTTCGCATCGTCGCCCCGTATCTCAGCGAGAAATGGAAGCAGCCGGTCGTGATCGAGAACCGGCCGGGTGGAAACACAAACATCGGCACCGTCGTCGTCACGAAGGCAGAACCTGATGGTCATACATTGCTCTTCACCACGGATGGCACCTTCATCTTCAATCCTTTGATCTACACGTCGATGCCCTATTCGGTATCGGAGCTTGCGCCTGTCTCGATGGTGGCGACGGCCCCGCAGATGTTTGCGATCGGGACGCATATCCCGGCGAAGACGATGTCGGAGTTCATCGCGCTCGCAAAATCGAAGCCCGGCGAGATCAATTATGGCTCGACCGGACCTGCCAGCATTCAACGCCTGCAGATGGAATATTTCATGGCCCTCACCGGCGTGCGATTGACGCACGTGCCATTCAGGGGAGCCAATGAAACCATTATGGCGATGCTGGCGAACCAGATGGATGCAACGATCACCGGATCGTCCAACATTATTCCTTACCTTACCTTCCGACCGAGAAGCTGCGTGCTCTCGCCATATCGACAGCCCAACGTTCGAAGCTCGCGCCGGAGATTCCCACAATGCAGGAAGCCGGCGTACCCGGCTACGAAACCTATGGCGTCTCTGGCCTGTTCGCTCCCGCGCAAACCCCTGCCAGCACCATCCAAGCCATCAATGACGACCTCACGGAGGTCATCACTCGCCCCGACATCAAAGCCTTGCTCGAAGCGCGCAGCTTTGCCGTCGAGGCCAAGAACGCCGCTGAATTCCAGAAGACGATCGATCGCGATACCTTGAAGTGGCGCAAGGTCATCACCACGGCGAACATCAAGGACGAGTAGGTCAAGCTCCAAGGCCGCGTGCGCCGATAACTCCACATGGTTCGTGGTTCCGCGTTGGGCGCTTGGCGCAGACAACCCGCGCCTACTCGGGCTGAACGCGGCTAGGACCCAGCCAAATGTTCAATCCCTAGGATCAAGTCATCGGAAGTTTAGGTAAGGCGCAATGCCGGGCCGCGCACCGCGAGAGCCAGCCATGCCATTCAACATGCTGAAATACATTGAATTCACATTATTTTAGTTCAAACTAAATAGCTATGCCCAGTCACCCATCCGATGTCCGCCTGAGCTTCGGCTTTGCCCTTGTCGGTCTCGCACGCCGCTGGCGCCGCGCGCTCGATCGCCGAATGGCCGCGCTTGGCCTGTCGGACGCCGCTTGGCCGCCATTGGTCCACCTCGATCGCTCAGGCGACGGGATCACTCAGAATGAACTGGCCACCCGCTGCGGTATCGATGGTTCGACCCTGGTGCGACTGCTCGATCTGCTGAGCGAACAGGAGTTGATCGAACGGAAAATATCGCCGACCGACCGGCGGTCGCGATTGGTCTTTCTCACCGCGAAAGGGCGGCGCGCGCTGACCCTTGTCTATCGTGTCCTGCAGCAGGCCGAGGTCGCGATGCTGAAGCACATCGACGACAAGTCCCTTCGGACGACACTCGGTGTGTTCACGCAGATCGAGCAGCGGCTCGCCGAGGCAAACGAGAAGATTCGATGAACCCGACTTTGTCGTCGCTCGGTTTCGAGGCGGCCAAGCTTCCGTTTGCATTTCGGACCGCAGTTGCGGCTTGCCTCGCGCTGGTCTGGGCCTGGTCGATCGGACTCGAACATCCACAATGGTCGGCGATGACGGTCTGGGCGGCTTCGCAGCCGCTTCGCGGTCATCTGCTTGAGAAGAGCGCAGCGCGTCTCGCCGGCACCGTCATCGGTGCCTTGTTCGGAATAGCGCTGATGGTGATCTCGCACGGGCAGCCGACAGTTGTCGTGATCGGCATCTCGCTCTGGATCGGCATCTGCGCATTCATTGGCAATCTTGTCCGCGGTTACGCCTCGTATGCAGCGATCTTGTCGGGCTATTCGGCTGCGATGGTGGCGCTGCTCGATTCTGCGCACCCTGAACATGTGCTGGCGCTTGGCGCGGATCGGATGTTGACCGTCACGCTCGGGGTCGTGGCCGCGCTGCTGATGGGCTGGCTGTTTGCCGCTCCGGGCGACGACACCACGCTGGTCGAGAAAGCGCGTATGCTGACGGACCGGATTGTCGCCAACATCATCGCTCGAAGGCGCGGCGCGCCGATATCGGAGGACGAGCAGCAATCGTTTCTGTCTGGTATCGCCGCACTGGAAGGCACTCTCGATCTACATAATGCGGGCTCGCGAGCACGCCGGCGATTGGTGCGCAAGATACGCGTGCTGCTGGCCCTACAGGTCACGGCGGTGCTGGGGTGGAGATCGGACCCAAGCCAAGCGGCTGGTGCGTCTGACCTCGAGGCAGATTTGGCCGCTGCGACCAGTTCGCTCGACGAAAGCAGCCCCGGCGGCGAATTTGCGCTGCATCGCGACTGGCTGCTGGCGTGGCGGGCGACGCTGCGGGCCGTTGTCGCGATGCTCGTGGTCGGCGCGATCTGGCTCGCGACCCACTGGCAATTGGGCGGCTTCATGATGCTCGGTACCTCGATCATGGTGTCGATCTTCTCGACTTTCGAGAATCCGGCTGTGGTGCTGCGCTATGTCTTCGTCGGGCAGTTGCTCGGTGTGACCTTTGCATTGGTATGCCGCTGGTTGGTCTGGCCGATGGCACACGGCCCGTTTGAGTTGATCCTGGCGATGGTTCCGTTCATCTTGTTCGGTGCGCCGGTGTTCGCCCATCGCCTGACCCAGCGGATGGCGTTCGACTATAATATGGTCATGCTCTTGCTGCTGCAGCCTGCGTGGCCTCAGACGATGTCATTCGAGCAATCGCTCATGGCAGGTGTTGCGGTCATTGCTGGCCCCTTGGTCGGATTGATCGCATTCGGCCTGATCTATCCGGTCGATAGCCGCCGCCGTTATGAAGCGGTGCGGTTCTCGATGATTGACGATCTCGAGCGTCTCGCCGCCAGCGCGATCACGGCAACGCACCGGAAGCAATGGCGAGCGTTGCTGCATCACCGAATTCTGCTCGCCACGTATTGGGGCGAGCGAGCGTCCTATTCGCCGGGACGGTTGGCTGATGATGCGCTTGCACTGCTCTCGGTCGGGCAGGCGATCGAGCAACTCGGCGATCTTGCGACAGGAGCACCGCCTCGGAGGATCGAGCGGCGTATCATCACGACGCTGGAGCGGTTGCGCCGCGTGAGCACCGATCCGGCGCGCGCAGCGCAATCTTTGCTGGCTGCGGCACGACAGCTTGCAGCAGTGCAAGGTGCGTGCGGGCCCTGCCTGGCTCAGGCGGCCGATAAACTTGCGGAGCGGCCGGCAGCTTTCCGCAAGGCGGTCGGCAGACCTCACTAACGAATCGCACTTTTCGCCGATACGACGCCAAACATTGTCGGGATCTGAACCGCCCCGGTTTTGCCGGAGGCTCCAACTCCTGAGATCGATTTCAAAAGCCGGACTAAAGGCAGACGGAGCAGGCCGAGGAAGACAAGACAGTGGAAAGGCTGTTAATTGATAAAGCATTGGGATAGTTGTTGAGGCGAAAAGGGGGCTCGCATGCCAACTTCAGAGAGATCGGTTTACCGCCCGCAGGACTTCTTAGACTGGCGCGCAAGCGATACCCTCCAGCTCACCCCGAAGTTTCAGCGAAGGGGAGTGTGGACTGCTTCTGCAAGGTCGTTCTTTATAGACACCCTGCTCCGGTCCATGCCTGTTCCGCCAATCTACATTCGTAACGTGCAGGCTGTCCGCCCTGAAAAAATGATTAGAGAAGTCATCGACGGACAGCAACGAATTTCCGCGGTGCTAGACTTCGTCGACGGG
>JAFAXD010000264.1 GCA_019241285.1 Xanthobacteraceae bacterium | reverse complement strand
GGTCAGCGCAATCAGGCCGTCGGTCTGGCCTTCGAGCCAGTCGAGTTTGACATGCGGCGCCTGGTGAACCGGCGTCTCGAGAAAAGCCCGCGAATTCAAGCGCATCAGGTTGCGGTAGCCGCGCTCTTGCGCCGCGAGCTGGCTGTGGTCGGCGCCGAGCGCCAGCGCAATCGGACCGTCGGGTCCGCCGGTCAGCGCGATCAGGTCCTCGGCCTCGCCCTCAAGCCATTCCAGCTTGATGTGGGGGGTCTGGTGGACCGGGGTTTCCTGGAACGCACGCGAGTTCAGTTTCATCAGGCTGCGGTAGCCGCGCTCGCGCGCCGCCAGCAGCACGAGTCGCGCCGGCGCGGCCGCCAGTGCGTTGCGCGCGTTGGGATCCTGGTCGGCGAAATCGACCGCGAGTTCGCAGCCGATGATCGGCTGGATGCCATAGCCGGCGAGCTTGTCGGAGAATTCCAGCGCCCCGAACATATTGTCGGTATCGGTCAGCGCGAGCGCCGGCTGCCGGTCGGCCTTGGCCAACTCGGCGAGGCGCGGGATCGTCATCGCGCCTTCGAGCAGCGAATAGGACGAGTGGACGTGCAGGTGCACGAATTGCGGATCAGCCGCCATGGCGCTCCACACAACAGATCAGGAAGTGGTCAGGTCCGATTCGACCGAGCCCGATGGTGCGGAGAGAAGCGCGCGCTGTCGAGTGTGGGGCACCGACCGACGTGGAGGGACGCACAACTTTGCGCACGTCGGCCGGTGCGGGCCTCGTCAGGGGGCAACACAACGAGGCGGGGACACTCGCAAAAAGACTAAAGCGCCGTGAGGACCTGGGCCCACACCGCGATCATGCTGATGAACAACGTGAGAGACGCCAGCGCTGCGGCTTCTTCGACGACGGCGCGAACCATGACCCGACTCCCTTACGCAACAGAACATAGGAAGAACATTGTTCTAGTTTTGTTCATGTGTCAAGAGGGGGTAGTGGGCCATTTTGAATTGTAGCAGAGAGCTTGGTTAAGGGGCCAATTGTTGCTTTGACCAAGCCTTGGCCGCGTCTGCAGACTCAAAGGGACCGGCGGGCCGACAACACTCTGGGCTCCGACAGAAAAACAGCAGGTAGAACCCAGAAGCTGCTATCGGACCACCGAGAACCTCACCGTTGGCTCCGAACCCACTCTCAAACCACACTACCTCGGGATCGGAGTAGTATGGATTGCGTGCTGCACGCTCTCGCGCAAGCCAAACTCCTTCTTGGGCGTACCAGTCCTCCATCCTTGGGAACATGCGCCGTCCGGCCCAGCCCGCAAGCCCAAAATTGGGCTGCCTTATTTAAAAATGACCCGCTACCCAGGCCTAGCTACCGAGGACGTAAGAGAGCCGGCAAAATCAGGGGATCGTGATTCTTCTAAATCTGTTGGCAGCCGATAACTCGAAAAATAAATGGCTTCGTAGTAGTGCTGACCCTATCGGCGATCCCCTGGTACGCGCGGGTGAAGTAACACATTTTTTGCCAAGTCGGCGAACTAGCACCGGGCAAATAGAAACAACCAGCGTTGTACTGTTTGATTGCTGAGCATCCGGCAGAAGGGTGTGAAATTTGCGGTCGTGGCTGAAAACAATCCAGCCCTCCGCTGCCACCTTCGATAGCCATTCGTCGTCTGGCGTGTTGTCCTTAAATTTGAACTTACACTTCGGATCGTGATGATACTCGACTGCAAAGGGGGGCCGGGCCATCCTGATTGCCATCGGAAGACGCGAACCAAAATTGCGATCAAAATAAAAGGTCAGTGAAGCCGAGATTTAGACCTCCCCCCAGGAACAACCCCTTCGAACCTTAGGGCGTCTCTAACTTCTTCTTTTCTTAGCCCGAAGTCGTCAGCGATATCAGCATCACTTTCACCAGCATCCCAACGTCCCTTTATGATCCAAGTGGGCGTGCCGCGTACAGTTGGCGCACCAAATGAAATTCGAGGATCAATAATGATCGGTTTGGATGGCCCTGCAACATGCCATCTCAGAACGATGCCATCCTTTTCGTATTCGAACTCACGCAGTCGACCAATCACAGCTTCCCAGGCTAATTGCCCGCCCTGATCTGCGGAAAGCACGGTCCCTGGCTTTACGTCGATCTGACCGGAATCGAGCCACAGGTGCTTACCTTCCTCTTTGAATTTATATTCCGCGAACGGGTGTTCGCTTTTAAGCGTGTGAGCCGCATACTCGCGAGCCGCGCGAATGCGCTTCAGCGGAACTCCAGCCTTGCGGAAGGCTGCCACTACAGCAACCTCGATCAGCTGCATGTAGGACAACGCAGCACGGTTCTGGCGCTCGGCCAGAAGATCGGTCTTGATCTTGTGCCAAGAGACGACCGTCTGGGCCGAAATTTGCGCGTAATGCGCCGCTTCCGCGACCTGATAGGTCGGGAGAAATGCACGGCGACGCCACGGCTCTTCTGATCGCTCTGACACCAGCGTCGCCATTGATCGAGACTCACTTTTCTAGCTTACCGGGTTAGCAAATGCTTTTGCTACCGCCATTTACCACTGGCCGGCTGTCCAGGTCTTGAGTAGAACATTACGAGAACTAGGGCCATGCCGCCAGATGACGCGCACCGTAGGTGGCGCGCCTCCCCGCCCCTCAATGATGCGGCTGCCCCGGCTTGAGCTCTACCACCTGCCCTTCCCGCAACGTGACCTGCCGATCCATGCGCTCGGCAAGCTCCAAATTGTGGGTGGCGATGACGGCGGCGAGACCTGAGGCGCGCACCAGCTGGGTCAGCGCCTCGAACACCCGGTCGGCCGTGCGCAAATCGAGGTTTCCGGTCGGCTCATCGGCGAGCAAAATGCGTGGCGCGTTGGCCACTGCGCGGGCGATGGCGACGCGCTGCTGCTCGCCGCCGGAGAGCTCCGCCGGCCGGTGCGTCAACCGCTCTTTGAGCCCCAGATACGAGAGCAACTCGGCGGCACGGGTGCGGGCGGCGGTTTTGCCGAGGCCGCGGATCATCTGCGGCAGCATCACATTCTCGACCGCCGAGAGTTCGGGCAGCAGGTGATGCGCCTGATAGATGAAACCCATTTCCAGGCGGCGAATGCGGGTGCGCTCAAACTCACTCAAGGCCGAGGTCGGCTGGGTATTAATGTAGACCTCCCCGCCATCCGGGCGTTCGAGCAGGCCGGCGATGTGGAGGAGCGTTGATTTGCCGGCGCCGGAGGGCGCGACCAGCGCGACCAGCTGCCCCGACCAGACAGCAAGCTCGGCCCCGCGCAAAATGTTGAGCAGGTTCTCGCCCTGACGATAATTGCGCTCGATTGCCTGCAAATAGAGGACGGGATTTTCGGCGGCCATCGATTACTCGTAGCGCAGCGCCTCGACCGGATCGAGCCGGGCCGCGCGCCACGAGGGATAAAGGGTAGCAAGGAGCGACAGCGCAAGCGCCATCACGACGACCGCCGTCGTTTCGGCCGGGTCCATCTCGGCCGGCAGGCGGGAGAGGAAATAGAGCGTCGGCGGGAACAGCTCGGTGCTGGTGAGCCAGGACAGGAACTGGCGAATGGCCTCGAGCCGCTGACAGATCAGCACGCCGCTGACGAGACCGACCAGAGTGCCGACAACGCCGATCGACGCACCGGCGATCAGGAAGATGCGCATCACCGAGCCTTGCGACGCGCCCATGGTGCGCATGATGCCGATGTCCGCGCCTTTATCCTTCACCAGCATAATCAAGCCGGAGACGATGTTGAGCGCCGCCACCAGCACGATCAATGTCAGGATCAGGAACATCACGTTGCGCTCGACCTGCAGCGCGCTGAAGAAGGTGGCATTGCGTTGCCGCCAATCGACCAGGAAGGTCGGGCGCCGCGCCGCCTCGCTCACCCGATGACGGAAATAGTCGATTCGGTCGGGATCCTTGGTATAAACCTCAATGCCGGTCACATCAT
>JAFAXD010000014.1 GCA_019241285.1 Xanthobacteraceae bacterium | reverse complement strand
CCCGCTTCGACCAGCGGGTGCAGGCGAAGGCCGCCACCGCCAATTGATTTAGATCAGTGATCCCGCTCAAAGCTTGGCGTTAGCAACCCGGTGGCGACGCCGATCGAGTGTCCCCACAGCGAGCGAATGACATGCGTCTTACGAACTCAAAAGATCGGTACGGAGCCGTCCCGCAATTCCTGCATTGGGCCGTGGTCGCGCTCGTCATCACGGCTTGGCTGCTCGGTCAATTCATCGACGATCTGCCTCGCGGGACCTTGGCGATTCACATCGCGCTTGGGCTCGGGGTGCTCGTGTTCCTGGTTGCGCGGCTCGCGTGGCGCTTCTCCGATCCACCGCCCGAGCCAGAGCCGACGGCGCTCGGCCCGTGGCTCGATGTTGCCGGACGCCTCGCGCATTATCTGATGTACCTGCTGCTGGCGCTCGTACCCATTGCCGGAATCGTGACGCAATTCGCCCGCGGCGACGCGGTGTCGATCTTCGGCGTCTACGAGATCGCGTCACCCTGGGTGAAAGATCGCGCCTTTGCGCGATCCGTGACCGAAGTTCACGAGATCCTTGCGAACGCGCTGGTCATATTTGCCGGCCTGCACGCGGTCGCAGCACTTGTTCACCACTGGATCTTGCGCGACCGGACGCTACTTCGGATGCTGCCGGGCGCCTAATCCGCCTTCGCCTTCTTGATTGCGGCCCAGACGCGCCCGCTCGTGGCAGGCATATCGAGCTCGCGCACCCCTACTGACGCCAGCGCGTCCATCACGGCATTCATGGTTGCCGGCATGGCGCCGACGGTGCCGGCTTCACCGGCCCCTTTGGCGCCGAGCGGATTGAATTTGGTCGGCACCGGATTGCTCTCGATCGCCATGTTGGTCAACGTGTCGGCGCGCGGCATCGCGTAGTCGAGAAAACTCGCCGTCAGCAGCTGGCCGGAGTCTCCATCCCAGACGACTTCCTCCATCAGGATCTGGCCGACGCCCTGCGCCACGCCGCCATGGATCTGGCCCTTGAGCCCGATCGGATTGATCACCGTGCCGACATCATCGACGACGGAATAGCGATCGAGCTGAACGTGCCCGGTCTCGGGATCGACTTCCACTTCGGCGATGTGGCAGCCGTTCGGATAGGTGTCTTTCTGGCCCAAGTAGGTCGCATTTTCGTATAGCCCAAGCTCCAGTCCGGCCGGAACACGCGCGGGCTGGAACGAGGCGACCGCAGCCTCTTTCAACGAAACAACCTTGTCGGTGCCGGCGACCCTGAACGTGCCGTCGGCGAACTCCACGTCGTCAACACTTGCCTCCAGCATGTGCGCGGCAATGCGCTTGGCTTTGTCGATGACTTTGCCGGCGGCGACGTAGAGGGCGGAACCGCCCAGCACGATCGATCGCGATCCATTGGTCCCCATGCCGAATGCGACGCGATCGGTGTCTCCGTCGACATATTGAACGTCGTGCGGATCGATACCGAGGCGCTCATGTAGAATTTGTTTGAACGCTGTTTCATGCCCTTGTCCCTGGGCCTTGGTTCCCATGAGCAGCATCGCGGTTCCGCTCGGGTTGAAGCGGATCTCCGCATATTCCGGCTGAACCGTTCCTCCGGCTTGCTCGATCGCATTGGCGATGCCGAGCCCGCGCAGTTTGCCTCGTTCGCGTGACGCATCGCGCCGCCTGGCAAAACCAGCCACGTCCGCAAGCTTCAACGCCATGTCGAGGTTTTTCTCGAAGTCACCGCAGTCATAATAGGGACCGAGCGGGCTCTGATAGGGAAGCGCTGCCGAAGGCAACATGTTGATGCGCCGCAACTCGACCCGATCCGCACCAAGCTCGCGCGCCGCATCGTCGATCAATCGTTCGATCAGGTAGATCGCTTCGGGACGGCCGGCGCCGCGATAGGGCGCAGTCGGGTTGGTGTTTGACAGGAGCCCGATCACCCGCAGGTAGGCGGCCGGAATTCGGTACACGCCGTTCACGGTCCCGATCATGCCGAACGGCGACAGCAGGTTTCGATCCGACCCCACATAGGCGCCGATATTCGCCAGCATGTTGAGCCGCAGGCCGACGAACTTGTTGTTGGTGTCGAGCGCCAACTCGATGTCGCCGATATTGTCGCGACCGTGCTCGTCGGCCATGATCGCTTCCGAGCGCTCGCATATCCATTTGACTGGCCGGCCGAGCTTCCGCGCGGCCCACAGGGTCAGCCGATGCTCGATATATTGCCAACCCTTCGTGCCAAACCCGCCGCCCACGTCGCCACTGATCACCCGCAGCTTGCTTTCAGGCACCCGGAACACCGACTGCGCCAGCATCTGCCGCACGCGATGCGGATATTGCACGTCCGCATAGAGCGTCAGCCGATCCTCCGCCGCGTCATAAGTGGCGAGCGCACCGCGCGGCTCCATGTACTGCGCGTGCACCCGGGTAATCACGTAACGGCGGCTAATGACCCGCGCGGCTTGCGCGAACGCCGCGTCGGCCGCGGCCTTGTTGCCGCGCTCGATGAAGTTCGAGACGTTGTCGGGGCATTCGTCCCACACCGGCGGCGCGCCGGCTAACGTCGCCTCCGCGGTCGAGGTCACCGAGGGAAGCGCATCGTAGGCGACGGCGATGCGCTCGGCTGCGTCGATCGCCTGGGCCAAAGTCTCGGCCACCACCATGGCGACCGGATCTCCGACGTAACGCACGCGGTCGACACAGAGCGCCGGCCGCGCCGGTGCAAACATCGGGGACCCGTCAGGTCGCTTGCGCGGCATGCTGACTTTGGGCGCACCGAGCCCATCAGCAGCGTAATCCGCGCCGGTATAGACCGCGATCACACCGGGCACCGCCTTGGCCGCTACGATATCGATATTGACGATCTTGGCATGGGCATGGGGCGAGCGCAGAAACACGGCGTAAGCCTGGCCCGGGAGGTTCACATCATGAATGTAGCGCCCGCGCCCCTGCAGCAGCCGCGCATCCTCAAATCGCAGAACCGGTTGCCCGATGCCGTATTTCCCCACGTGACGCTCCTGTGCACGACTTTCGCTCAGCTCAGTTCTAATGATCCACCCGCCGGATGGATACAGGCAAGGCCTTGATCGCACTACTCACTTGCCGTCGGCCTCAGCCGATCAATATGATTTCGGCAAGCCGAGCTCGCGCTCCGCGATGAAGCACAGGATCATTTCACGCGAGACTGGCGCGAGCTGCACTGCGACCATTTCTCGGAAGTAGCGCTCCACCTGATATTCGGCAGCATAACCCATGCCGCCGTGGGTGCGGATAGCGCGATCGCAAGCGCGGAACCCGGCGTCTGCCGCCAGATATTTTGCGGCATTAGCCTGCGCGCCACAGGGTTTACCAGCGTCATAAAGCTCAGCCGCGTGCAAGGCCATCAATTCGGCCGCGTAAAGCTCCGACCAGCATTCGGCCAGCGGATGCTGGATCGACTGGTTCTTGCCGATGGGACGCCCGAACACGACGCGCTCGTTGGCGTATTTGACTGCCTTTTCCAAAGCGCGCCGGCCCATTCCAACAACTTCAGCGGCGTTGAGGATGCGCTCCGGATTAAGGCTGTCGAGAATATAGCGAAACCCCTTGCCCTCTTCGCCGATACGATGCTCGACGGGAACAACCAGTCCGTCGAAGAATGTCTGGTTCGAATTCACCGCATGACGTCCCATCTTGGGAATCTCGCGCACTTCGACCTTTGCGCGATCCATGTCAGTGTAGAAGAGTGAGAGGCCGTCGGCCGGTTTGGCGCATTCTTCGATCGGCGTGGTGCGCGCAAGCAGGACGATCTTGTCGGCTTGTTGCGCCGTGCTGGTCCAGATCTTCTGGCCGTGCACAATATACTTGTTGCCCCGCAGCACCGCACGCGTCTTGATCTTGCTGGTATCGAGACCGGCGTCAGGCTCCGTCACGCCAAAACAGGCGCGCGATGACCCGTTGATGATCGACGGCAGCCATTTCTTTTTCTGTTCGTCGGTGCCATGCTTCACGATTGAATGCAGGCCGAAGATGTTGATGTGCACCGTCGAGCACGCCGCGAACGCGCCAGCCGAGCGGCCAACCTCCTGCATCATGATGCAAGCCTCGGTCACCCCAAGCCCTGCGCCGCCATATTCGGTCGGCATGGCAATGCCGAGCCAGCCGCCATCGGCGATGGCTTTGGCGAACTCGAATGGGAACGAATGCGTGCTATCCTTCTCGGCCCAATAGGTATCGTCGAACTTGTTGCAGATCGCACGGACCGCATCGCGGATTTCAGCGCGTTCCGGCGTATCGGCAAGCGTTTCAAACATTTCTCAGTCCTTGCTGTTGCGGAGCCATCCGCCGCCGGGGAACTTCTGTCGCACCCCGCTGATCACCTGATCGGTGCTGGCCCCGATTGGGAACGAGCCTTCATTCCGCTTTTAGCAGCTCCGCGACCGTTTTTTCGAACTGGGTTGCCGAGCAGGCATAGCCTTGGCGCTTTTCCGTATTTCCCCCAGAGACGATCCCGATCACCGAATAAGTCCCGTCAATTTGTGCGAGAAGTGGTGCTCCCGAGTAACCGGAATTTGTGAGACACCGATACATCAGCGTCTGTTCGTCGAGACCACCGACCCAGCAATCGCGCACGACAGACGGCAGGAACGGGCGATCCCTTCCGTACCCAACATGCATGAACCGACCTGTTTTCTCGACTTGGGCGAGCGTCAAAGAGCGAACCGGAACAGGCTTAGTTGAAAGCGATTCGTTCAGAACGATAATGCCCCAATCGTTCCGAACAGTTTCGACATTGAACGGCTGATGCGGAACGTATTGCGGCGAGATGACCACCCGTTTGGCGATCCCATGCTCGGCAGGGACGCCGTTAGCCACCGCGGTCACGAAGTGGATGACACTGTGCACACCAGGATCCTGATAAAGGCAGTGCGCCGCAGTCAGCACCAGGTTTGGGGCGATAAGCGTGCCTGTACAGAATGATCGCTCGTCTGTGCGCGTTGTCCAGTTCACGCGTCCCACAGCGGAAAATGGCCAAACCGAAGGATCAGCGATTTCCCCATAATGCTGTCCGGGAGGCAACGGCGCTTGTGCGATTACCGCGATGGGGGCCAATGCAAAAGCAGTCAGAAGCGGAGCGGCAAAATAAAGCCAACGCATGTGAAATATCCTATCGCAAGATCGGTCGACAACTACTCCAATCAGAACAGAACAATGTTACAGCCGGTTGTCTGCATCATCAAAATCAATGCGCCTCGTCCCAGTTGGTCGCCGCGCGCGCGTCGACGTGCAGCGGAACCGAGAGCGAAACCGCCGGCAGGGCGGCGTGCTCCATCACCTGCTTGACCACGGGCAGGGTCTTGGCAACCTCGCCATCGGGCACCTCGAAGATCAGCTCGTCATGCACTTGCAGCAGCATGTGTCCGGTGAGTTTATGCTTCTTCAGTTCGTCGTCCATGCGGATCATGGCGCGGCGAATGATATCCGCCGCGGTGCCTTGCAGGCGCGCGTTGATGGCGGCGCGCTCATTGAAGGCGCGGATTGACGGATTGCTGTTGCTGATGTCCGGATAGTGACATTTGCGTCCGAACAACGTCAGCACATAGCCGTTCTGTTTGCAGAACGCCTTGGTCTCATCCATGTAGGCACGAATGCCCGGGAAGCGTTCGAAATATTTGCGGATATACGCACCGGCCTCCTCGCGGGCGATACCGAGCTGGTTGGCAAGACCGAAGGCGGAGATGCCGTAGATGATACCGAAGTTGATCGCCTTGGCGCGGCGGCGCACATCGGGCGGCATGTCCTTCACCGGTACCCCGAACATCTCGGATGCCGTCATCGCGTGAATATCGAGCCCATCGCGAAACGCCTTGCGCAGCGCCGGGATGTCGGCGATCTCGGCGAGCAGCCGCAGCTCGATCTGCGAATAATCGGCGGAGACGAGCTTCGTCCCCGGATCCGCAATGAACGCGCGACGGATCTTGCGCCCCTCCTCGGTGCGGATCGGAATGTTCTGCAAGTTCGGCTCGGACGAGGACAAGCGCCCGGTTGTTGTCGATGCAAGCGCATAGGACGTGTGCACCCGATGCGTGGTCGGATTGACGAAGCCGGGCAGCGCGTCGGTATATGTCGACTTGAGCTTGGTGATCTGACGCCAGTCGAGAATCCGCTGCGGCAATTCGTGCCCAGCCTCGGCGAGCTCATCAAGCACGGAGGCGGATGTCGACCACGCGCCGGTCTTGGTTTTCTTGCCGCCGGGCAGCTGCATCTTGCCGAACAGAAAATCCGAGACCTGCTTGGTGCTGCCGGGATTGAGCGGCCCGCCCGCCAGTTCCTTGATCTCCGCCTCGAGCGCGCCGGCGCGTTGCGCAAAATCCCCCGACATGCGCGAGAGCACCTGTGGGTCGATCGAGATGCCGCGCCGCTCCATCCGAGCCAAGACCGCGAGCAGCGGCCGCTCCAGCGTTTCGTAAACCGTGCTCATGCCCTCGGCGACGAGGCGCGGCTTGAGCACATGCCACAGCCGCAGTGTCACGTCGGCATCTTCGGCGGCGTATTCGGCAGCCTTGGCGATCTCCACCGATTCGAACGGGAGGCGCGATTTGCCGACCTTGGTGACCTCGTTGTAATCGAGGGTCGTGTGATCGAAGTAGCGGCGCGATAGCGGATCGAGGCCGTGATCCGAGCGCCCGGCATCGAGCACGTAGGACATCAGCATGGTGTCGTCGTAGGGCCCGAGCTCGATGCCGCGCAAGGCAAAGATCTGCCAATCAAACTTCAGGTTCTGGCCGATCTTGAGGACGCCGCGATCCTCCAGCAGCGGCTTGAGCGCCGCCAGCGCATCCGGCTCGGACATCTGCTCGGGTGCAAGATCGCCGGCAAACAGACTGCCCTTCTCGCCGCCGACCCGATGCGCGAGCGGCACATAACAGGCTTCGTTCGGCGCAACCGCGAGCGAGAAGCCACACAACGTCGCCTGCATCGGATCGAGCGTCGACGTTTCCGTGTCGATCGCAACGACGCCGAGATCCTGCGCGCGCGCGACCCATTGTTTGAGCCGTTTTGCGTCGCGCACGATTTCGTAGCGCGAGCGATCAATTCCCGTCTTGTGCGCCGCTTGCGTGCGAGCCTCGACCACGGCCTGCGGCACCCCGGAAAAATCTCCCGGCTTGGGGCCAGCCTCACCGCTTTTCGCAACCGGCTTGCGGTTCATGCGGCCGCCGGTAAGCGGCAGGGATGCGGGCTCGGCGACAGCTGCCTGGACCGGTTCGCTCGCCGCGACCGCCGCCATATCGGCGTCTCGGCGCAGCGGAATTGCCCCGGCTTTCACGGCCTCGTCGGCTTCGATTTCCGATGCGTCGATCCCACACGCTTCGGCGACACGCCGCACCAGCGTGGTGAACTCCATTGCCTTGAGGAAGGCGACAAGGCGCTTGTAGTCGGGCTCATGCACCGCGAGATCGGCGAGCGGCACCTCGAGCTTCACGTGGTCATCAAGCGTCACGAGTTGCTTGGAGAGGCGCGCCTTGTCGGCATTGTCGATCAGCGCCTGCCGGCGCTTTTCCTGTTTGATCTCGGAGGCGCGCAGGAGCACCGTTTCGAGGTCGTCATATTGCTTGATCAGCTCGGCCGCCGTCTTGGGACCGATGCCCGGCACGCCCGGCACGTTGTCGGTGGAATCGCCGATCAACGCCTGCACGTCGATGACCTTGTTCGGCGGCACCCCGAATTTTTCGATCACCTCGGGGATGCCGATGTGACGGTCTTTCATGGTGTCGTACATGATCACGCAGTCGCTCACGAGCTGCATGAGATCCTTGTCGGAGGCGACGATCGTCACACGTGCGCCGGCATCGCAGGCCTCGCGCACGTAGGTCGCGATCAGGTCGTCGGCCTCATAGCCCGCCATCTCGATGCAGGGGAGATCAAACGCGCGCACCGCGTCGCGGATGAGCGGGAACTGCGGACGCAGGTCATCGGGCGGATCCGGCCGGTGCGCCTTGTAATCAGGATAGATCTCGGTGCGGAACGTCTTTTCCGATTTGTCGAACACCACGGCGAGATGCGTCGGCCGCTCCTCCGGTTTCATCTCGGCGAGGATGCGCCAGAGCATGATGCAGAACATGCGCACCGCGCCGGTCGGCAGTCCGTCGGACCGGCGGTTATACTTCGCGTCCTGGTTCATCGACTGCCAGTAGGCGCGGAAAATATAGGACGACCCGTCGACCAAAAAGACGTGATCGCCCTTCTTCGGCTTGGCGGGCGCAGGAGCTTTGGGCATGGCCCACATTTAGGCACGCAGAGCCGCAATGTCACGCAGGGAGAGCCCGCAATCCCCATCCGGCTCGCGTTCCGGTGGGCCCTCTGCTAAGAGCCGGGCAGGATTTCGGAAATTGCCGTTGGCCGTACGAGCGAGCGTCGGATCGGCCTCGCGGCGGGCGTCTTGAGCGGGGGTGCGCATGCGGGTTGCCATGATCGGAACGGGTTACGTCGGGCTCGTCTCGGGCGCGTGCTTTGCGGACTTTGGCCATCACGTCACCTGCGTCGATCGCGACACTGCCAAGATCGAGGCGCTGAGCCGCAACGAAATTCCGATCTATGAGCCGGGTCTCGACCAAATGGTCGCGACCAACGCGCGCGAGGGCCGGCTTACCTTCACGACGGACCTCAAGAAGCCCGTCGTTGAGGCGGACGCTGTGTTCATCGCTGTCGGCACACCCTCGCGGCGCGGCGACGGCCATGCAGACCTGTCCTACGTGCATGCGGCCGCGCGCGAGATTGCCGCCACCTTGTCCGGCTTCACGGTCATCGTCACGAAGTCCACCGTGCCGGTCGGCACCAGCGACGACGTGGAGCGCATTATCCAGGAAACGCGCCCCGACGCGGAGTTCGCGGTGGTTTCGAACCCCGAGTTCCTGCGCGAAGGCGCCGCCATCCAGGATTTCAAACACCCGGACCGAATCGTCATCGGCACCGATGATCCGCGCGCGCGCCACGTGATGGCCGAACTATATCGGCCGCTCTATCTCAACCAAGCGCCGATCCTCTACACCGGTCGCCGCACGGCCGAGCTCATCAAATACGCCGCGAACGCGTTCCTCGCCACCAAGATCACCTTCATCAACGAAATCGCGGATCTCTGCGAACGGGTCGGTGCCGACGTGCAGGAAGTGGCGCGCGGCATCGGGCTCGACAACCGCATCGGTTCAAAGTTCCTGCATGCCGGACCAGGTTTTGGCGGATCGTGTCTGCCCAAGGACATCCTGGCGCTGGTGAAGATCGGCCAGGACCAAGCTACGCCACTGCGTCTGGTCGAAGTCGTTGCCGCCGTCAACGATGCGCGCAAGCGGGCGATGGCGCGCAAGGTCGCGAGCGCGGTCGGCAACTTGCGCGGCAAAACCATCGGGATCCTGGGCCTCACCTTCAAACCGAACACCGACGACATGCGCGAGGCACCCTCCATTCCGCTGGTGACTGCGTTGCAGGACTTTGGCGCGCGCGTGCGCGCCTATGATCCGGCCGGCATGGACCAGGCGCGCGCGCTGATGCCGGACGTCGCGTTTTGCGACGGCCCCTACGCGTGCGCCGAAGGCGCAGATGCGGTCGTCATCGTGACCGAGTGGGAGCAGTTCCGCGCGCTTGATCTCGAGCGGCTCAAGTCGGTGATGACGGCGCCGGTCCTCATCGATTTGCGCAACATCTATCCGGTCGACGAGATGCTCGGCAGCGGTTTCATGTACGAGAGCATCGGCCGCTCGACCACAAAG
>JAFAXD010000581.1 GCA_019241285.1 Xanthobacteraceae bacterium | reverse complement strand
ATGTTGAGCACCGCCACCAGCACAATCAGCGTGAGGATGAGGAACATCACGTTGCGCTCGACCTGCAGCGCACTGAAGAAGGTCGCGTTGCGCTGGCGCCAATCAACAATGAAGATCGGCCGGCCCGCCGCATCGGTGATGGCCTTGCGGTAATAGTCGATCTGATCGGGATTATCGACGTAGACCTCGATCGCGGTCACATCGCCGGCGCGGTTGAAATAGGCCTGCGCCTCCGGCAGCGGCATGAACACGAAGCCGAGGTCGTACTCGGACATGCCGATCTCGAATACGCCGGCGACCTTGTAGGTCTTGATCCGCGGCATGGTGCCCATGGGAGTGACGGCGCCGCGCGGCGCCACCAGGGTCACCGGCTCACCGGCATGCACCGTGAGCTGATCAGCGAGGCGGCGGCCGATCAGCACCCCCTGCCCTTCGTCAAATCCTTCCAGCGTGCCCTGACGCAGGTTGTCGGCAATCGACGGAAGCTTCGCTAGATCGGCGCCGCGCCAGCCGCGCACCAGCACGCCGCTCGAGCTGAAGGGCGAAGACGCGAGCGCCTGGCCCTCCACGACTGGCGCAGCGAGCTTGACGCCGGGCACCTTGGAGATGCGGTCGGCGACCGCGGCAAAGTCGGTGAGCGGCGCCTCCAGCGGCTGGATCAGCAAATGGCCGTTGAGGCCGAGGATCTTGGTCAGCAGCTCCTGGCGAAAGCCGTTCATCACCGCCATCACGATGATGAGGGTCATCACGCCGAGCCAGATGCCGATGAAGGAGAAGATCGCGATGACGGAGATGAAGCCGTCCTTGCGCCGCGCCCCCAGGTAGCGCAGCGACAGCATCCACTCGAAGCGGGAAAACGGCCGTGTGCCGGTCGGTTCGCTCATCGCTGCTCCCGTCTTCTCGTTTCACCTGATTCTGGCCGTTTCAAGCCACCCACTATCCGACCTTTTAGGCTTGTTTCGACAAGAAATCAGCGGCTGCCGCCGTAGAGACGAGTTCGCGACTGCCGTCTGCACGCCGCTTGATCTCCACCTTGCCCTCGGCCAGCGACCGCGGGCCGATCATCACCTGCCACGGGATACCGATGAGATCCGCAGTCGCGAACTTGGACCCCGGCCGCTCATCGCGATCGTCGTAGAGCACCTCGATGCCACGCGCCGTAAGGTCGCGATAGAGCGCCTCGCTGGCGCCGTTGGTCGCAGCGTCCCCCTGCTTGAGATTGAGGATCGCGACCCGGAACGGGGCGACCGGGTCGGGCCATTTGATACCGGCATCGTCGTGGAACGCCTCGATGATGGCGGCGACAAGCCGTGTCGGTCCGATGCCGTACGAGCCCATCTGCACCGGGTGCTCGTTGCCTTCGGGGCCGGTGACGACCGCCTTCATGGGCTCGGAATATTTGGTGCCGAAATAGAAGATGTGGCCAACCTCGATGCCACGCGCAGTGACCTGCTTGTCGCCGGGCAGCTTGGCGTAAGCATCAGGTTCGTGCTTCTCCGAGGTCGCCGCATAGAGCGAGGTCCAACGGTCAACGATCGCCTGCAATCCGGCAACATCATCGAAGTTCACATCGGCGCCGGGCACATCGAAATCGAGGTAATCGCGATGGCAGAACACTTCGCTCTCGCCGGTGTCGGCCAGGATGATGAACTCGTGGCTCAGATTGCCGCCGATCGGTCCGGTCTCCGCCACCATCGGGATCGACTTGAGCCCCATGCGGGCGAATGTGCGCAGATAGGCGACGAACATCTTGTTGTAGGAATGGCGCGCGCCGGCTTGATCGATGTCGAATGAATAGGCGTCTTTCATCAGGAATTCGCGCGAGCGCATGGTGCCGAAGCGCGGCCGCACCTCGTCGCGAAACTTCCATTGCAGGTGATAGAGGTTGAGCGGCAGGTCCTTGTAGGAGCGCACATAGGCGCGGAAGATCTCGGTGATCATCTCCTCGTTGGTCGGACCGAACAACATCTCGCGCTCGTGCCGGTCCTTGATGCGCAGCATCTCCTTGCCATAGGCCTCGTAGCGCCCGCTCTCACGCCACAGGTCGGCCGACTGGATCGTCGGCATGAGCAACTCGATGGCGCCGGCCCGATCCTGCTCCTCGCGCACGATCGCGCACACCTTGCGCAGCACGCGCAGGCCCAGCGGCAAAAATGCGTAGATGCCCGCCGCCTCCTGCCGGACCATCCCGGCGCGCAGCATCAGCCGGTGCGAGACGATCTCGGCCTCTTTCGGAGTCTCGCGCAGGATCGGCAGGAAGAAACGGGACAGGCGCATGGGGAATCGGTTCTTTTTTGCGGAGTTGCGCGCGAGTGAAACCGGATCGCCGCGGAAAAGACAAGGGCCGGCGGGCATGTCAAGGTTTCGGGTCTTAGCCGAGGGAACGCCTCCTCAGGACCCCTGTGTTGCCCGCCGCGGCACAGTTTCAGCCTGCCCACAAAAAGTGGGCAAGCAGAACTACTTGAAAGATGGGAGATTTATTGCACCGCACTGTGACCCCGATGACACGGGGCAGTGGGATGGTCTACCTTTGAATCTCCGCGCGTTGGAACATATCCCACGCATCGGTCCAAGTCCTGGGAGGAACTAGCCAAAATGGGCGCGCACGGCGCGCCGTCCCGTCGCAGCAAGCTGGCGGAGACGACATGGCTGGAAAGAGATCTCTAAGAGCAGGGTG
Organism: Xanthobacteraceae bacterium; assembly: GCA_019241285.1. Lineage (GTDB taxonomy): Bacteria > Pseudomonadota > Alphaproteobacteria > Rhizobiales > Xanthobacteraceae > JAFAXD01. The sequence goes on along the minus strand of JAFAXD010000581.1, from coordinate 5,308 downwards.
GGGCCCTGCTCTTTTTTTTGCCCACGCCTGATCGGTGGCGCCACGGAATTTTTTACAAAGACTCTATAAGATCGGCTTGGCAAAGTGTTGCGATGGGAACAAACTCACGTCTCTCCGCAAGCGCGCTAAAAATCAGCAGGGCCGTCCGAGGAGGCGTTATGCGGTATTATGTTCTTATCGGCGTCGCGATGGCGCTTTCGGTAAGCGCGGACCGGGCCGAAGCCGCGATCATTTACCCTTGGTGCGCCCACTACATGATGCCGAACGCCCCGAGCAACTGCGGCTTCGCCACCTTCGAGCAATGCCGCCTGACCGTAGGCGGCATCGGCGGCACGTGTCAGCTCAACCCATACTACGCGATGTCGCCGCCGCCCGCCGCACCCCCGACCTCGCGCCGCTGGCGTGCGCGGCGGAGCTGATTTAAACGCTACCGCCGCATCCCGAGAAGCGCACCGAGATCATCAAGCGTGATCAAGCGGCTCATGTAGATCCAATAAAGCACGGCGAAGATCACGGCGGACACCAGGGTCGTCCAGAGCATTTTTCTGCCCAGCGCCGGCAGGCTCGGCGCGCCCGGATCGGTACCGGGCGCGAAGTCCCCGCTTTCGCCTTGCGACCGCACGCCGAATGGCAGCACCGCGAACAACACGACCCACCACACAATGAAATAGATCGCTGCGATCGTTGCCCAGGACATGACTACTCCAGCATGTCTTCAGGCCTGCTCCAGCTCGACGAGAGTCCCGCAAAAATCCTTCGGATGCAGGAACAGCACCGGCTTGCCGTGTGCGCCAATCTTAGGTTCGCCGTCGCCGAGCACGCGGGCGCCCTGCCCTTTCAGCTTGTCACGCGCCGCGATGATATCATCGACCTCATAGCAGATATGGTGGATGCCGCCGTCGGCATTGCGCTCGAGGAACTTTGCAATCGGCGAGCCCGCGCCGAGCGGCTCCAACAACTCGATCTTGGTGTTGGGCAAATTGACGAACACCGTGGTCACGCCGTGCGCGGGCTGCGGCACCTTCTCCGAAACCTCAGCCGCGAGCGTCTCGCGATAGACCTTCGCCGCCGCATCAATGTCGCGCACCGCGATCGCCACGTGATTCAGCCGTCCAATCATCTGGATCTCCGTCAGTTACCCGGCTGTCCTTCGAGACGCATGCGCGCTTTTGCGCGCGTGCTCCTCAGGATGAGGCAATAGCTCGCATATGCTATACGGTGAGCACGTGCACGAGGCATAGCGGCTTCTTGCCCCAGTTGTCGGCGATCGCCGAGCGCACAGCGCCGCGCACGGCTTCCACCACGGATTCCGGGTCGCGCCGCCGCGCCTTGGGAAGTTGCTCAACGGTGTCGACCACCACGTCGTCGACGATGCGGACGATGCTGTCGCCTTCGGCATTCTGCACCGGGATGCCGATCAGCGTCACTTCCGGGTTGGCGGCCATGACGCCTTTGTGGTCAAGCGCGAGCGAGACCGACACGATCCCGGCGAAGCCCAGGCGGCGACGGTCGGCGACGGTTCGCTGCTCCGCATCGACGATCAGCCGGCCATCCTTGTAGAGCCGGCCCGCGCGCACTTCGTCGATCACGCCCGTCGGCCCGGGCGCGAGGCGCACCAAGTCGCCATTGGCACACAGGATCACATCCTTCACGCCGGCGGCGCGCGCGAGCTTGGCGTGCTCGTTCAGGTGCAACGCTTCACCATGTACGGGCAGCGCGATCTGCGGGCGCACCCAGCGATACATGTCGGCCATCTCGTCACGGCGCGGGTGACCCGAGACATGCACCAGGTGGGTGCGATCGGTGATGACCTCGACGCCCTGGCGCACCAGCCCGTTGATCACGCCGGCAATCGCCTTCTCGTTGCCGGGGATCGGGCGCGCCGAGAAGATCACCCGGTCGCCTTTCGCCAAGGTCACCTCGGGATGCTCGTCCCGGGCGATGCGGGAGAGCGCGGCACGCGGCTCACCCTGGCTGCCAGTGCACAGCGCGACGACCTTGTCGGGCGGCAGATAGCCGTAGCTCTCTGCGCTGAGGAAATCCTGCACGCCATCGAGGTAGCCGGTCTCGCGGGCGACCTGCACCACGCGGTCCATGGCACGTCCGACCACCACAACGTCGCGGTCGGCGGCGCGCGCAGCCGCCGCAACCGCGCGCAGGCGCGCGACGTGCGACGCGAACGTCGTCACCGCGACCCGGCCACGCGCTTCGGCGATCAGCGCGGTGAGCGTCTTGGCCACGTCTGCTTCCGACGGCGAGCGGCCGTCACGTACCGCGTTGGTCGAGTCGCCGACAAGCGCCAGACAGCCGGCATCGCCCAGGGCGCGCAGGCGCGGCTCGTCAGTGGGCGGACCGAGCAGTGGAGTGGGGTCAATCTTCCAGTCGCCGGTGTGCAAGACGCTGCCGAGCGCCGTGCGGATGATCAGCGCATTGGATTCAGGGATCGAATGCGCGACCGAAACAAACTCGACATCAAACGGGCCGAGATTGATGCGACCGCCAACCGGGACGATCCGGACATCAATCTCCGGCGCGAGCGGTTCCGACAGCCGTTTGGACTCGAGTAGGGCGGCGCTGAATGGCGTCGCATAGACCGGGACGCGCAGCCGCGGCCAGAGATCGAGCAGCGCGCCGAAGTGGTCCTCGTGCGCATGGGTCAGCACGATGCCAAGGACGTTGCGCCGCTCCTCAAGCGCATAGGCGATGTCCGGCATGATCAGGTCGATGCCGGGCAGGTCATCGCCGGCGAACGCGACGCCGAAATCGACCACGAGCCAGCGCCGGTTCCGCTCCGGGCCGAAGCCATAGAGCGCGAGGTTCATGCCGATCTCGCCGACGCCGCCGAGCGGCGCGAACACAAGCTCATCGCGCGGATTGGACATGGTGGTTCAGCGTATCGTCGCCGCGACGGGCTGGCCAATCGGGAAGACGTCGCCGGACATGATCGCTTCGGTTTTGCCGTCTGGTCGGCGCAGGATCAAGCGGCCGGCCTCATCCAGGGTCTCAAACGCGCCAGTAGTTTCGCGCTCACCAAGACGCAGGGAGAGTTCTGTGCCTGGCGCGTGCGCGCGCGCCAGCCAGTCTGCGCGGATCGACGCAAAACCATGCCCACTGTCCCATTGCGCCAACCGGCGCTGCATCGCGGGCGCCAACCGATCGAACAGCTGCTCAGGGCTGACCTGCACCCCAGCCTCGCCCAGGTCCGTAGCGGGATATGCGGTGTCAGTCGGGTGCTGCCGGCAATTGATGCCGATCCCGATCGCCACGGCGAGCGGCCGACCCTCCCCTTCAATCAGAATGCCGGCGAGCTTTGCGCCGCTGCACAGAACGTCATTCGGCCATTTCAGCATGAGCGAGATCGGACGCTGGCTCGCTGCCGCGAGCACGGCGTCATGCACCGCGAGAGCGGCCACGAACGACAGTTGCGGCGCCACGGCCGCAGGCCCGGGGTCGCCCAGCAAAAGGGTTGCATAGAGATTGCCCGGAGGCGAACTCCAGGCCCGCCCGCGGCGGCCACGGCCCGCGGTTTGCGCGCGTGCCGTGATCCACAACGGCCCTGGATCACCAGCGCGGGCACGGGCCAATGCCTCTGCGTTGGTTGAACCAACGGAGTCGTACCGGATCTGCCGAACCGAGGAGGCGATATTTACAGTACCGCAGGACGTATTGGGATCCATCAGAACAGCGACTTGGCCGCCGCCGACGCCGCGTCGATCAGCGGACCCGGAACCACAAAGAACAACAAGTTGAACAGGCCGGTGACGGCAAGCACGAGCTTGAGTTCGGTGCGCATCGGCCCGAACGCCGGCGCCGGTTCATCGAAATACATGACCTTGACGATCGACAGATAGTAGTAGGCGCCGATCACGCTGCCGAGAATGCCGATGACGGCGAGCCCGTAAAGCCCAGCCTTGATGGCCGCCAGGAACACGTAGAACTTCGCGAAGAAGCCGGCGAGCGGCGGAACGCCGGCAAGCGAGAACAGCAACATCGCGAACAGGAACGCCATCGGGCCATTGGTGCGCGCGAGGCCCGCCAAATCGGAAATGGTCTCGACCGGCCCTCCCTCCCGGCGCATCGCCAGGATGCAGGCGAAAGCGCCGAGGGTCATGGTCACGTAGATCGCGACATAGAGCAAAACGCCCTGCACGCCCTCGCTCGTACCGGCGGCAAGACCGACCAACGCAAAGCCCATGTGCCCGATGGACGAATAGGCCATTAGGCGCTTGATGTTCGTTTGTCCAATGGCAGCAAACGATCCAAGTAGGATCGATGCAACCGCCACGAAGGAGATGATCTGCTGCCACTGCAGGGCGATGGCAGGAAACGCGGTGAGCGCCACCCGCAAGAAGATCGCCATCGCGGCCACTTTGGGCGCTGACGCGAAGAACGTCGTGATCGGCGTGGGCGCGCCTTCATAGACGTCCGGCGTCCACATATGGAACGGCACCGCCGACACCTTGAAACACAGCCCGGCAAACAGGAACACGAGCCCGAAGGTGAGGCCGATCCCCCCTTGGGTCGCCGCGGCGGCAATCCCCGTAAAGGTCACGGTCCCGGTGAACCCATAGATCAGGGAACAGCCGTAGAGCAGCATTCCCGATGAGAGCGCGCCAAGCACGAAATACTTCAGGCCAGCTTCCGTCGAGCGCACGTTATCGCGATCGATCGCCGCCACCACGTAGAGCGACAGGCTCATCAACTCGAGCCCGAGGTAGAGCGCGATCAGGTCGCCAGCAGAGATCAGGACCATCATGCCGGCCGTGGCGAGCAGGATCAGCACCACATACTCGTACGTCCGTCGGCTCGGCAGCTCGAGAAAGCCGATGGACATGAGGATCGTCACGCCCGATCCGATCAGGCTCAGGATTTTCATGTAACGGGCGAACCCGTCGACTACGAAACTGCCGTTGAACAAGACGAGCTTTTCCGCCGGCATTTCGGCCACCAGCAGACAGACGACCAGCAGCAGAAAGATCGCACAACCGGTGACGAAATCGGTCGATGATTGGCCAACCGATGCGCCGACCATCAACAGCGCCATCGCACCGAGGACAAGGACCAGCTCGGGTAGCAGCGCGTAGTACGGGGACAATTGCAGCACGTCGCTCATCCGCGCCTCACTTCCCCGAAGCCGCCGTCGTCGCGGCAGTGCTTTCGCCGGCGATGACGTAGTTGATCTTGATCGGTGTTGCGTGGTCCGTGGTGGCCAAGTGGGGATCAGCTGCCGGCACCCCATTCCGCGCCAAACTGTGCTGATAGTTCTCCATCAGGGCCGTCACCGCCGCTGCCGACATGTCGAGCACTG
>JAFAXD010000306.1 GCA_019241285.1 Xanthobacteraceae bacterium | reverse complement strand
GAGCACGCGGTGGCCGGCCTGCGCGAGGCCGAGCGCCATGGCGGCGCCCAGGCCGCGGCCGCCCCCGGTGACGATCGCGACGCGAGGACGATCCGCGCTCATAGGCTATGCCGCCGCACCGTGCAGTGCGTCCCAGACGCGCCGCGGCGTGGCCGGCATGTCGACGTGCCGCACGCCCGCCTTCTTGTGCAGCGCATCGACGATGGCGTTGATCAGCGCCGGTGGTGCGCCGATCGCGCCCGCTTCGCCGGCGCCCTTGATGCCGAGCGGATTGGCTTTGCACGGCACGTTGCGGGTGGCGAAGGAGAAGAACGGCAGGTTGTCGGCACGCGGCATGGCGTAATCCATGAACGTACCCGAGAGGAGCTGACCCGAGTCGTTGTCGTAGACTGTTTCTTCCAGCAGCGCTTGGCCGATCCCCTGCACGATGCCGCCGTGCACCTGGCCTTCCAGCAACAACGGATTGATCACAGCGCCGAAATCATCGACGACGGTGTAGCGCGCGATGGTGGTGACGCCGGTGTCCGGGTCAACCTCGACCTCGACGATGTGGCAACCATTCGGGAACGTCGCGCCGGCGGGATTCTGCACCTGGGTAGTGTCGAGGCCCGGCGTCAGGCCCGGCGGCAGCTTTGCCGGGTCCTGCGCGGCCTTGGCAACGTCGAACAAATCAACGCTGCGGTCGGTGCCGACCACGCGGAATTCACCATCACCGAACTCGATGTCAACGGTGGAGGCCTCCAGCAAGTTGGCGGCGATCTGTTTGCCCTTGTCGATGATCTTGAGTGAAGCCTCATGCAGCGCCGAACCACCAACCGGAAGCGAACGCGAGCCGCCGGTGAGGCCGCGCGGTGAGCGGTCGGTATCGCCATAGACGACATCGATGCGATCAGCGTCGATGCCGAGCCGGTCCGATACGACCTGTTTGTAGGAGGTGACAATGCCGGTCCCGTATTCCTGGTTGCCCATCACCAGCTCGACCCGATCGCCCTTGAACTCGATCGACGCGGTCTCGCCAAAGCCGCCGCCGCAACGCTCTGTATAGGTTGCCATGCCAATGCCGCGCAGCTTGCCGCGCTTTTCGCTCTCCTTGCGGCGCGCCGGGAAGCCCTTCCAGTCGGCGTGCTCCATGGCGAGATCCATCATCTTCTCGAACTCGCCGGAGTCGAAGGTGAGCTTGGTCGGCGACGTATACGGAATGGCCTTTTCCGGGATGAGATTGATGCGGCGGATCTTGTCCGGGCTCATGTTCAGGTCGCGGGCCGCCGCATCGACCAGGCGTTCGATCAGATAGGAGGCCTCGGGCCGGCCCGCACCGCGATAGGCGCACACCGGCACCGTGTTGGTGCACACGCCCTTGACGTTGATGGCAATCGCCGGTGTCGTGTAGAGGCCGGAGATGAGGTCCGTCGAGCGCGTCGGAACGAAGGCGCCCATGGGCGAGAGATAAGCGCCGAGGTTAGCGATCATGGAGACGCGCAGGCCGAGGAACTTGCCCTTCTCATCCATCGCCAGCTCGGCCTGGGTGACGTGATCGCGGCCCTGGTTGTCGGAGATGAAGCCTTCGGAGCGATCCGACTGCCAATGCACCGGCCGCTTGAGTTTGCTCGCGGCCCAGACGACGAGCGCCTGCTCCGGATAAGGGAAGGCCTTCATGCCGAACCCGCCGCCAACGTTGGGCGGCGTCACGACGCGCAACTTTTCCTTCGGCAGGTTGAGCACGTTCTCGGCAATCGGATCGCGCACGAAATGCGAGCCTTGGGTGCCGGTGTAAAGCACCGCGCGCCCGGCCGCCGCATCCCAATCGCCGATCGCGTTGCGTGGCTCCATGGAATTGGCGACCACGCGGTTGTTGATGATCTCCAGTCTGGTGACGTGTGCGGCCTTGGCAAATGCGGCTTCGGTCGCGGCAAAATCCGACGTGTCGTTGTCCCAGTCGAAGACGAGGTTGCCGGGAATATCGTCAAACAATTGCGGGGCGTTTTTGTCTAAAGCGGCACGGGTGTCGGTGACAGAGGGCAACGCCTCGTAGTCGATCTCGATGGCTTCCGCCGCATCCTGCGCCTGCGCCAGGGTTTCGGCGACGACCAGGGCCACCGGCTGGCCGACGTGGCGCACCTTGTCGGTCGCCAGCACCGGTCGCGGCGTGTCGTGGCGCGAGGAGCCATCGCGATTGGTGAGCGGCACTTGGCAAGGAATATTGCCGAGCTTCTCGGCTTTGACGTCGTCGCCCGTGAGCACGAGCAGGACGCCGGGCATCCCGCGCGCGGCCGTCGCGTCGATGCGGCGGATGTTGGCGTGGGCGACCCGCGATCGCAGCACCACCGCCTGCGTCACATTCGCGAACTTGATGTCATCGGTATAGCGACCCCGGCCAGTGATCAGGGTCTGGTCTTCGAAACGTCGAACGGGTTGGCCTACGCCGAATTTCATGGGTTATGCCTCAAATGGGTATTGCGGACGTGACGGCAGCGCGCTGGTCAGGTGCCGCGTGCTTGCCTACTACTTAGCTATTCCGCCACGCGAGCGGGAGGCCTGCGGTACATCGGTGTTCCGCAGCGGTTTGGGAACTCAGGGAGGACGTGTTGGCAAGCGCACTGCGCGAAATCAGGACCGATGTGGTCGGCAGTCTGCTGCGGCCACAGCGCTGGCAGGAGGCACGGCAGCGTCTGGACGAAGGCAAGCTCGCCCCCGATGCTTTTGCCGAGATCGAAGCGGCGTGCGTGCGCGACCTCATCGAGTTGCAAGAGCGCGTCGGGCTTGATGTAGTTACCGACGGTGAGATCAGCCGGCTCAATTTCCAGGACAGTTTCGGGCTGGCGGTGGCCGGCTACGACGCCACGCCCGATACCCTCCAACTGCATGTGCAGCGCTCCGCCGGCACGGCGCCGATGCAGCGCTTTGACATGCCTGATCTGCAACAGGCCGGTACTCCGGTGTCGCGCCGCCGTCCGGTGGTGCACGGGCTCAAGCTCGCCAACAATATCGTCCTTGCCGAATACGAGCGCGCCAGCGCGCTGGCGCACAAGCCGGTCAAGGTGAGCCTGATCGGGCCTGATCGCATCTCCCAGCGCTTCGACCATGAGGGATCGAAGGCGGTTTACGCCGACGTGCAAGCGTTCGTCGACGACGTGGTGGCGATCGAGCGGCAGATGATTGCCGGCGCGGTCGACGCTGGATGTCGCTACATTCATATCGATGCGCCCGGCTTTACGGCCTATGCGGACGGTCCGTCGCTGGCCGCAATGCGGGCGCGCGGTGAAGACCCTGATGCCAATCTGGCCCGGTCGATCGCGGCCGAGGCCGCGCTGGTCCGCGGGTTCGATGGCGTCACGTTCGGCATTCATCTCTGCCGCGGCAATCAACGCAGCATGTGGCACCGCGAGGGCACTTATGACGCGATTGCCGAGCGCTTGTTCAACGAGCTGCCGCATGACCGTTTTCTGCTTGAATATGATTCCCCGCGCGCCGGCGGGTTCGAGCCGCTACGCTTCGTCCCCAAGGACAAGATCGTCGTGCTCGGTCTCGTCAGCACCAAGGTGCCGGAGCTGGAATCCGTC
>JAFAXD010000282.1 GCA_019241285.1 Xanthobacteraceae bacterium | reverse complement strand
AAACTCCGACCCCCACCCGGGCGCTTCGCGCCGACCCTCCCCACAAGGGGGAGGGTAGAAGCGCCGCGCGCGTGGCGCGGTTCACGCCTCCTCCGAGCGGCCTAACCCATGCAAACCATCGCTCAGTTGCTGGTCTCCGGCATCATGCTGGGCGGGATCTATGCGCTGATGTCGATCGGACTGACGCTGATCTTCGGCGTGCTGAAGATCGTCAACTTCGCGCACGGTGAGTTTCTCATGCTCGCCATGTACGCCGCCTGGGGCGTCGTCTCGTTCTCCGGCGTCAACGTCTATGCGGCGGCGATCATCGTCATTCCACTGCTGTTCGGCTTCGGCGCGCTGATCTATTGGCTGATCGTCAGGCCTGCGGTGGACAAGCCGCACTTAGTCGTGGTTTTCGCCACGATGGGTCTTTCGATCCTGATGCAGAACCTCGCGCTCGTGTTGATGACGGCGGACCTGCGCGACGTGCCGCCACTGCTCGGCGGCACGTCCCTGCAGATCGGCCCGCTCTATCTGCGCATCGAGCTGGTGTTGGGCTTCCTGATCAGCGTCGCAATCACGTTCGGGCTGATGCTGTTCATCAAGCGCAGCTATCTGGGCAAGGCGATCCGCGCCACCGTGCAGGATCCGGACGCCGCCATGCTGATGGGCATCAACGTGCCACGTTTGTTCCTACTGACCTTTGCGGGCGGATCGGCGCTGGTCGGCCTTGCCGGCTGCATCATGTTGCCGCTCTACTCGACCTTTCCGACCGTCGGCGGGAACTTCATTCTGATCGCCTACGTGATCGTCGTGCTGGGCGGAATGGGAAGCATGGAGGGGGCCTTGCTCGGCGGGATCTGCATCGGATTGGTCCAGTCGCTGAGCAGCTACTACGTGGCGCCGGCCTACGGCCAGATGTTCTATTTCGTGGTGTTCCTCTTGGTGATGATCTTCCGCCCCGATGGGCTGTTCGGCCAGCGCGGCGCCGCCATGGTGGGAATCAACGAGTGATGGCCGTGCAGGTTACGCAAGCCGGCGCAGACACGAAAACCGGCGTCTCCGGGTGGTCCTTGTCCATCGCGCCGCGCCGGGGCGCGCTGTCAGTCGTGGAAGTCATCGTGCTCGCCGCCTGCATCGCGGCGGCTCTCACGATGACGAACCGCCATGGCGTGGACATCATGATCCGCACCTTCCTGTGGGCCGGACTCGCGCTCGCCTGGAATATCGCCGGCGGTTATGTCGGGTTGATTTCGTTCGGCCATGCAGCGTTCTTCGGCATCGGCGCCTATACGTCGACCATTCTGCTGTTGAGCTACGGGATCTCGCCTGGGATCGGGCTGTTTGGCGGTGCGTTGCTCGCCGCCGCTGCCGGTGCACTGTTGACCGTCGTATGCGCGCGACTGCGCGGACCGTTTTTCATTCTCTCGACCTTGGCGGCTGGTGAGGTCACCCGGATTGCCGCCCTCAATTGGCGCTCGCTCACCGGCGGCGCCGAAGGGCTCGAGATTCCGGCGATCTCAAGCGCCACTGACATGGTGTTTGCAACCCAGTGGCCCTACGTCGGGCTCGTGCTGAGCTACATGTTGCTGGTGTTTGCGCTCTCGGTCTGGATCGAGCGCTCGCGATACGGCTATTATCTGTTCGCTACCCGCGACAATGAGGACGGCGCGTCGGCTATCGGCATCAACCCGGGCGTGATGCGCGTGTCTGCCATGGCGCTTTCGGCGGCGCTGACTGCGATCGGCGGAACCCTGTTCGTGCAGTATTTCCTCTATCTCGATCCGACCCACATCATCTCGCCGGATATCTCCTTCGAGTTCGCCCTGATTTGCGCCATCGGCGGACTCGGCACCGCAAGCGGGCCGGTATTCGGCGCGCTCATCATCGTGCCGGCATCGGAGTTGCTACGCGGCTGGCTCTCGCAATCGGCATCGGGCCTCTATCTGGTGCTCTACGGCTTGGTCGTTATCCTGGTCATCCTCTACTTCCCGTCCGGCATATCCGGCGCCATCGCGCGCGGATGGGCGGCGCTGACAAAAAAGAAGACCAGCTGATGCTGTGGGTCGAAGGCGTCAGCCGCCAGTTCAACGCGCTCTGGGCCGTGCGCGACGTGTCCTTCTCCATCGAGGCGGGCGAGATCGTCGGCATCATCGGTCCGAACGGCGCCGGCAAGAGCACGCTGTTCAATCTGATCGCCGCCGCGATCCGGCCGACGAGCGGCGATATTCGGTTTCTCGACCATACGATCACGCGCGCCAAGCCCTACCAGGTGTCCCGCCTCGGGCTCGCGCGCACCTTCCAGATTCCCAAACCATTCCGGCAACTCAGCGTGCGCGAGAACGTCATGCTGAGCGCGCTGCGGCGTCACCGCACCCCTCACCGCGCCAACCGCCTCGCTGGTGAGACCATGGAGTTCGTCGGCATCGATCACTTGGCCGATACGTCTGTCGCAAGTCTCACCGTCGGCTTGCTCAAGAAGCTCGAAGTCGCGCGCGCGCTCGCGACCGAGCCATCGCTGCTGCTGCTCGACGAAGTGATGGCCGGGCTCACGCCGCCGGAAGTCCGAGAGATGATGGCGGCGATCGCCGCCCTGCCGAGCCGCGGCGTCACCGTGCTCTGGGTCGAGCATGTGATGATGGCGATCATGAATGTGGCACAGCGGCTCCTCGTCCTGCACCGCGGTCAGCTGATCACGCAAGGCAAGCCGGCCGAGGTGTCCAAGGACCCGGCCGTGATCGCTGCCTATCTGGGCGAGAAATATGCTGCGCGTTCATGATCTGGATGCATTCTATGATCGCACGCAGGTGCTGCACGCGATCAACCTCAAGGTGGACGAGCGCGAAATCGTCGGCCTTGTCGGCGCCAACGGTGCCGGCAAGAGCAGCACGCTGTTGAGCATTGTCGGCATCAAGACCCGCACGCATGGCGAGGTCTGGCTGGACGACGAGCGGATCGATCACCTGCCGGCCTACGACCGGGTGCGGCGAGCGCTGGTGCTGATCCCCGAACGCCGGCGGCTGTTTCCGTTCATGACCGTGCTGGAGAACCTGGAACTGGGCGCGTATCTTCCGGTCCCGCGCCAGCAACGCGGCGAGACGTTAGACCGTGTGCTGGAGCTGTTGCCGGTGCTGGCTGAGCGGCGCCATCAAGTCGCCGGCTCGCTCAGCGGCGGGGAGCAGCAGATGTGCGCCATCGGCCGCGCCCTGATGTCCTGCCCGCGTATCCTCATGCTCGACGAGCCGACTGAGGGCCTCGCACCGCTCTACGTGGAACGCCTGTTCGAGCTGGTGGTACGATTGCGCGACTCCGGGCTGACGATCCTTCTGGTCGAACAAAACGTCGAGCATGTGCTGGAGATTGCCGATCGTGGCTACGTGCTGGAGAATGGACGCATTGTGCTCGAGGATACGGGGCGCGCGTTATTGCAGGATCCGCGCCTGAAGACCGCCTATCTCGGGCTTTGAGGGGCACATTTGATGATCGTCGATATTCACGTCCATCACGTCCCAGAGGCATTCGTCCGTTTTGTCGAGAAGGTCGGCCCTTATGCGGTTTCGCTTGAGCCGCCGCGCGGCGAAGACGTCAAGCTCAACGTCGGACCGCTCAGCTATGCCCTCACCCGCACGTTCTTTGACCCGGAGCGGCTTGTCCGTCGCATGCAGGAAATGCGGGTCGAGCGCGCCGTGCTGTCACTCGCAACGCCGTTTGTGAACTACGGCGTACCGGCGAGTATTGGCCGCGAGGCGGCTGAAATCTACAACAACGAAATCGGAGCACTCTGCAAGGCCGTGCCCGATCTGTTCGCCGGATGGGCCTACCTGCCGATGCAAGACCCCGACGCGGCGGCGCAAGAGCTACGCCGTGCGGTGACCGTACTCGGATTCAGCGGCGGCTATCTCTCTTCCAACGTCAACGGGCGTTACCTGGACGCTGAGGAGTTCACACCGATCTTTGCGGAAGCAACCGCGCTGGGTGTGCCGCTGTTTGTGCATCCCTCCAATCCGCCGGGACGCGAGCGGATGACGAAATACGAGCTCGCTGTTGTTGCCGGCTATCTGTTCGACACGACGCTCAATATATTTCACATGATC
>JAFAXD010000201.1 GCA_019241285.1 Xanthobacteraceae bacterium | reverse complement strand
GCTGAGGCCCGCATACGCCGCGGGCTGCCGGAACACGTGGTCCACCGCGTCAAGCACGACCTGCACCGAGCGGAATGAGTGTTTGAACTCGATCGGCAGGAACGGCAGGTTGCCGCCGTCATGCGCCCGCCGGAAATGCCGGCTCATCTCGGCGAATGCCGCCGGCACCGCGCCCTGAAATGAGAAGATCGATTGCTTCTCGTCGCCGACGGCGAAGATTGACCGCTCCAGCACGCCGCGCGCGCCGAAGCCGGCCGTGAATTCAGAGACCAGGCGTTTGACGATGTCCCACTGGGCGGGTGACGTATCCTGCGCTTCGTCGATCAACAAATGATCGATGCCGAGATCAAGCTTGTAGTGCACCCAGGCGGCTTCGACCCGATCCAGCAACGCGCGGGTCTTGTCGACCAGATCGTCATAATCGAGCAGGCCGCGCCTTTCCTTCTCGGCCCGGTATCGTTTGATGACGGAATCCGCGATGGTCAGGAGCGCCGCGGTGCGCTCGCGTACTGTCACCGCCCGCCGCTGTTCATAGAGACGCAGAAGCCGCGCTTGCTCCTGGGAGAGCCTCGATGCGAGGTCCGGGTACTCGCCCGCGAGCCTGGTCGTCATCAATGACTGACGCGGCTCTCTGTTGCCAGTGAGGAATACGAACAGGTAAGCCTCGATCTGCTCGGCACCGAACGCATTCAGCGCCTTGCGCAGCTGTGCGGCTTGGCCACAATCGCGCTTTGAGCCCAAACAATAGACCTCAGCAGCCGCGGCCCACTCAGATCGGGGCAGATAGGGGCCTTCAACAATCTCGGCATCGATCTGCTGCAAGCTGATATCAACCGGGATGCCAAACAGTCGCGAGATCACACGCGCGATCCCCTCAACCCCACCTGCGGAGTCAATGAAGGCTTCGATCAGTGCACGTTTGTCGATCGCTTCAGAGAGCGCATCCTTGAAAGCGAGATCACTCGCCGCCGTAATCGCAACCGCAAGCGCGCGTCCGCCCGCACTCTCCGGGTGGCCGGCGGCATCGAGCAGGACGGCGAGCCGCAGCTGTTCCAACAACTGGCGCTGCTGCGCCTCCTCGAGCACTCGGAACCGGGCCGCCACATGGGCCTCGAACGGGAACTGCTGCAGCAGTCGCGCACAGAACCCGTGAATCGTCTGGATCTTCAGTCCGCCAGGTGTTTCGAGCGCGCAGGCAAACAGACGTCGCGCCAAGGCGCGCCGCTCCGGACCGCCCTCGGCGCCGACGTCGCGGATCGCCCGATCGAGATCGCGGTCATCGAGCGTGATCCATTTGGCGAGCGTGGTGAACACGCGGTTCGCCATGTTGGCGGCCGCGGCCTTGGTGAACGTCAGGCACAGGATTTTTGCCGGATCGGTCCCCTGCAGCAGCAGCCGGATCACGCGCTGCGCCAGGACGTGGGTCTTGCCCGAGCCCGCATTGGCGGACACCCAAGCCGACAGCGACGGATCGGAGGCCACGCGTTGCAGCGCCAGCACGTCGTGGGGAATGGCGTGCCGTGCGTTCATTCGGCCTGCCCGTCCAGATCATCGGCGCCGCCCGACAGCGACCACTCCTTGATGCGCGCCAGGTGATCATAGTCGCCCCCGCCCCGGCGCATGAACATCGGCCGCTCGCGCGAGCGGTAGGGCGTATCTTCGTCGTCGAACGCTTGAACGACCTCGGTCAATCGCCGCAGGGCATTATCGGACTCAAGATCCGGATTCGAATCATCCCAAGCGATTGGCTTCAGTTCGCCGGCGGGCTGACCGCCGCGCAGCGATACGTACATGAGCTCGGCGATCGAGCCTTTAGGCGTATTCTCGAAACCGCCAGCGTGAAGTATGGCGCCTTCCAGTGTGAGCTGCGGGGCCAAACCGGATCGGACCTGGGGTGGCGTACGGACGCTGCCCGTCTTGTAATCGAGGATGGCGTAGCGGCCGTCGCCAAGATGCTCAATCCGGTCTGCGCGCGCGGTCAGTGTGAACGCTCGCTCGCCGAGTGGGATCGTCAGCTTGCCGCGCAGCTCGGCGCCGAGCTTGGTGACGAGAGGCCGGCGCCCCTTTTCAAATTCGGCGAACCAATGCGCGATGCGCACGAAGCGCGGCCACCAGAAAGCATGGGCCTCGGGAAAATCCTCCAGAACCTTGAAGTGCTTGCCCCCCAGCACCAGCAACTCGCCGACGATGTCGTCAGGTAGTTGCTCGCAGTAGCGTTCGGTGAACTCGCCGATTGCCCCGTGGATCACGATGCCGCGGTCGCGCGCGCCGGGAGGCGTATCGACCGGATCGAGCGGCCGCAGCCCGAGCATATGTCTCGCGTAGATGCTGTAAGGATCGCGCAGCCAGTGCTCGATCTCCGTCACCGACAGTGACGTCGGGCGGGCCGCGCGCGGGGGTTTTGGCTCGGGCCGCTTCACAGGTCTGACGTCGCGCGCCCGGTCGAGGTCATGCGCCCACGCGATGTAGTTCGCGCCGCGCGCCAGCGCTGCTGCCCAGAGGTCTTCGCCGGCAATTGCGGCGAGCCGCTGCAGGAAGCGCGATGCCACGGTCGGCGTGCCGCCGAGCTTCGCCGCGCGCGTGAGCACGACCGCGCCCGAACCAAACAGCTGTGCAAAGTCATGGGCCGAGAGCCCGATGCGCCGCTCGGGAAGATCAAGACCCAGCGCGTGGCGCATCGGCCGGCTCAGCCACGGATCGGTGCGCACATCGGGCGGCCACACGCCCTCGACCAATCCGCCCAGCACAACGCGATCAAAGCGCGTCAGGCGCGCTTCGAGCGGTCCGAGAATGTTTACGCGCGCGCCGGGCTGTGGCGGCCGGCGAACCACGCGCGTCTGCAGCGCAGCAACAAACAACTCGACGTAGTCACCAGGTGCAACCGGAATGTCCGCGTCGGTTTGCATCATGATGTCATCAAACACATCCGCCAGCGCGGCGCCGTCCTCACCCGCATAGGCAAGTACGTCCCCGCTTTCGTCCTCGCTCAGCGTTTCGATGAGCGCGCGATGCCGCCCGGCGAGATCCCTGAACGATGCCACCCGCGCGACCTGCGCGAACGGACGCAGCACCGGGCCGAGACGGGATATGAGATCGGCAGCAGCGTCGAGCTCGCCCGCGCTCAAGGCCGCGCGTGGATCGGAGCGATGCAGCAACGATGGCCTCCCGCTGCGCAGCGCATCCACCTCGCTCCGCAGCGCGCGCAGGGCGTGCTCCAGCCCGGCGATGCCGGCGCGCGGCCGCGGCCCGCGCAGGATCGCCCGCTCCAGCGCGTTGGCGGCATAGAGACATGCGCCTTGCCGCGCACCAAGGCGAAGCAGCGGGTGTTTGAGCAAAGAGAGCAGGCTCACCGGCTCGAGGCCGGACAGCACGGCCTCGGCGGCGAGCTGCGCGAACCGCCCTGCGCTTGTCTCGCTTAGGGCCGCACCACTCGACTCATCCGCCACGATGGTCCAGCGGCCCAGTGCCGCCGCGACCCGGCGCGCGAGCCCGCGGTCGGGCGTGACCAGCGCGGCGGTGGCGTGCGGTGTTTCCAGGGTCTCGCGCAGCGCGACCGCGATCGCCAGCGCTTCCTCCTCGGCGCTGCCCGCCTCCACGACTGCAACACCGGCGAAGCTGCTGGCAGCGTGGTCGAGAAACGCGCGCTTGAGCTTGTCACGCCATTGGTGCGTGGCGGCGGCGGGCCGCATGACCTCCGAGATCAATGCCTCACGGCCATACGGCGGCGCCAGCGCCACGACCTCGTCGCGGCGCAGGCCCAAGCGCGCCAGCAGTGCATGCATGGCGAATTGCGGGTGGCCGGCGGCCGGCGCCACATCGGGTGTGCCGCCGATCAGGCTCCAGGCGTCCGCGTCGAGCATGGTGTCGAGCCCGGGCAGCACCACGGCCCCGCGCGGCAGATGCGCGATAGTCGCCAGCAATGCCGCGGTCGACGGCATCGAACCGGTCGAGCCGGCGGCGATCACCACGCGATCCGGCGCCGCCTCGAGCCGTGCGCGTTCCGCTGCGATCAGGCGGTCCCGGCGCTGGGCCGGATCGACAGCCCCACGTACGGCCAGCAGCTTGGGCCACTGCTCGCGCGCAATCTTCAGAAACCGCAAGGTGAGCTGCCAGTAGGCGTCCATCGCGTCGGGCACGAGCTGATCAAGCCGGTCCCAGGGCACCTGCCGGGTGGTCATGTCGTCGATCAGGCGCGCCAAATCGTCGGCAAGGCCGAACGCCGCCCCGGGGCTGTTGACAATGAGCGGCGGGTCGGTCGCCCCGGCCCGCTCCAGTTGCCGCGTCCAAGCCAGGATCAGCTGCACCAGCAGCGCGCGGCGTTCGAAAGTTCCGAGCGCCGGCGGCAGTTCCAGCGCATCGCGTGCCGCCGCGCCGGTCGCGGCTTGGGCGAAGATGATCTCGTCTTCGTCGATATCACCCAGCGGGACGATCCTCGGCAGCACCGCCGCCTCGGCGTTCAGCGCGTCGAGAAACGCCTCGCGCGCCAGTCGGCACGCGCGTAGGGTCGGCAGATAGATGGTGGCCTCGGCGAGGCGCGCGGGATCTTCACCTGTAAAGTCCGGGACGAGCTTGCCGCTCAACAACGCATGCAGAAGCGTCGGCAGAAACGGTGCCGATGGCGGGATGGTGTAGAGGCGAGGCGAGCGGTCCATGTGAGCTCGCCCTATCCACTAGCGTGAGTCTCCGGGCTGCCGAAAGGGGCGGATGAACCGTTCGGCCGGCAAATCACCGCAACGCAGCAAAGCGGCCGAACGCAGGTCCTTCAGCCAAAGCCGATCGATAGAAAAAAGCTATCGCTCGCACAGAATTGCCATCTTACGCCTATCGGGACCCCGCATTAAGCCAAGCGCCGCGGGTGACCACAAACCACGCCGGAAATCGATTGGGAGAACGCCATGGCGACCATCAAGCCGACCCTGCATCATGTAACCATGAAGACGAGCCGCCTCGACGACATGATCGCGTGGTACGCGTTGGTGCTCGGCGCCCAGGTCCAGTTCCGCGATGCCACCGCGTGCTGGATGACCAACGATGCCGCCAATCACCGCATCGCTTTCCTGGCCGTTCCCGGGCTCGGCGACGACGCCGAAAAGGTGCGTCACAACGGCATGCACCATTGCGCCTTCGAGTACGCGAGCTTCGCCGATTTGATGGAATCGTTCGATCGCCTGCGACAAGCGGGCGTGGAGCCGGCGTTCTGCCTCGACCATGGGCTCACCATCTCGCTCTATTACCAGGACCCGGAAGGCAACTACGTCGAGCTGCAGAGCGACAATTTCTCCGACTGGAAAGCGTCGAGCGAATGGATGCGCACGTCGGCGGATTTCGCGACCAATCCCATCGGGACGTTTTTCGACCCGGCAAAGGTCTACGCTGCGTTCAAGTCCGGCCAGGATTTCAAGACACTGCAGAAGTCTGTCCGTGCCGGTGCCTACTTGCCGAATCCGATCCCCGGCATTGGCTTGCCGATGCCGTGACGCGCGTGGCGCCGAGATCATGCACGAACCAAATCGTCTGACCGACACAACGACCGACGTGGTGATCGTCGGCGCCGGCCCCGTCGGGCTGGCGGCGGCGATCGAGCTTGGCCTGCGTGGCGTACGCTGCATTGTCGTCGAGCGCAATGACCGGACCGGCTATAGCCCGCGCGCCAAAACCACGAACGTGCGCACGCGCGAGCATCTACGCCGGTGGGGCATCGCGGACACCTTGCGCAAGGCCTCCCCGATTTCCCCCGACCGCCCCTCGAACGTTGTGTTTGCGACCCGGATGAACGGGCATTTTCTCACCCGATTTGAAAATGCGCTGCACGGCAGCCGCGCCCGCAACAACCTCTATTCCGAGGAAGCCCAGTGGGTGCCGCAATATGTGCTGGAGGACGTGCTGCGGGGGCGCGCGCAGTCGCTCCCCAGTGTGCGGATCTACTTCGAGACCGAGTTTCTATCCCTCAGCCAAAGCCCGGATGGAGTTGTTTCCCGGTTCAAAGACCATCGCGACGGCCGCAGCGCCGTCGTCAACAGCGCGTATCTGATCGGCGCCGATGGCGCGCGCAGCGTCGTGCGCGAGGCGATCGGCGCCAGCATGACCGGCGACGGCGCATTTTCGCGCAACTACAGCATCATTTTCCGCGCGCCCGAGCTCGCCGCCCGCAATGTCCACGAGCCGGCCATCATGTATTGGATGATCAATGAGGATGTTCCCTCACTGCTCGGACCGATGGACGAGGAGGACCTCTGGTTCTTCATGGCGACCAAGCTCGACGTTGAGCCATCTTCCATCGATGCAACCGAGCTGATCCGCCGCGGCAGCGGGATTGCCGATCTGAAGATCGAGATCGTCGGCACCGATTTGTGGGTCGCGCACCGGCTTGTCGCTGACCACTATTCCGCGGGACGCGTGTTCCTCGCTGGTGATGCCTGCCACCTGCATCCGCCGTTCGGCGGGTTCGGCATGAACATGGGCATTGGCGACGCGGTCGACCTCGGCTGGAAATTGTCTGCCCGGCTGGCGGGCTGGGGCGGCGAGACATTGCTCGCGTCTTACGAAGCCGAGCGCCGCCCGGTGCACGAGCGCACGATCGCCGAAGCCGTGCAGAATTACAGTGCGGTCTCCAATGAGCTGGTGCGCCCCGCCCTGGAAGAGGACAGCCCGCGCGGCGAGGCCACCCGCCGCGAGGTCGCGGACATCATCGAGGCCGTCAAAGTGCGCGAGTTTAAGACGCTCGGCGTGATCCTCGGCCTGCGCTACGCCAATTCACCAATCATCGTCGGCGACGGCAGCGAGCCGCCGCCCGAGCACTTCATGCTCTATGTCCCGTCCGCCCACCCGGGGTGCCTCGCCCCACACCTGTGGCTCGCCGACGGCTCCTCGCTCTACGATCACTTCGGTCCGGGCTTCACGTTGCTCGCGACGGATGGCGATACCGCCAGCACGCATGCGCTGCTCGCCACTGCGCAAGCGCGTCGGGTTCCGCTGAAAGTTCTGGCGCCAGGAGACGATCGCCTGCGGATCAGATACGGCGCTCGCTTCGCGCTGATCCGACCCGATCAGCACGTGGGTTGGCGTGGCGATGCCATCCCGGACGACTGCGATGGCATGTTGGCGCGCCTGACAGGCGCCGACAGTCCGCCGATCCTCGTCATTGCGAGCGAAGCGAAGCAATCCAGCTCGGCAGCCCAAATTTGATTGCGCCCACCGGGATTCTCTCTGGATTGCTTCGCTTCGCTCGCAATGAAGTTTTCAGAGATGTTAGACTGCGCCAGCGTGTCGGGCTCGCCCGGCACAAATCCGTTCTAGAGGAACCCGCCGGTGCCAGTCGCATTTTTCCGCAACCGCAGAATCACGCGCGTGATCCTGATCGTGTTCGCGGCCATTGTCGTTATCTTCACCGCGCTGGTCTTCGGCTTGAGCGACAGCGTCATCGCCCGTTTCTTGTTGAAGCCGGACCGTATCATCGTCGAGCGCCGTCCCGACCCCGCCTACGACAAGCTGTTTCCCTAT
>JAFAXD010000047.1 GCA_019241285.1 Xanthobacteraceae bacterium | reverse complement strand
TCGGGCGCGCCGCCGAAGCCGGAAATGCCGATCTCGTTTGCGATGCTGCTCAGCCTGGTCACGGCATCCAATGCGGAGAACGCCGACACCCTGTGGGGCTTCATCGGCCGCTATCGGCCCGGCGTGACACAAGCCACGCATCCCAAGCTTGGCCAGCTCGTGGAGTACGCGATCCACTATTTCCGTGACTTCGTGTTGCCGGAAAAGAAATTCCGCGAGCCAACGCATGCCGAGCGTGCGGCGTTAATCGATCTACGCGATGCGCTGGCGCAGTTGCCGGCGGATACCTCGCCCGAGCGCATTCAGGAAGTCGTCTACGAGGTCGGACGGCGCGAGCCGTTTCTCGACAAGTCCGGCAAGGTGAAGACCAAGGATGGCAAGCCGGGCGTCGTGCTCGACTGGTTCAACATGCTCTACCAGGTGCTGCTCGGCCAGGAAAAGGGCCCGCGCTTCGGCTCGTTCGTCGCGGTCTATGGGCTGCAGAACACGATCGACATGATCGACGGCGCGCTGGCCAGGTCGGCGTAGGCAAAACATCAACGCGACACCCTCTCGGTCGTCAGCGCCGGGCTCGTCCCGGCGATCTCGATAAGGGAGGCACAGCCGTGCCTTCCTAAGCGAGATGGCCGGCACAAGGCCGGCCATGACGAACTGAAAGGTTAGCTCCTACGCGCGCTGTGCTTTGGGCTGCAGATAGCGCGCATCGGCCTGGGCGGCGAGAAATTCCGCGAAGTTGCGCTTGAGCCGCGGCATCTCGAACAACAACGTCAGGCTCTTCTTCTTTTTCTTGGTGATCAGCGTCGAGGGATCGAAATAGGCGTGCGCGTTATCAACCGTGAGCACGAACGGCGGATGGCCGGCCCGCGCCAGAATGTAGCTCATGATGAGCGCGCCGGTGCGGTGATTGCCTTCGATGAACAGCTGGGGTTCGCTGAGGATACGGATGTAGACGCCGGCGGCGCGCTGCACCGCGCCCTCTTTGGCGTGCAGCTCGTACCATTCCATGATGTCGCGGATGCCGCCGTCCTTCTCATCGTAGAAATGCTTTTCGGTCGCCGCCAGGTGCTGGGCAGCCTCCGTCCGCGTCTGCGGATTGACCCCGCACAGGACAATGGCATTCAGCTCCAGGAATTGGCGCAGATTTGCGACTGAGAACAGGTCGACCTTGCGGGCGAGCAGGTCGTCCACGGCGGCATAGCCGGCGAGCATGTTGTCCACGATCGCGTCGTCCATGCGATCGCGCGGGCTCTTGAGGATTGTATTGATGCGGGGAAATTGCGCCTGCACGTCGCGCAGAGAGGCTTCGATTGCGGCCAGGTCGAGGATTGTTCCGACGCGGCGCGTATCACGGGGGCCAGACGGGTTGGACGCGACGAGCTCGGAAATCGGCGTACACCTCGGCTGATCGGTGGGTCACGGCCGAGAACCAGGTCCGGCCCGGGTTACAAGCCAGCGGCGCCCAGCGCCTGCTTGCTCAGAGCAATAACACCGGAGGTGAGCGGAACATAGCCCAGATCGACCCCCGCGCCCTGACCTTGCGACAAACCCCAGTCGATGAAATCGCGCATCGCCGCGGACTTGCGCGGGTCGGCGTATTTGCGGTTGAAGGCAATCCAGCTGTAGGTCACGATCGGATAGGCGCCGTGGCCGGTCGGATCGACGGCCGACGCGGGAAGGAGCGCGAGCGAGGTCGCATCCGTGGCCATCGCCCGCTGTCCGGACGCTGCATCAGGCGCAACGAATTCCCCGGCTTGGTTTTGCAGCACGGCCATCGGAAGATTGAGTCGCTTAGGAAACCCATACTCCACATAGCCGATCGCGCCTTCGCTGATCTTGATGCGCGCCGCCACGCCTTCGCTGCCGGATGCCAGCATGCTGCCGGCCGGCCATTGCACGAGCTTGCCCACGCCGAGCCCGCGCTCGCGCCAAGTCGACGAAATCGCAGCGAGATGTTCGGTGAAGGCCGCCGTGGTGCCGCTCGAGTCGAGGCGCGCGACAACGACGATGTCGAGGTGCGGCAGGTTCTGACCAGGGTTGGCGGCACGGATGCGCGGATCATCCCAGCGTTTGATCGCGCCGGCAAAGATATCCGCATAGACATCGCGCGGAAGCTTCAGATCAGCGGAGAGGCCGGGGACGTTGTAGGCGAGCACGATCATTCCGGCCAACGTCGGCATCATCGCCACGCCGTTGTGGACTCTGGCAATTTCGGTTTCGCTCAGCGGCACGTCGCTACCGGCGAAATCGACCGTCTCAGCGATAAACCGGGCAATGCCCTCGCCGCTGCCGACCGGGTCGTAGCTGATCCACACAGAAGGGGCCGCCTTTCGGTAGGCCTCGATCCACTTCTTGTAGAGCAATGACGCGAAGGTCGATCCGGCCCCACGCAATGCAATCGCATCGGATGCGTTTGCGCCCTGGGCCGTGGCAGGCGCTGTCTGTAACCCGAACCACAGGGCTGCAACGAAAGCGGCCAGAGGCGCAGATCGGGCAATGGTCATGATGGCTGCTCTAGCTGAATTTGCCGCTCACATATTCCTGCGTCAGCTGCTCGCGCGGACGCTGGAAGATCTGTTCCGTTTCGCCCATCTCGACCAGGTAGCCGGTGCGCCCGCCCTTGGAGATGTCGACCCCGAAGAACGCCGTGATATCGGCGACGCGGGTCGCCTGCTGCATGTTGTGGGTCACGAGCGCGATCGTGTAATCGTCCTTGAGCTCGAGCATCAGCTCCTCGACCCGGCGCGTGGCGATCGGATCAAGGGCCGAGCACGGCTCGTCCATCAACAACACGGTCGGCTCGGTCGCGACCGCGCGGGCAATGCACAGCCGCTGCTGCTGGCCGCCGGAGAGCGACAGCCCGCTCGCCTTGAGCTTGTCCTTGACCTCGTCCCAGAGCGCGGCCCGGCGCAGCGCGTGCTCAACGCGCTCATCGTAGTTGCCCTTGAACTTGTTGAGCCGCAGCCCGAACGCGACGTTGTCATAGATGCTCATGGCGAACGGGTTCGGCTGCTGGAACACCATGCCGATATAGCGGCGCACCACCACCGGATCGATGTTCTTGGCGTAGATGTCCTGGCCGAGGAAATGCACGTCGCCTTCCAGGCGGAAGCCCTGGATCAGGTCATTCATGCGATTGAGGCTGCGCAGCACGGTGCTCTTGCCGCAGCCGGACGGGCCGATGAAGCCGGTGATCTTGCCTTTGTGAATTGCCACGCGCGCGTCGCGCACGGCGAGGAACGAGCCGTAATAGATCTTGCTGACGTTGCAGTTGATCGCGATATCGCCGCCGTCGGCGCTCGCTGACTTGGTTGGCGCGTCGCCCTTGAGAGGCTGCACGACGGTCATCACACGCTCCTGTCAGTATTTTGGGCGGCCGAATAAGCGGCTCAGTATGTTGAATACGAGGACGATCAGCACGAGGACCAGCGACGCCGCCCAAGCGAGTTCGATCTGATTGTCGAACGGCATGCTGGAGAAGTTGTAGATCAGGATCGACAACGACGCCGTCGGCTCGCGCAGGTTGCTGATCCAGTAATTGCTGAACAGGGCGGTGAACAGCAGCGGCGCCGATTCACCGGCGACGCGGGCGACGCCCAGCATGACGCCGGTCAGAATCCCAGGCAGCGCTGTCGGAAACACGACCTTCCAGATCATCTGGGTGCGGGTGCAGCCCATTCCCAGCGCCGCATCCTTCATCTTGCGCGGGACCATCTTCATGGCCTCCTCGGCCGTGAGCACCACGGTCGGAAGCATCAGAATGGAGAGTGCGACGCCACCGGCGATGGCCGAGTAGGTGCCCATCGCAAGCACGAGCACGGCGTAGACGAAGACACCCGCCAGAATCGAGGGAAACCCGGTGAGCACCTTCGACAGGAAGCGCGACACCCGCCCAAGCTGGCTCTCCGGGCCGAGCTCGGCGAGGTAAGCGGCCGCCATCACGCCGATTGGGACGGCAATGATGCTGGCGATCAGCACCATCAGAATGGTGCCGACGATTGCGTTGCCAAACCCGCCGCCCATCTCGAAGCCCGCCGGCGGTAGTTCGGTGAACAGGTCGGTCGACAACCGCGACCCACCCTGGACGATCAACATGTAAAGCACGGACACCAGCGGGATCGCCGCGATCAGCGCGACCAGCCACGCCCCGATGGTGAACATGCCGTTACGTAGCGCGCGTCGGTCCGCCCAGGAGTGGGTGAGGACCGGGGCTTCCTCGGTGTCCGTCGGCAACTGAGGTGCGGTCGTATCGGTCATGCTTTGCCCGAAATCTGGCGCTGCGTGATGGTGAGCAGACCAATACCGGCCACGTTCACCACGAGCGTGATGGCGAGCAGCACGAGCGCGGCGTACATCAAGACTTCAACCTCCGCCGGACCGGCCTCGGGAAAGTGCGAGGCCAGCAGCGCGGCCAGGGTCTCGGCCGGTGCGAACAGCGACAGGCTCACCTGGTTGGCGTTGCCGATCAGCATGGCGAGGGCCATGGTCTCGCCCAGCGCACGGCCGAAGCCCAGCACCATGGCACTGAAG
>JAFAXD010000039.1 GCA_019241285.1 Xanthobacteraceae bacterium | reverse complement strand
CAAGCGGCCGTGCGGATCTCGGGCGTGGGCGTGAACCAGCGATGGTCGGCGACGGCCCATTGCTGCGCAAAGAACGAATCTGATGTCCCGGTGATAAGCTCACGCGGACTCAGGAATTTGTAGACATCGCCGAAACTTTTCACCTCGCTGGCCGAGAGCCGCTTGAGGATGTGATACGGCCGCAGCTCGTTTGGATGCGCGAGGCCGGCTGCTCCGACCAGTTCACCCAGAGCGGCGAGCGTGTTGTGATGAAAGCGCGCGACGCGTTCCGCCTTGGTCTCCACGACGAGCGCGCGTTGGCGCAGCTTGTTCTGGGTCGCGACCCCACTCGGACAGTGATCGGTGTGACAGGTTTGCGCCTGCACGCAACCCAGCGCAAACATGAACCCGCGCGCAATGTTGCACCAATCGGCCCCGAGCGCGAGGATGCGCGCCATGTCGAAGCCAGTGATGATGCGCCCGCTCGCGCCGAGGCGGATGGTGTCGCGCAAGCCGCAGCCGACGAGTGTGTTGTGAGCAAACAGCAGACCCTCGCGCAGCGGAGTTCCAACATGATCAGCAAACTCGAGCGGCGACGCGCCGGTGCCGCCTTCCTTGCCATCGACCACGATGAAGTCAGCGCGGATTCCGGTCTCCAACATGGCCTTGCAAATGGCCATGAACTCCCATGGATGTCCGATGCACAGCTTGAACCCTGTCGGCTTGCCACCGGAGAGCTCGCGTAGCTGGGCGATGAACTGCACGAGCTCGAGCGGCGTTCCAAACGCCGGGTGCCGGGCCGGCGATATGCAATCGATTCCCATCGGCACCCCGCGTGCCGCCGCAATTTCCGGTGAGACCTTGGGGCCAGGAAGCACGCCGCCGTGACCCGGCTTGGCGCCCTGCGAGAGCTTGATCTCGATCATCTTGACCTGCGGCTCGCGCGCCATCGCAGCAAAGCGATCGGGGCTGAACGACCCATCTTCATTGCGGCAACCGAAATAGCCGCTGCCGATCTCCCAGATGATGTCGCCGCCGAACTCGCGGTGATACGTGCTCAACCCGCCCTCGCCGGTATCGTGGGCGAAGCCTCCCATCTTGGCGCCTTTGTTGAGCGCGCGAATGGCATTGGCACTGAGCGCGCCGAAGCTCATAGCGGAAATGTTGAGCAACGAGAGCGAATAGGGTCCGCGGCAATCAGGCCCGCCGACAACAACGCGGAAATTATGTCCGTCGCTCGGACGCGGCGCGAGCGAGTGATTGATCCACTCGAAATTGCCCCCGTATATGTCCTGCTGGGTGCCGAAGGGGCGTTTGTCGAGCTGCCCTTTGGCGCGTTGGTACACGACCGAACGCTTGGCGCGATTGAACGGCGTTCCGTCGGTCTCGCTCTCGAGAAAATATTGCCGGATCTCGGGCCGGATTTTCTCAAGCAGGAAGCGGAGATTGGCGAGGATCGGATAATTGCGCTTGAGACTGTGACTGGTCTGGATCATGTCCCAGATCCCGAGCGCGACCAGCACAATGCAGATCAGGAACGCGCCGAACAGCAGTGCGCGAATATCTGGAAGCCAAGCGAGCGGATAGGTAAGCCCGAATATGATCATCCCCGCCACGGCGGCGGCGAACCCCACATAGCGCATGCTGTCCTCCCCCGACGGGAATTTATTGCAAGTTCATCAATTTCAGTGCGGCACGCCCAAGCACGCCATAAGGATTGGCGAGCGTCTCGAAGATTTCGAAATGATTGTATCCTTCGGCGACGATCAACTCCACGGGTTTACCAGCCGCCGTTACGGTAGCATGAAATTCGCGGGTCTGGCGCTGGAACTCCGGTGTTTCGCAGGTGCCGTAGGCCAAGACGAGCGGTGCATTGAGCCGATCGATATGGCGCTGCGCGCTCAAGCGTTCGACGTTTGCATCGGTGAAGGCAACATAGTTCGAGCGCTTCGACAGCCGCACCGGAGCGAGCTCATACATTCCGCTCGACAACAGCGCGCCCTTGAACATCTGCGCCGGAAGGCCGTGCGCTTGCCAATCAAGTGTTGCCATCACGCCCGCGAGATGCGCGCCAGACGAATGTCCGAACAAATAGAACCGCCCCGGGTCGCCGCCCCACTCGGCCGCGGTCTTGTGGACAAAGGCAATGGCACGCTGAACCTGATCCGCGAGGACGCCGATGTCTCCCGCGTGGTCTTCCACTCCGGCGAAGTCCGGGATCGCGAAATGAGCGCCCGCGCGGACAAATAGTTCGGCCGGCGTGCAAAACTCGGTGGCGCGACGTGCCCGCCAAGCGCCGCCGTGGATGAAGATCGCGACCGGCGCGTTGCTGCGTCCGCAATGATAGAGGTCGAGCGTTTCAATCGCGCTCGGCCCGTACGGGATGCGCCGGGGTTCGCCCAACCGGGCGCGCATCTGCGCGCCCTCAACGGTACGGCGATGGCCGAGCTGCTGGGCATTGGCGGCGTATTTCAGCTGATCGTAGGCGTCGTCGAGCTCCTGCTGGTCCATGTCGAGCCAGACCAGCGGCCCCTTGGGGCGCGCGACCATATCATTCATCAGGACACTCCGACTTCGTCTGCGCGGGAAAGTATATAGCACCTGGAACACGCCTTTTGACCAGCCGGGGCGACATCACGCCCAATTCTTGGCCACGAACTTGCAAGCACAGTCGGAACCGGCCGTAAACCGCATGTCAGCGTTTCCTCGCGCACGTTTGACAAAGCGTTCCACGGCTTGGCACATGCGCCGCAACAAACCAGTGAGAGCCCCTTTCCCATGAAGGTTTTTCTGTTCGACCTCATCGCCTACGGCGCCCATTTCGAGGATGCCAAAGCCGCGAAGCTCCTGCCCTATCCGTTGCCTGGTCACCGGTTTGACCCGGAGGTCGGCGCGCGCACCTTCGAGGAGCACCTTGAAGCGTGGGCGGAGATGGACCGCCTCGGGTTCGATGGCGTTGGGCTCAATGAGCATCACACCACTGCCCATAGCCTGATGAACTCGCCCAACATGATGGCGGCGGCCGGCGCCCAACGCACCAAGAATCTCAAGTTCCTGCTGTTGGGCAATCTCTTGCCGCTGCACAATCCGCTGCGCATCGCCGAGGAACTGGCAATGGCCGACTGCCTCTCGCGAGGACGCATCCTGTCGGGCTTTGCGCGTGGAGTGCCGCGCGAATACGGCGTTTACGGCGTGCCGATGGCGGAATCGCGCGCACGCTTCGAGGAGGCGGTCGACATCATTCTGAAGGCCTGGACCGAGGATGTTTTCTCATACGAGGGCAAGTTCTGGTCCTACAAAGATATCTCGATCTGGCCGCGGCCGTATACGCGGCCGTATCCGTCGGTGTGGGTCCCTTTTACGGGCAGCAAGGAAACGATCGAGTGGGCCGGCAAGCACGATTTCAGCGCAGTCATTCCGGCACTCAAGCGCGGCGTGCTCGAAGACATCACCGGCTATTTCGCAAAGGCCAAGGCGCGTCACGGCCATCATCTCACGCCCGATCAACTCTGTCTGTTCACCGATGTCTATGTAGCGCCGGACAAGGACACGGCGCTGCGGGAATACGGTGACAATTTCCTCTATTTCAATCAGACGCTCTGGCACCACGGCAGCCTCGGCGAAAAGAATGCGGCCAAGAGCTCAGGCTACGTCGCCTCGTCCTCGTACGATTATGTGCGGCCCGAGAACCGCGCCGACATCGAAATGGATCGCGACAAGATCAGACAGATCACAAAGAGCGATCTCGAGGCGCGCGTTCACTCGGGCGCCCTCGCCTGGGGATCAGGCAAAGAAATCGCTGAGCAATTGATCGAGAAGGCGGAGCATGCGGGCGCCAATGCATGGGTGCTCAACCTCAATCTGGGGGCGCTGCCGCACGCCATGTTCATGGAGCAGATCCGTCGCTTTGCGCGCGATGTGCTCCCGGCCTTGCAAGCGCACGAGGTCAAGCGCGTACCGGCAGCGGAGCGTGCCGTCGCGTGAGAAACGGCCTATATCTCACGGATGACTGTAGGCCTCACAACACGTGTGCTGGCGGCCGACGCCGCTGGCATAGACGTTGCCGCGCGCACCTTGCACGATGGCGGCTTGCTGGCATTCCCAACTGAAACGGTTTATGGCCTCGGCGCGGATGCCACGAATGGCGTGGCCGTGGCGCGGCTCTTTGCCGCCAAGGGCCGGCCTTCGTTCAATCCCCTGATCGCGCATGTGTGCGAGCTCGCGGATGCGCGCGCGCTCGCCCAGTTCAACGATGATGCGATCCGGCTCAGCCAGTTCTGGCCCGGGCCACTGACGTTGGTATTGCCGAGGCTTCCAGGTTGTCCGGTCGCCGATCTTGCAACGGCGGGCCTCGACACAATCGCCGTGCGGGTGCCCAGCCATCCAGTGGCGCAGGCGCTACTCACCAAGCTGCAGCGGCCGATCGTAGCGCCCTCCGCGAACCGTTCGGGACATGTGTCACCGACCGCGGCCGCGCACGTTCTCTCTGATCTGAGCGGCCGCATCGATCTCATCCTCGATGGCGGAACTACGCCCATTGGCGTTGAATCGACCATCGTCGCTTGCATCGGGCCCCAGCCGTTGCTGCTGCGCGCCGGCGGTTTGCCACGCTCGGACGTGGAGACCGCACTCGGCCATGCGCTCGGCCAGCATGAAACGACAGCGGTCGAGAGCGGGGAAGCACCGCTCGCGCCGGGCATGCTCTCGTCCCACTATGCGCCGCGCAGTTCAGTACGGCTCAATGCGACGCGCATTGAACCCGGTGAAGCGCTGCTCGCGTTCGGACCGCCGCTGCCCCACGCCGAGCGCGTCCTCAATCTCTCGCCTGGCGGTGATCTGGTCGAAGCCGCAGCGAACCTATTCTCTCATCTGCGCGCACTCGATGCAGCTGGGGCGAAGGCGATTGCAGTCATGCCGATCCCGTCGCATGGTCTCGGCGAAGCCATCAATGACCGACTGGCTCGTGCGGCAGCCCCACGCGACTGAAAGGTAGCAGGCAGAACGAATGAGCATTTCACCTGTGCGGGCCCCGCGAGCCGTTATCTCAGCAGACGTCGTGCAACGATTCATCGACATCGTCGGGGCGAAGCATGCGATCACCAACGCGAGCGAACAGGAGTCCTACCTGGTTGAGGACCGCGGGCTCTACCGGGGCCACACCCCGGTGGTGTTACGACCAGGTTCAGTAACCGAGGTTGCCGCAATTCTGCGGCTCGCGACAGAGACCGCGACTCCGATCGTGCCGCAAGGAGGCAATACCGGCCTTGTCGGCGGCCAGGTTCCACACAGTGGCGAAGTCCTGCTTTCTCTCAACCGGCTCGACCGCATTCGCGACATCGATGCGACATCGAACACGATCACCTGCGAGGCCGGTGTCATCCTGGCGAAAGTCCAAGATGCGGCCGCTCAGGTTAATCGGCTGTTCCCACTTTCGCTCGGCGCCGAGGGCAGTTGCACGATCGGTGGCAACCTTTCGACCAATGCCGGCGGGACTGGTGCTCTCGCCTACGGCGTCGCGCGCGATCTTGTGCTGGGGCTGGAGGTGGTCCTGCCGGACGGGCGCGTATGGCATGGTTTGAACAAGCTCAAGAAAGATAATACCGGCTACGATCTCAAGGACCTCTTCATCGGCGCAGAGGGAACGCTGGGCGTGATCACGGCGGCGGTGTTGAAACTGTTCCCACGCCCGAGCACAATTGAAACTGCATTTATCGGGCTCGCTTCTCCCAGCGCCGCCATCGGCCTGCTCAATCTGGTGCAGGAACGCACCGGCGGTGCAGCCACGAGTTTCGAACTGATCAAGGCGCTTGCGCTCGAGTTTGCGTTGCGCCACGGCCAAGGGGTGCGCGATCCGCTCTCGACCAGACATCCGTGGTACGTTCTCCTCCAACTCTCATCGCAGCGCGCGGGTCTGCGCGGCGTCATGGAGGAGGTGCTCGCGGAGGCTGCCGAGCGGGGCCTCATCGAGGATGCCGCAATTGCGGAGAGCCTTGAGCAGGCAAAGGCGTTCTGGCGCATCCGCGAGATCCTTCCGGAAGTACAGAAGCCCGAAGGCGGCTCAGTCAAGCACGACGTGTCTGTTCCGATCGCGCTGATCCCGGAGTTTCTGGAACTAGCCGACGCGGCAGTGCAGAAGGTCGTGCCCGGCGCGCGACCCGTGCCGTTCGGTCATGCCGGCGACGGCAATATTCACTACAACATCAGTCAGCCGCTCGGGGCCGACAAAGCGCAATTCCTCGCCCGCTGGGATGAGGTCAATGCAGCCGTGCACGCGGTCGTGACCAAACTCGGTGGATCGATCTCAGCCGAACATGGCATCGGGGTGATGAAGCGCGACTTGCTGCCGGGCGTCAAAGATCCGGTCGCGCTCGATCTTATGCGCACGCTCAAGCGCACGCTCGACCCGAGCAACATCCTCAATCCGGGCAAGGTGGTTTAGGCCCGCTACGCGACCTTGGTGACCTGCACCCGGGTTCCGGCTTTGATTGCTTTGAGCACCTTCACATCACCAATCGCGCGGGCAAACACGTTGCAGGGACTCGCGAGCCGCGTCTCGTCGGATCGCGAAATTGGGGTCCGCCCAAACCCGATTGCGATCGCCGGCCCATCCGGCCAGTAGGCAATCTCGCCTGGTGTCACCACCTCCCGCGCCTGCGGCTCGCGCGTGACGGTGACGGGCACGTCGAAATAAACTTCGTCGCCCCAGGTGAGCACGCTTGCGGTTACGGGCAATGCGGCAAGCACTGCCTTGGCAGTGGGCGTATCCAGGAGTTCGGCCTCGAAGCCGAGGCTGCCAAAATCGAAACGGAGGCGAGGCATAGGACCAAAGTAGCCGATCAGCCCCCTGCCCCGCCATCCCAAACATGTCAGTTCAGGCGGAACACCCCGTCCACGGCCTTTATCTCGGCCGGGGCGATCAAGCCGCGATGGCAGACGGTCACGTGATACAGCCGACCATCGAGCTTGGTCTCCCAGAACTGCAGGAAGCGTTGCAACTCCGGGAACTCGGGGCACAAATCGTATTCTTGCCAAACGTAGGCTTGCAGCAGCCAGGGATGATCCGGTCGCCGATACAGGATCTCAGCCGTGGCAAGGCCATAACCTTCCAACTGGCGTTTGAAATCTTTGCTCACCATGTCAACACCTCGAGTCGCAGTGTCATAAATCTGACGCGGGCGGTTTGTTCATGGCAAGCCTAAAAAGTAAATTAAATGTGTATTATCAAGGCATTAGCAGCATCGCGTCAGGAGTGCTGACAGACTTCTGCTGAATGAATCGGCATCGCCATAACTGCACAATATGTATGCAAAATCAGATACTTACGTGACCTGCTAGCACTTCAGTGAATTGAGTGCTAAAAAATATCGGTTCCCCTCTTGCGGCAAAAATTTCGTCCACCTATCTCGCGGCCGAGCGGCCGCAGGGAGCTTCCAAGGGGGCCGCGTCAGCGAAAAGCCCAGTGTTGGTTTAAGTCAGGAGGATCACATGAAATTCCGCCCGCTTCACGACCGTGTCGTCGTCAAGCGCATCGATGCCGAAGAAAAAACCGCCGGCGGGATCATCATTCCCGATACGGCGAAGGAAAAGCCCCAGCAGGGCGAAGTCGTGTCTGTCGGTCCGGGAGGCCGCGACGAGGCCGGCAAGCTGATCCCGATCGACGTGAAAGCCGGTGACCGCGTCCTGTTCGGCAAGTGGTCGGGCACCGAAGTCAAGCTCGATGGCGTCGAATACCTGATCATGAAGGAAAGCGACATCATGGGCGTGATCGATGAGCCCGTCGCCAAGAAGAAGGCCGCGTAATCCTTAAATCCCCCCGCTGCGGCTCGGATAGTCACTCAAGGCGCGGTTGAGCGCCCCACTTCCGAGCCCGCGCAAGATTGTGAATCCGGAGAGATCCAAACATGGCTGCAAAAGACGTAAAATTCTCGGTTGATGCGCGCGACCGCATGTTGCGCGGCGTCGACATCCTCGCGAACGCCGTGAAGGTGACGCTCGGCCCCAAGGGCCGCAACGTCGTGCTCGACAAGAGCTTCGGCGCCCCGCGCATCACCAAGGACGGCGTAACGGTCGCCAAGGAAATCGAGCTTGAGGACAAGTTCGAGAACATGGGCGCCCAGATGGTGCGCGAGGTCGCGTCCAAGACCTCAGACATCGCCGGTGACGGCACCACCACTGCGACCGTGTTGGCGCAGGCGATTGTGAAAGAAGGTTCGAAGGCGGTGGCCGCCGGCATGAACCCGATGGACCTCAAGCGCG
The DNA here is from genome assembly GCA_019241285.1 of Xanthobacteraceae bacterium. Classification (GTDB taxonomy): domain Bacteria; phylum Pseudomonadota; class Alphaproteobacteria; order Rhizobiales; family Xanthobacteraceae; genus JAFAXD01. The sequence goes on along the minus strand of JAFAXD010000039.1, from coordinate 6,120 downwards.
GCATCGATCTTGCCGTCGAGGCCGTCGTCGAAGATCTCAAGAAGAACTCCAAGAAGGTCACCTCCAACGACGAGATCGCCCAGGTCGGCACGATTTCGGCCAACGGCGACAGCGAGATCGGCCGCTTCCTTGCCGAGGCGATGAAGAAGGTCGGCAATGAGGGCGTGATCACGGTCGAAGAAGCAAAGTCGCTTGAGACCGAACTCGACGTGGTCGAAGGCATGCAGTTCGACCGGGGCTACATCTCGCCGTACTTCGTCACCAACGCCGACAAGATGCGCACCGAGATGGAGGACCCCTACGTCCTCATCTATGAGAAGAAGCTGTCGGCGCTCAACGAACTGCTGCCGCTGCTCGAGGCTGTGGTGCAGACCGGCAAGCCGTTGCTCATCATCGCCGAGGACGTGGAAGGCGAAGCCCTCGCCACCCTCGTGGTGAACAAGCTGCGCGGCGGCCTCAAGGTTGCGGCCGTGAAGGCACCGGGCTTCGGCGATCGTCGCAAGGCCATGCTGCAGGACATCGCGATCCTGACCGGTGGCAAGGCGATCAGCGAAGATCTCGGCATCAAGCTCGAGAACGTGACGCTGAACATGCTCGGCCGCGCCAAGAAGGTGATGATCGAGAAGGAGAACACCACGATCGTCAACGGCGCCGGCAAAAAGGCCGACATCGAGGCGCGCATCGCGCAGATCAAGGCGCAGATCGAGGAGACCACCTCCGACTACGATCGCGAGAAGCTGCAGGAGCGGCTGGCGAAGCTCGCCGGCGGCGTCGCGGTGATCCGTGTCGGCGGCGCGACCGAGGTCGAGGTGAAGGAGCGCAAGGACCGCGTGGATGATGCCATGCACGCGACCCGCGCCGCAGTCGAGGAAGGCGTTCTGCCCGGTGGCGGTGTCGCCTTGCTGCGCGCGACTGAGGCACTCAAGAAAGTGCGCTCCGGCAACGAGGACCAGAAGACCGGCATTGAGATCGTGCGCAAGGCTCTGTCGCATCCGGCGCGCCAGATTGCCATCAATGCGGGCGAGGACGGCTCGGTCATCGTCGGCAAGATCCTGGAGAAGGATCAGTACGGCTATGGCTTCGACGCCCAGAGCGGCGAGTACGCCGACCTGGTGAAGAAGGGCATCATCGATCCGACCAAGGTGGTGCGTACCGCCCTGCAGGATGCGGCCTCGATCGCCGGCCTCCTCATCACCACCGAGGCAATGGTCGCCGAGCTGCCGAAGAAGCAGAGCCCGGCTCCGGCCATGCCGCCCGGTGGCGGAATGGATTTCTGATCCAACCTCGCTAACCAAGCAAATACGAAGGGCGCGGCACAAGCCGCGCCCTTTTTCTATGCCGGGATGTGACTATACTGGGCGCGAGAGATAGCCATGAACGTCCAGCTTCCGATTCACTTGGACAAACGCGCCTTCTTCGACTGGGTTCGAGGACGGGAAGAGCGCTACGAATTGCTGCACGGACGCGTCGTTAGGATGATCGGCGCGTCGCGCGCACACGGCCAGATCGTCACAAATCTTATCGTCTCGCTGCATGACCAGCTTGATCCAACACAATGCAGCGTCGTCGCGGAATTCGGTATCGAGATAGGTCCCGACGTTTTGCGTTATCCGGATGTCGTTGTGGATCGCGCAGACTGTGATGCTTCCGACCTAACCACCAAACATCCGGTCCTCATCGCGGAGGTGCTGTCGCCCTCAAGTGTCACTGTCGACCTTGGCGACAAACCAGCCGAGTATTTGCGGTTACTACCGCTGAACGCTTACATCGTGCTTACCCAAGACGAGCCCAAAGCCTGGGTGTGGGTGCGCGGTAAATCGGGATTTTCGGGAGCGCCGACTGTGGTCGCAGGGCGCGATGCTACGATCGAAGTTCCCCCGCTCGGCGTTTCGTTACCACTCAATGCGATCTATGCCGGCATAGCCGAATCCTGATCATCGATACTTGAGACAACCCCTTGTGCCACACTGCGCGCGAGTCGCACGCAAGTGGATAGGCGGGGTACGCAATGGATGTGATCGCTCAGATGCCGCTGTCGCAAGTCTTCGCCTATCTGGGCGTAGGCTTGAGCGTTGTGCAGATGTGGATGAAGACGATGATCCCGCTGCGGACCATCGCCATTACGACAAACGTGCTGTTCCTGTCCTACTCGGTCCTCGCCGACGTGCGCCCGACGCTCGTGCTCAACTGCATCCTGCTGCCGCTCAATCTCTACCGCCTCAATGAGATGCGCACGTTGATTCGCAAGGTTGAGCGCGCGCGCGGCGCCGAGATCGACATGAATTGGCTGCGCCCGTTCATGAGCCGCCGGCATATCAAGGCGGGCGAGACGCTGTTTCGCAAGGGCGATATCGCCGAGGCCATGTACCTGATCGACTCCGGCCGGTTCGAATTGAGCGAAACCGGCATGGACATTCCGCCTGGAACTGTGGTCGGGGAGCTCGGCATGCTATCGCCCGATGGCCGGCGCACGCAGTCGCTCGTCTGCCGCGAGACCGGCGATGTGCAATCGCTGAGCTACGATCGTTTTGAGGAATTGTATTTCCAGAACCCCGAGTTCGGGCTGAGCTTCCTCAAGCTGACCAGCCGGCGGCTGTTTCAGAACATTGCCCGTCTCGAACAAGAACTCGGTGCGCGCACCGCTCCGAGTGGCGTTCCGGCAGGTTGAACCCGGTCGAGGGCGGCGCGATAATGCGGCCGGACAAATCAGATTGAGCGAGCCGCAATGGCTGTCAAACAAGGCGAGATCCGTGTCGGCGTCGGCGGTTGGACGTTCGAGCCGTGGCGCGGCGTGTTCTATCCGAAGGGCCTGCCGCACGCGCAGGAACTTTCCTACGCAAGCCGCAAGCTGACCGCGATCGAGATCAACGGCACCTACTACGGCACGCAGAAACCGGAGAGCTTTCGCAAATGGGCGCGCGAAACTCCGGACGGCTTTGTGTTCTCTGTCAAAGGGCCCCGCTACACCGTCAATCGCCGGGTGCTGCGCGAAGCCGGCGACTCGATCAAATGGTTCTTCGATTCCGGCGTGCTGGAACTCGGTCCCAAACTCGGCCCCGTGCTCTGGCAATTCGCGCCGACCAAGAAGTTCGACGAAGCGGATTTCGGCGGATTCCTGGAACTGCTGCCGCAAAAGATCGGCGGCCAGTCGCTGCGGCACGTGGTCGAGGTGCGCAATGATAGTTTTTGCACCCCGGCTTTCATCGCGCTGCTGCGCAAATTCTCGGTTCCGGTCGTGTTTGCCGAGCACGCCAAATATCCGAATATTGCGGACCTGGCGGGTGATTTCGTCTATGCGCGCCTGCAGAAGGGCAACGACGACATCGAAACCGCCTACCCGCTGCCCGCCATTGCCGACTGGGCGGCACGCGCCCGGACGTGGGCCAAAGGCGCCGAACCCGATGATCTCCCGCGCGTTAATCCGACGTCGGCCGGCAAGAAGCCGCGCGACGTGTTCGTCTACTACATACATGAGGGCAAGATACGCGCGCCCGCTGCAGCCATGGCGATGATCGAGCAACTGGACGCGTGACCAAGATCGCTCCGCTGCACACGATCGGCTATGAGCAGACGCCGGCCGCCGCCGTGCTCGATGAGCTTGCTCACGCCCGGGTCGATCTGCTGGTCGACGTGCGGGCGATCGCCTCGTCGCGCCGTCCGGGCTTCTCTAAGCGCCAGCTCGCGGCCGGGCTTGGGGACCGCGGGATCAAATATCTGCATCTGCGCGGCCTGGGCACGCCCAAGGAAGGCCGGCTCGCGGCACGCGCCGGCAATATCGACAAATTGTTTGATATCTACGAGAAGCACCTCGCAACCGCGCAGGCGCGCGAGGAGCTCGATGAGCTCACGTCGCTCGCCCGCTCAGGCCAGCGGCTCTGTCTTCTCTGCTATGAGCGTGATCCGACCAAGTGTCACCGCCAGTGGATTGCGGAGCTTATCCACGAGCGCACTGGCGCGCGGGTGGACCACCTCATGGCCGCGCCGGCCTGAGCCGAAAATTGGCTTCACTCTGCCGGTGCAATGACCGCAGCTGGGGTGCGACGTCCCTCGGCACCGGCGACAAGGAACGTGATGGCGAGGGAATTGATCGCAAACAACGCCGCGATGACCGCCGTCACAAACAACACCAGATCGGCGCCACCGCGATCCCACAGCCGGCCGATCGCCCAGACGGCCGGCCCCGCCGTGGTGAAGATTAGAAAGAAGCGCAGCGAATAGACCCGGCCTCGCCAGGCCGACGGCGTGTAGCGCGCCAGGATGAAGTCGCCCACGGTGACCTGGGCGTAGATTGCGGCGACAGCAAGCGCGAGTGCAGGCAGCAGCGTCCACCCTGTAAGGTGGGTGACCAGGAGCATGGCGACGAGCTGGGTGACGGCGATGCCGGACATCACCAGATGCGGCGGAACGCGCTCGACCAACCGGCCCATGGAGACCTGGGCAACCGCGCCGCAAAGGAACACGGCGGTTGCGATGGCGCCGACCATCGCGATCGGAACATCCTGTCCAATGCGCACATCGACGATTTTCGGCAACGTGATCGTCAGGCAATTGAAGACCAGTCCCGAGAACAGCGCCAGCACCATGAACAACGAAACGACGGTGATCGTCAGCCGTCGATTGAGCACGACGTCGTGCACGGTCGCTGGCATCGCCCGACGGCGCCCCTCGTCTGGTACGAACCAGACATAGAAAGCGCCCGTGACGATGAACACCGCGGCCGGGATGAAGAACGCCGCTCGCCATCCGAAGGCGACGACAATGAATGCCGTAATGCCGCTCGCGATTGACACGCCGACGTTTCCGCAAACGCCGTTCCAGGACATGGTGCGGGCGCGATTGACCGCCGTGTCGACCAACATCGGCAGCCCCACCGGGTGATAGATCGCAGAGAATACGCCGACCGCGCACAGCGCAATGGCGAGCATCGTGAAGCTCGACGCCAAACCGACAGCCGCAGCCGCAATACCGGTGCCGAAGAAATAAACCGCCATCATGTTGCGGCGGCTCCAGTGGTCAGCGATCCAGCCGCATGGGAGCGCCAACAGCCCGAACACCGTGAAGCCCGCCCACGACAGCTTGAGTAGATCGCCATATTGGCGGCCGTCGAAAGCTTGAAGTCCAAGTATGACGGTCGGATAGATCAAGAGCACATAATGATCGAGCAGATGGCCCCAGTTCAAAAAGCCGATCGTGCGGCTTCGGTGACGTGCATCATCCGGCGCTATGCTTTTGTTCATTGCAGACATCGGGATTCGTTCCGGCGTTCGCCCTTCATATAGCCCCCCTGCCCAGGCCCTGCCTATGCGAAATGCGCAGATGCGGCCCTCAATCCAGGGTACGCCGAAAGCGCAGGACCGCGATCGCCATCGCCAGGAGCATCAGCGCGAACAGCGCCGCAGCGTCATAGCGCACGTCGCCCAGCGCCGCACCTTTGAGCATGATGGCGCGCACGACGCGGAGATAATGCGTCAGTGGCAGGCCTTCGCCGATCCAGCGGGCCCAAACAGGCATTCCGGCGAACGGAAACATGAACCCCGAGAGCAGAACATTCGGCAGGAAGAACATCATGGACATCTGCATAGCCTGGAGCTGGTTCTCGGCGATGGTCGAAAAGGTATAGCCAATGGCCAGGTTCGCCGTGATGAACAGCGTCGACAGCACTGCCAGCAACATGATGCTACCGAGTACCGGCACGCCAAAGATTCCGACACCCAGCCCGATGATCAAAGCTGCCTGAACGAAGCCGACCAGCACATAAGGGATGATCTTGCCGAGCATCACCTCGACCGGCGTGATCGGCATGGCAAGCAGGCTCTCCATGGTGCCGCGCTCGATCTCGCGCGTCACCGACAACGCCGTGAAAATCAGCATGGTCATGGTCAGGATGGTGCCGACCAGGCCGGGCACGATATTGAGCGCCGTCGAGGCGGCCGGATTGTAGCGGGCATGGGCGCGAATTTCGAACGCGCCGGGCGTGGCGTCGGGAATCGCGTGGTCATTGACGAGGGCGCTTGCGATGACCGCATTGAGCGATCCCATAGCCGTGCTGGCCGCGATGGGGTCGGTTGCGTCGGCGGCAAACAACAGTGTGGGGCGATCCCCCCGGCGCAACGAGCGCTC
>JAFAXD010000232.1 GCA_019241285.1 Xanthobacteraceae bacterium | reverse complement strand
TACCTCTCCCCGCAAGCGGGGAGAGGTGAAACCGCGCCACCTCAGGGCGACGCCAGTCCCGCCGCTTTGATGGCAGCCGCAAATGCCGCGTAGTCGTGTTTGAACACGGCGTCGGTCTCGCCCTTGGTCAGCCCGCCGGGCACGATGCCGAGGCTGGTGAGGCGCTCGGCCACGGCCGGCGACTTGGCGAACGCGCTGAGCTCGTTGCGGAGCGCCGCGAGGATCGGCTCGGGGGTGCCGGCCGGCGCGAAAAAGCCGTTCCAGGATGAGAACTCGAACCCAGGCACGGTCTCGGCCACGGTCGGAAGGTCCGGGGCGGCCGCGAGGCGCTGCGGCGTCCCGACGGCCAGGAGCCTGATCCGGTCGCTATTGATATGCGGCAGCAGCTCCGAGGAATTGCCGAAATAAACGTCAATCTGTCCGGACATGAGATCGGAGACCGCTTGCGGTCCGCTCTTCGCCGGCACCATGACGAGATCGATGCCGGCTTTGGCGAACAGCAGCGCCGGTGCGAGCTGGCTGATGTTCTGCGTGCCCGCGGTGGTGAAATTGAGCTTGCCCGGGTTCGCTTTGGCGTAGGCGATGAACTCCGGCAGCGTCGTCACCGGCAGGTCGCGGCGCACCGCAATCGTCTGGGTGCCGGTGCCGATGTTGGTGATCGGCACCAGTTGTTTCATCGGATCGTAGGTGAGCTTCTGCAGCTGCGGTGTCAGCAACACCATGGAAGCCGCAGCGAACAACAGTGTGTAGCCGTCAGGGTTGGCGGTTGCGACCTGTCCGGTCCCAACTGCGCCACCGGCGCTCGGCCGGTTCTCCACCACGAACGGCTGGCCGAATTTTTCGGTCAGATGCTCTGTTCCAAGGCGCGCCATCATATCGGTATTGCCGCCCGCTCCGAACGGCACGATGACGGTGACCGAGCGCGCCGGCCAGGTTTCGGCCGCCGCCGATCCGCCGAGCGCGATCGAGATTGCAATACCGGCAAGCCAAGCGGGGCCGAACCATGCTCGCATGCGTTTTCCCAACCGGCGGCGATGTTATGGGGCGGCTCACAATTTGGCGAGCCCAGCTTTCGGGCAGGACTCTGCGCAAACCTTGGCCTATTTGTACAACCGAGCAGCACCCAACGAGCAGCAACGTTTACCCATGAACGTGCACCACCCGCAGCCTTTCATCTCGCAGCGTCCGCCGGCCCCCGCCGGTGATCTGCCTTGGTATCGGTTCCTCAAGGCGGTCCGCACCAACGCGCTCGAGATCTTTCCGCAAGCGGCCTATCAGGATGACGTCGTGGTGCAGTCGGCCCTCGGCCGCAAGCGCTTCGTGTTGAATGGCCAGGATGCGATCCATCACTTGTTGGTGGACAAGATCGCCAATTATCGGCGCACGTCGGCGACGATCCGCATCCTGCGCCCCATCATCGGCGATGGCTTGTTCCTGAGCGAGGGCGAGGAGTGGCGTCACCAGCGCCGCACCATCGCGCCGGCGCTGGCCCCGCGGGTCATGCCGCTGCTGGCGCGTCATGTGGTCGGCGCGGCCCGCGAGACGATTGCGCGTCTCACGAATAGTACGGCCGACCCGGTCGACATTCTTGCGACCACGCAGTTCCTGGCGCTGGAGATCGCGGCGCGCTCCATGTTCTCGCTCGAGATGCAGCAATATGGCGCCGCGCTGCGCCGTCAGATCGCGAGCTATGCGCAAAATCTCGCGCGGCCGTATCTGCTCGACCTGATGCTGCCGGTTAAAATCCCCACCTTGCGGGATCTGGCGCGGGCGCGCTTTCGCGCCGGCTGGTTGCGGCTGATTGACGAGATCATGGCGACACGATTGAGCGCGCCCGAGAACGACCCGCCACGCGATTTGTTTGATCTGTTGCGCGCGGCGCGCGACCCGCAGACCGGTGCCGCCTTCACGAACGCGCAGCTGCGCGACCAGATGACCACGATGATCGTCGCCGGACATGAGACGACGGCGCTCGCGTTGTTCTGGGCGATCTTTCTCCTGGCGTCTGCGCCAATTGAACAGGAGCGTGTCGCCGAGGAAGTGCGGGGGGTCGATTTCAACCCGGACAATGCGACCGAGGCGCTCAACAAGCTCCCATACACCCGCGCCGTTGTGAACGAGGCGTTGCGGCTTTACCCGCCCGCGTTTGCGATCACGCGCGCAGCCACCGGCGCTGACCGCATCGGCGCGGTCGACATTCCGGCCGGCTCACTGGTGATGGTGGCGCCCTTCGTGTTGCATCGGCACGTAAAGCTCTGGCGCAACCCGGATGCCTTCGATCCGACGCGCTTTCTCGGCGACGCCGCGCCGGCGCACCGGTTTGCCTATCTGCCATTTGGGGTCGGTCCGCGCATTTGCGTCGGCGCGCAGTTTGCGCTCACGGAAGCGGCGCTTGTCCTGGCGATGCTCATCAAGCAATTCCGCATCACCCGTGCCAGCACCGAGCCGGTGCTGCCGGTTGCGGTCATCACCACCGGGCCGGATCACCCGGCCCTGTTCCGGCTGCAGTCCAGGGCCTGATCCAGGGTATCGACATGACGGTTGAGAGGACGCCGATTCGCGTCGAATGAGGCACAGACGTGCCGTGTTTCTACCCTCCCCACAAGGGGGAGGGTAAAAGCCCCTTGCACACGCAGCCGGCATTCGCTTTTCTGCGCCACCCACCATCACCCGTCCAATGAGGAAACGTCCGTGACCGTGTCTCTTGCCGACATCCGCCACGAGCTCGCGATTGCCAACCGCATGGTCGCGCATGAAGGCGTGCTCGATGCGTTCGGCCACATCAGCGTGCGCCATCCCGAGAATCCCAATCGGTACTTCCTGTCGCGCTCGCGCTCGCCCGAACTGGTCGAGCCGGGCGATCTTTACGAATTCGACCTCGATTCCGAGCCGGTCACGCCGCCGCCGCTGCCCATGTATTCGGAGCGCGTCATCCACGGCGAGATCTTCAAGGCGCGACCGGACGTCAACGCGGTCTGTCACCATCACTCGGCGGACATCCTGCCGTATTGCATTACGGGGGAGCCTTTGGCCGTCGTCTACCACCTGGGCGCGGTCATCGGCGCACATGTGCCCTTCTGGGACAGCCAGGACGAGTTTGGTGACACCAACCTCCTGGTGCGCAAGCCGGAGGAAGGCGCCTCGCTGGCACGCACCCTGGGCGACCACAACATGGTGCTGATGCGCCGGCACGGTGCGACCGTCGTCGGCGGCAACCTGCGCGAGGTCGTATTCCGCACCATCTACAGCTGCCGTAACGCCGAGTATCAGAGCGCCGCCAAGCGCATCGGCAAGGTCGGCACGCTCACCCCGGGTGAGATTGAAATGGCCGGCCAGCTGCACGCGCAACCCAACACGATCGCCCGTGCCTGGGAATACTGGGTCACGCGGCTCGAGAAGGCCGGCGGCATGCCGCCGCGCGAGCGCGCCGCCCCCGCGCGCAAAGCTGCTCCGGCCCGCAAGGCGGTGGCCAAGACGCAACCGACCAAGAGCAAACAAATGAAGAGCAAACAGACCAAGGGAAAACGTCGATGAAAAAATCAATTGCGCTCGCCGCGCTCGCTATTCTGAGCTTGGCGCAGGCGGCACGCGCCGAAGACAACCTGAAGATTGCCATCGGCCAGATCAACAACTGGGAGAACCAGGCGCCGACGCTCGGCCAGGACGCCGGCATCTTCAAGAAATACAACTTGAACCTGGAGAACTTCAGCACCGCCGGCGCCGGCGAAACCATTCAGGCGGTGATCTCCGGCAGCGCTGACGTCGGGGCCGGTGTCGGGCTTGCCGGCGCCATGCGTGCCTTTGCCAAGGGAGCGCCGGTGCGTGTCATTCTTCCGGCCTTCACCGGGACAAGCGATCTCTACTGGTACGTCAAGGCGGATTCGCCGATCAAATCGCTCAAGGACGCGACCAACAAGAACACGATCGCCTATTCGACCAGCGGCTCGTCCTCCAACAACATCGTGGTGGCCTTCGTGGAGGAGCTCGGGCTCAAGGCCAAGCCGACCGCGACCGGCGGCCTGCCCGGAACCCTGACCTCGGTAATGACCGGGCAGATCGATATCGGCTGGGCGGCGCCGCCGTTCGGCCTCAAGGAGCTCAACGAGGGTAAGATCCGCATTATCGCCCGTGGCTCCGACGTGCCCTCGCTGCGCGGCCAGACCGTGCGGGTGCTGATCGCCAATGCCGGCTCGCTGGAGAGCAAGAAGGACGCGATCGTGCGCTTCGTCAAAGGCTATCGCGAGACGGTGGACTGGATGTATGCCGATCCCGCGGCGATCACGGCCTATGCCAAGAAGATCGAGAGTTCGCCCGACATCATCCGCCAGTCGATCAGCGAATTTCAGCCGAAGGCGACGCAGCAGAGCGACGAGCTCAAGGATCTCGATGGCGCCATGCGCGATGCCGTGAAGCTCAAGTTCCTGGATGCGCCGCTCACCGCGGACCAGCTCAAGGTCTTCGTGCAAATCCCACCGAAGTGAGACGGGGTAGGGTGGGCATTGCGCGTGCGCTGGTCAGGCTGCGATCACAAACATATCCGCGCAATGCCCACGCTGTCGGACGCTCCGACAGGGTGGGCAAAATCGGTTTCGACGGCCGTCGGTTTGTCGAGGCAGGGGCTCCCGATTTTGCCCACCCTACGGCGCCGAGCCTGTTTCAGAGATCGCGGGTTTCCGCTAGCTTGGTAAAAAACCAACAGAGGGAACCCTAATGTCCACCCGCAAACATACTCGGCGGCCGCGCTAGTGCCGCTCTCGCTCTATCTCAACGTCGCCGTCGGCGGGGTACTCACGGGCCTGGTCTATGGTCTGATGGCGCTCGGGCTGTCGGTGATCTTCGGGGTCGTGCGCGTCGTCAACTTCGCGCACGGCGAGATGATGACGATTGCGATGTACATCGCGGTTGTGCTGTTCGCCGCCTTCAAGCTCGATCCGCTGGTGATGCTGGTGCCGATCGCCGCGGTGCTGTTTGCGCTCGGTTACGCGCTGCAGGCGGGTCTTATCAACCCGTTCATCAACCGCCCCGAGCATAGCCAGTTCATTCTGATGGTGGCGGTCGCGCTGATCATCGTGAATGTGCTGCTGATCGCGTTCGGCCCGGACGCCCACAGCGTTCAGACGAGCTACGCGTTCGACAGCTACGAGGTTGGCCCGGTCATCATCGATGCGCCCAAGCTCTACGCCGCGGCCGGTGCGGTGATCGTGGCGGCCCTGCTGTTCGCATTCTTTCGCGGCACGCGCATCGGCCAGGCCATCCGCGCCTGCGCCGATAACTACACGGGCGCGCTGGTGGTCGGGCTCAACGTGAAGCGCCTCTACGCGCTCACGTTTGGCATTGGGGCCGCGTGCGTCGGGGCCGCGGGCTGCATGCTCGTCGTCATCAATGACGTATCGCCGGCGGTCGGGCCTGCCTACACGCTGCTTGCCTTTGTCATCGTCATCACTGGTGGGCTCGGCTCGCTCCCTGGCGCGCTGCTCGGCGGTGTGCTGATTGGATTGACCGAGGCCATGGCCGGGGTCTTCTTCACGCCATCGGCCAAGAGCATGTTTGCCTTCGCGATTCTGGTGATCGTGCTGCTGTTGCGCCCGCAAGGCCTGCTTGGAAAACGCGCATGACCCGGCAGGTCGACGCGTTGCAAGCAAAACCCGCCCCGCTTGGGCGTTCGCGATTTCTATCCACGCTGAACCTGGCCAATATCCCGCGCCGCGGCCTCATCCTTCTTGCGGTGCTCCTCGCGCTTCTCATCGCGGCGCCCGCGTTCACCAGCGATTATCTGCTCAGCATTCTCATCCTCATTTTGTATTTCGCCTACACCGGCCAGGCCTGGAACGTAATGATGGGCTTTGCCGGCCAGCTATCCCTCGGACACGCGCTCTATGTCGGCATCGGCGCCTATATGACGGCGGCGCTGTTCATTCACTTCGGCACGCCGCCCTGGATCGGTCTGCTGGTATCCGTGCCGATCGCCATGGCGGCCGGCGCGGTGATTGGTTTCCTGGCGTTCCGGTTTCGCGTCGCCGGCACTTACTTTGCGATTCTCACCATCGCGTTCGCGGAGTTCGCGCGCATCGGCTTTGACCACTGGGATTGGGTCGGCGCCTCGAGCGGCCTGTTCCTGCCGGTTGCGACCTATACGCAGAATGATTTGTGGCACCTGCGCGGTCGCCCGATCATGTTTTATTACTTGATCCTGGCCATGACCGTGCTGGCTTTTCTGCTCTGCCGCTGGCTGCTCGGAAGCCGGCTTGGGTATTTCTGGCAGGCCGTGCGCGAGGACGAGGACGCCGCGCGTGCGGTCGGCATTGCGACCTTCCGCACCAAGATGGCGGCAGTGGTGATCTCGGCCGGCCTCACATCATTCGCCGGGATGTTCTACGCCTTCTACTACAACAATTTGTTTGGTGAGCAGGTGTTCAGCATCGGCCGTTCGATCGAGATCATTCTCGGGCCGCTCATCGGCGGGGTCGGCACATTGTTCGGCCCGGTGCTGGGCGCATTCCTGCTCACCGGTCTCGCCGAGACTCTGACCGAAATCCTCGGGCTGATCGGCGTCGACCTGCCGGGGGCGAAACAGGTGTTTTATGGTTTCTGCCTCCTGCTGGTGGTCATGGTGATGCCGGAGGGCGTGTGGCCCTGGGTCGCGCGCAAGCTCGGTCTGGAGACGCGCCAATGAGTGCGCTTCTGTCGGTTGCCGGCGTGAGCAAGCGCTTTCGTGGGCTGCTCGCTGTCGGCAACGTGAGCCTCGACGTGATGGAACGCGACATCTTCGCCATCATCGGCCCCAATGGCGCCGGCAAGACGACGCTGTTCAACACCATCTGCGGTGTATTTCGTCCCGACGGCGGAACAATCGCATTCGCCGGCGAGCGCATCGACGGACACCCGCCCGACGAGGTGTGCCGGCTCGGCATCGGCCGCACGTTCCAGCTGGTGCGGCCCTTCCCGGGGCTGAGTGTGCTCGACAATGTCATCATCGGCGCGCTGCTGCACCACCGCTCGGTCGAGGACGCGCGCGCCCGCGCCGAGGAGGTGCTGCGCCGCCTCGATTTGTTCAATCAACGCCATCAGCGTGCCGCGAGCTTGACGCTCCCCGACCGCAAGCGCCTGGAGGTGGCACGCGCGCTCGCAACGCAGCCGCGTCTCTTGCTGCTCGACGAGGTCATGGCCGGGCTGCGTCCGACCGAGGTCGACCGCATGGTCGCGATCATGACCGAGCTCAACCGCACCAGCGGCCTCACCATTGTGCTGATCGAGCACGTGATGCGCGCCGTGATGGCATTGGCGACGCGCGTGCTGGTGCTGCACCACGGCGCCGTCATCGCGCAGGGCGCGCCGGCCGAGGTGGTGCGCGATCCGCAAGTGATCAAATCCTATCTCGGCGCCGAGGAACTGTGATGCTGAATCCCACCGCGTGTCCCGGGCGCAGCGCAGCACGAAGTGATGCGCTGCAGACCCGGGACCGCCACAAACACCGGCCTTCGAACGATCCCGGATCTGCGGCGCAGCGCTACGCGCCGCGCCGCGTCCGGGATACGCGTTGCTGCACCGCCGAGGAACTGTGATGCTCACCGTCGAGGACCTGGACGTCTTCTACGGCGACGCGCAAGCGCTCGACGCCGTGAATCTTTCCGTGCCTGAGGGCGCGATCGTCGCGATTGTCGGCGCCAATGGGGCCGGCAAGACCACGCTGATCCGCGCCATTGCCGGCATGCTGCGGCCGGCACGCGGCCGCATCCGCTTTCGCGAGACCGACATCACCGGCTGGCCGAGCTACCGCATCTGCAATCTCGGCATCGGCCAGGTCGCCGAGGGCCGCCAGCTTTTCCCGACGCTGACCGTGGCCGAGAACCTGCAGATGGGCGCCATGGTGCCGCGCGCCTATGCGCATCGCGTGCGCAATTATGAGCGCGCGCTCACGCTCTTTCCGATCCTCAAGGAACGTGCGCGCCAGGCGGCCGGCACGCTCTCCGGCGGCGAGCAGCAGATGCTTGCGATCGGCCGCTGCCTGATGGGCGCGCCCGACCTCGTGATGTTCGATGAGCCCTCGCTCGGGCTCGCGCCGGCGATCGTGCACGAGGTGCTGAAAACCATCCGCGAGCTCAACCGCGAGGGACTGACCTGCGTACTGGTCGAGCAGAACGTCGCGGTGTCGCTGAAGATCGCGACCCACGCCTACGTGCTGGAGAACGGCCGCACCACCCTCTCGGGCGCGGGCGACGCACTGCTCGCCGACGACCGCGTGCGCAAGGCCTATCTGGGGCTGTGAGGTTTCTAACCCTCCCCACAAGGGGGAAGTTAAAGACCCGTGTCCCCACCGCCCGAAAAAGCCTATATCACCCCCCGCCGGGGGCAGGATTCCGCCGCGCTCCCGCAGAGACGATCAAGGAGTTATGCGATGAAGCTCTATTTTGCGCCGGGCGCGTGCTCGCTCTCCCCCCACATTGTGCTGCGTGAGGCTGGGCAGCCGGTCGATCTCGTCCAGGTCGACCTGCGCGACAAGAAGATCAAGGAGAACGGTGACTTCTTCAAAATCAACCCGAAGGGTCAGGTGCCGACGCTGGAGACCGACGATGGCTTTGTGCTCACCGAGGGCCCGGTGATCGTACAGTACATCGCCGACCAAGTCCCGAACGCGAAGCTCGCTCCGCCCACCGGCAGCAAGGAGCGCTACCAGGTCCAGGAATGGCTCAATTTCATCACCTCCGAGTTGCACAAGAACTTCGGCGCGCTGTTCCGCCCGACCACGCCCGACGCCTATAAGGAGATTGCCCGCCAGACCATCGAGGCGCGACTCAAGTGGGTCGACCAGAAGCTCGCTGGCAAGAACTATCTGATGGGCGACAATTTCAGCGTGCCCGATGCTTACCTGTTCGTGATCGCCACCTGGGCGCAGCGCATGAACATCTCGCTCGACGCCTATCCCAACCTGAAGGCGTTCCGCGACCGCATGGCCGCCCGCCCGAAAGTGCAGGAAGCCATGAAGGCGGAAGGGCTGATCCAGTAATTCGGACTTCGGAGCGGGATGAGCTGTTTGAACCATCCCGCTCCATTCTATTTGTAGTTCTGTAGCCCGTAGATCGAGGCCGATATTTCAGATTTTCGGCCGCGTGCGGTTACGCAGTTAGGCACGCCACCTCTCAAACAATTGAAATCCGCCGTGTTGCCCATCGGGCGCGCAGCCGGATAGCCTTGTGCCAGCGGGTTCACATCGGCAAGCGCGAGATCGCGCGAGCGCGCCGCTGCTCGGGATGCGAACAGAACGGCCCTGAAACCAAACAGCTCAAGGAGGCTTCCTTGCGCATGCTCAAAGCAACAAGTCTCATCGTCGCGGTCGGGCTGATGCTCGCCGCCAGTATCCAGCCCAGCAGCGCGATGGTGATCTATCCCTGGTGCGCGAATTACGGCGGCGGCGGCAAGGGCGGATACGGCGCCAGCAGCTGTGGCTTTGTTTCATTCAAGCAATGTTTGGCCACCATGTGGGGCAACGGAGGAAGCTGCAGTCCGAATCCGTGGTATTCGCCCTATCCTCCGCCGCCGAGCTACGCTCCGCCCATCCGGCGATAGTTGAAGTCCTAACTCCCGTCAGCCGTGCGGGTAGCCCATTCGGGCGAGGCATGCCTTCATTTGCGCCGTTCGATGGACGTCATTGGTCGGCGTCCTTGGTTCCGTGGCATTGACAGCTTTCGTACAGCGCGCCCAGGCTTGCTGCCGTGTCATTGCCGCCGTCGCGGTCTCGGCATTTGCGACAGCAAGCATCGCCGCGATGCCGCCCATGAAGGCGATCTGTTTCATAATTTCCTCCCGTTCGGGCACGCTCGATGCCATCGGCCCGTTGTGTTGGCCGACGCTTTGTGGCGAGCCGGACCATCCCACTATACCCCCGCCAAGGTGGAGCAGAATCTACAAAGTTGAAGCCAGGGCAAAATCGCACCCGGCCTGAGAAAAATACGTGATCAAGCCGAATTCCGACCCGTGATCGGTAAGGTTGCAAATTGGCCGAGGTGCCCGCCCGCGTATCAGCTGCGATCGATTTGGTTGCCACCGCCACGTACAATCATCGCAGCCCATTCCGGGACGAAATTGTGTAGCCGTTCCGCACGGTATCCATCTGACCGGGAAGGGCGGAATAAACAAGACGGGTTGGGTACACCGCCAATACTACCGGTGCGCCTGACGGTCAATTTCGCCTCCAATCAAACCGACTGTGGCCGGTTTGCATCACCGCAAGCGAATTAAGTCGACTGCCGAACCGGCCGCCTCCTGTTGTGTTGCCATAGCGGGAGGCGGTGTCATGTGGTCACTCAATGGCGATGATCTGCTGTTCGGGGCGGCGGTACTTTTTGTGATCGCGGTGGTGCTTGCGATCATTTGATCCGTCTTGACAAGGCAATAAGCAAACTCATTGCTCGAAGCCGGACGCTGGCGCGTGTCTGCGTCGGGCTGTTTGACAAGTGAATCAGAACGTGCGGCCATCCTTCGAGACGCTCACGCGCTGTCGCGCGTGAGCTCCTCAGGATGAGGGTCTGAGATTGTTGAAGCGCCGCTGCTCTCCGCAGCCCTCATCCTGAGGAGCACGCTTGCGCGTGCGTCTCGAAGGATGGCCGCACACGTCATGTATGGAGATAAACGTCATCTATGCGCGAGAACGTCATCTATGCGTCGCCGGCTATTTCGCCGGCGGGCCGATGGTGACGGTGAGCTTGCCGACGCCCTCGATCTCGCACTCGAGCTTGTCGCCCGCGACGGTCGCGGCCACGCCGGCCGGGGTGCCGGTCATGATGATGTCGCCAGCGGCGAGCTCGACCTGCTCGGAAAGCTTTTCGATCACCTCCGGGACGTTCCAGATCATCTGCGCGAGGTCGCCGTCCTGGCGGACCTTGCCGTTGCACTTGAGCACGATCTTGCCCTTGCTCGGGTGGCCGATCTTGGCAGCCGGCTGCAGCGGGCCGCACGGCGCGGAGGCGTCGAATGCCTTGCCGATCTCCCAGGGCCGCTTCATGTCGCGCGAGGCGATCTGCAGGTCGCGCCGCGTGAGATCGATGCCGACGCCGTACCCCCAGATACAGTCGAGCGCATCGGCGAGCTTGATGTTGCGGCCGCCGCTCTTGAGCGCCACCACCAGCTCGACCTCGTGATGCATGTCTTTGGTGATCGGCGGGTAGGGCACGGTTGTGCCGTCCGGCACCACCGCGTCGGCCGGCTTGGCGAAGAAGAACGGGGGATCGCGCACGTCGTGGCCCATCTCCTTGATGTGCTCCTCGTAATTGCGGCCGACGCACCAGATGCGGCGCACCGGAAACAACTCGCTCGATCCGGCGATCGCGATGGCCGGCTGCGCGGGCACTGGAATGACGTACTTCGCAGCACTCATATGCTTGCTCCTCAAGGAG
>JAFAXD010000030.1 GCA_019241285.1 Xanthobacteraceae bacterium | reverse complement strand
ATCATTCATTAAATCATATGTGCATACTGCGCTTTTGGATGGCGTTTGCGGGCTGGATCGGCTACAAGAATTCGTCGTCCGCGGCCAAGATTTTGGCCCCGCTCCCAGCCCCAAAAGCCGACCCGAAAAACGGTACCTGACCCAGTTCGATGTCCGATTCCAATAACCAGAACCCGGGAGAACCCGGCGGTCCCTCCGACGTGCGGCCCATCTCCATTACCGAGGAGATGAAGCGCTCGTATCTCGATTACGCCATGAGCGTGATCGTGGCGCGGGCGCTCCCCGATGCGCGCGACGGCCTTAAGCCGGTGCATCGCCGGATCCTCTACTCGATGCACGAGCAGGGCCATTATCCGGACCGCAAATACGTGAAATCGGCGCGCGTCGTCGGCGACGTGATGGGTAAATATCACCCGCACGGCGACTCGGCGATCTACGACGCGCTGGTGCGCATGGCGCAGGATTTTTCCATGCGCCTGCCGCTGATCGACGGCCAGGGCAACTTCGGCTCGGTCGACGGCGATGCGCCGGCGGCCATGCGGTACACCGAATGCCGGCTGGCGCGGCCGGCGATGTCACTGCTGGACGATATCGACAAGGATACCGTCGATTTCCAACCCAACTACGACGGCAATGAGCAAGAGCCGGTGGTTCTGCCGGCGCGGTTTCCAAATCTGTTGGTCAACGGAGCCGGCGGTATCGCGGTCGGCATGGCGACCAACATTCCGCCGCACAATCTCGGCGAGATCATCGACGCTTGCACGGCGCTGATCGATGATCCGGCGCTCTCCATTGATGATCTCATCAAGATCGTGCCCGGACCGGATTTTCCGACCGGCGGCATCATTCTCGGTCGGCAAGGCATCCGCGCGGCCTATCACATGGGTCGTGGCTCGATCGTGATGCGGGGCAAGGTCGAGTTCGAGACCCTGCGCGGGCGCGATGCGATCATCGTCACCGAAATTCCCTATCAGGTTAACAAGGCCGCCATGGTCGAGCGCATCGGTGAGCTGGTGCGCGAGAAGAAGATCGAGGGCATCGCCGAACTGCGCGACGAGTCGGACCGTCACGGCTATCGGGTGGTGATCGAGCTCAAGCGCGATGCCGAGCGCGATGTGGTGCTCAACCAGATCTACCGCTTCACACCGCTGCAATCGAGCTTCGGCGCCAACGTGGTGGCGCTCGACGGCGGCCGGCCGCTGGTCATGTCGCTCAAGGACCTGCTACTCGTGTTCATCAACTTCCGCGAGGAGGTGGTCTCGCGGCGCACCAAGTACCTGCTCAACAAGGCGCGTGAACGCGCGCACGTGTTGGTGGGTCTCGCCATCGCTGTCGCCAATATCGACGAAATCATTCGCATCATCCGCGGCGCGCCCGATCCGGCGGCCGCGCGCGAAGCCCTGATGGGGCGCGACTGGCCGGCAGCCGACGTCGCGGCCATGATCACGCTGATTGACGATCCGCGTCATCGCATCAGCGAGGGCGGCACTTATCGGCTCTCCGCCGAACAGGCCAAGGCCATTCTCGATCTGCGCCTGCAACGGCTCACCGCGCTTGGCCGCGAGGAGATCGCCGAGGAACTCGACAAGCTGGCGGCTGAGATCTCCGATTATCTCGATATCCTGCGCTCGCGTGCGCGCATTCAGACCATCGTCAAGGATGAGATGCGGGCCGTGAAGGAGGAGTTTGCGACCCCGCGCCGGACGACGATCATCGAGCAGGAAGGCGAGGTCGAGGACGAGGACCTCATCCAGCGCGAGGACATGGTGGTCACGGTCTCGCACCACGGTTACGTCAAGCGCGTGCCGCTCTCGAGCTATCGGGCGCAGCGGCGCGGCGGCAAGGGGCGCGCCGGCATGCAAACGCGCGACGAGGACTTCGTCGCGCGGCTGTTCGTAGCCTCGACCCACACGCCGGTGTTGTTCTTCTCCTCGCATGGGCGGGTCTACAAACAGAAAGTCTGGCGGCTGCCGATCGCCGCGCCCCAGGCGCGCGGCAAAGCTCTGGTCAACATCCTGCCACTCGAGCAGGGCGAGCTCATCACCACCATCATGCCTTTGCCGGAGGACGAACAGAGCTGGAGCGAACTCGACGTCATGTTCGCGACCACCGGCGGCACCGTCCGGCGCAACAAGCTCTCCGATTTCGTCGACGTGCGCCCATCCGGCATCATCGCCATGAAGCTCGATGACGGCGAGGCCATCGTCGACGTGCAGATTTGTACCGAACGCGATGACGTGCTGCTCACCGCCGCCGGCGGACAGTGCATCCGCTTTGCGGTGACCGAGGTGCGCGTGTTCCAGGGACGTACCTCCATGGGCGTGCGTGGTATGGCGGTGGAGGAGGGGGACCGGATCATCTCCTTGACAATCCTGCGCCACGTCGAGGCGACGGCCGACGAGCGCGCGGCGTATCTGCGCCGCGCCAGCGCGGTGCGCCGCGGCGGCAGCGTCGATGAGGAACCCGCCGGCGACGCCGAAGAGGCGGCGAACGGCGCCATCGAGTTGGGCGAGCAGCGCTATGTGGAAATGTCGGCGGCGGAGCAGTTCGTGCTGACGATTTCCGAGAACGGCTATGGCAAGCGCTCGTCGTCCTACGAGTACCGCACGACCGGCCGCGGCGGCAAAGGCGTGGTGGCCATGGACGTGCGCGAGAAGGACGGCTCGATTCGCCGCAAGACCGGCCGGCTGGTTGCGTCATTCCCCGTGGAGGAAACCGATCAGATCATGCTGGTCACCAACGGCGGCCAGCTTATTCGCTGCCCGGTCGACGATATCCGTATCGCCGGACGCTCTACGCAGGGCGTGATCGTGTTCAATACCGCCGACGGCGAGCGCGTGGTCTCGGTGGAGCGGTTGAGCGAGGAAGGTGGCGAGAATGGCGGGGAGTGAAGCTGCCTTGAAACCCAGACCGACCTTGTTGAAGGTAGTCAGTAGGCTTAACACCTCTCATTGAGACAGGCAGTGACGGGTTTGCGCCTCAGCTGCGCGAGGCGCATTTGGCGGGGTTGTAGAACGCGCTCTCTGGAACGCACGCTGCACTTAACGGCTTCGCATCGACCCGCTGGAGTGGCAGCGCGCGGGTCTGCGGCCGACCTGCGCCATCGTCCGGCTTTTCGGCAAAGATGACCGGCGCGCAAACAACACCTACGGCCAAAATGGCCGATCCGAAGATCCTCGACATGGCGTATACCCCTTGTCGCGCACTTCGAGATTCTGCCCCGCGCGACAGCTCTAATTGGCATCAGGTGGGACTGTTTTGCCGTGACCGCTGTCACAAATGCGCGTTTTGTCGGTAAGCGATTGATTTGAACTGTTCTTTTTTGGCAGTTCGCGGGCCGATGTGGGTGCCGGCCGCGATCGCGGCGCCTTGCAGCGACAACCGGTGCAGGCTAGACCCGGCCATGGCCCGCGTCGCCCTTTATGCCGGTTCGTTCGATCCGGTCACCAATGGACACCTCGACGTCATGCGCCAAGCCGCGCACTTGGCGGAACGGCTCGTGTGCGCGGTCGGTGTGCACCCCGGCAAGACGCCATTGTTCTCGGCCGATGAGCGACTCGCCATGCTTGAGGAGACGGCGAGGGAGGTGCTCGGTAAAGCCGGCTGCGAGCTCAAGTGTGTCACCTTCGATGACCTTGTGGTTTCGGCTGCGCGACGCGTCGGCGCGACCCTGCTGATTCGCGGGCTGCGTGACGACACCGACTTCAACTACGAAATGACCATGGCCGGGATGAACGCCGCCATGGCGCCCGACGTGCAGACCGTATTTGTGCCGGCCTCATCGATGGTCCGCCCGATCACCGCCACCTTGGTGCGGCAGATCGCGAGCATGGGCGGCGACATCGGTTTGTTCGTGCCTCGGCCCGTCGCGGTGCGGCTCAAACAGAAGTTCCCCGGCGTGGCCGGGCGGAAAAACCCTTAGAGGAGTTTTTATGATCCGC
>JAFAXD010000605.1 GCA_019241285.1 Xanthobacteraceae bacterium | reverse complement strand
AGATGACGGCTTGTAGCCCGGATGGGAGGGGCACCGCGCGCAAGCGCGGAGACCCACAATCCGGGAAAGGCCTATCCGCAGCGGCTCGCGACGAAGTGGGTTAAAGTCCCAATCCCGGATTGCGACGCTTCATAGATGACCTTTCCTGCATAGGTGACGCTCCCCACTAGATGACGCTTCCCACAGAGGTAACGTTCCTGCACTTGGTTCGCGGAACCAGGCCGGGGCTATGCAAGGTTATTGTTTCTGACGGTCCCGGCGAGGCGGTGCTGTTGATCTGATTCACGCTATCAAATAGCCCAGCAAGCCGAGGCTCGCCGGAAATAATTCATCGGTTTTGCAAACAGATTGTCAAATGCATTGCACTAAATCGTCAAACGTGGCTCGTACAACATACGACTACTTCGACCGAGCCTG
This sequence comes from Xanthobacteraceae bacterium, assembly GCA_019241285.1. GTDB lineage: Bacteria > Pseudomonadota > Alphaproteobacteria > Rhizobiales > Xanthobacteraceae > JAFAXD01. Next base: position 13,160 of record JAFAXD010000605.1, on the reverse strand, counting down.
AAGCATCAGACAGATCGATGCTACGATCAGGCATGCACTAACCTCTCATAGAGAGACAGAGGAAGGTATGCCCCATGAAGCGGGAAATCATTCGCGTGGAGCCGCCCTCGACCTATCTCGAACGTTGGAAGGCTCCAACTTCGGCCGCGACGCGCCACGGATCGGACCTTTGCAGATTTCCGCGCAGGCCTGCAGCGCAGGTGGAGCGTCACTCAAAAGTCCGGCCGACAGAAGCGCCGATGTTGGTCGACGAAATGTTGAGCCTTGGCCTGCCGAGCCTCATGGAACCTGCGCGTCCAATGCCGGACGAAACTTGCAGTTTGACGCAGCACGGCGCTCATTAATGCCTCCCCCTGAGACCGAACGCGAGGAGAATAGCGCGCCGATCCACCGACGCTGTGTGATGATCATTACGCTCCGGCAGAAATCTTAGGAAAGCGCTGTGATTGTTTTACAGAAAGCTTATGCCCAACCACCGCCGTTGAAATCGGGACACAGTTGTTGGCCGCATGCGGAGGTTGGGCCGGCGGCAGCAACTCAGCATGTACCAATGTGTGCTCCTCGTTCGGTTCGACCGGCTGTCCTGGCTGTTTTCATTGAACCTGTCCTGGCTGTTACCATTCAACAATCACCGTGTGTATCCGAGCTCCGTAGCGCGTTACTATCTCAGACATGCAATAATCCTCAACCTCATCAAACTGTTATAACTCGTGTGACCCGGGTCATAGTTGATCTATACAACCTAACATAATGTGACCTTCGAACGCAGTTGGACATGTCCACGGAGGTCGCCATGTTGACATTCGAGGAACTCGTTGCGCCTGCTGCGAAGGGCCGTTTCGCCAGCATCGAGCGGACTTACACGCCAAATCATGTCGCGCAATTGCGCGGGTCATTACCGGTTCGTCATACATTGGCAGAGGTCGGCGCCGCTCGACTCTGGGACCTGCTGCAGACCGAGCCGTTCGTCGCCGCCCTCGGCGCCTTGTCCGGCAACCAGGCCATGCAAATGGTCAGAGCTGGCCTCAAAGCCATCTACCTGTCAGGTTGGCAGGTAGCGGCCGACAACAACACGGCCGGCATGATGTATCCGGATCAGAGTTTGTATCCGTCAAACTCCGGCCCGGAGCTCTGCCGGCGCATCAACCACGCGCTTCGGCGTGCCGACCAAATCGAACATGCGGACGGCGGCGTGCAACGCTATTGGCTCGCACCCATCGTTGCCGACGCCGAGGCCGGTTTCGGCGGACCTCTCAACGCATTTGAACTCATGAAGGCCTACATCGAAGCGGGCGCGGCTGGCGTGCATTTCGAGGATCAATTGGCGTCGGAGAAGAAGTGTGGTCATCTGGGGGGCAAGGTCCTGATTCCCACATCCGCACATGAGCGGAACTTGAATGCAGCGCGCCTCGCCGCCGACGTTTGCGGTGTGCCAACACTTGTTGTTGCGCGCACCGATGCGGAGAGTGCGAAGCTCATTACGTCCGACGTTGATGAGCGCGACCGCGAGTTCATCACCGGCGAACGCACGCCAGAAGGCTTCCACTATCTCAAGCCCGGCACGGGATTCGCGCATTGCATCAAGCGGGGCTTGGCTTTTGCGCGCTACGCCGATCTGCTTTGGTGGGAAACCTCGAAGCCCAATCTCGAGCAGGCGCGCGAATTCGCGCGCGCTATTCATCGCGACTTCCCGGGTAAGCTGCTGGCTTACAACTGTTCGCCGTCCTTCAACTGGTCCGCCAATTTGGAGGCAGCGACCATTGCCCGCTTCCAGCGCGAGCTCGGCGCCATGGGTTACAAGTTTCAGTTCGTAACGCTCGCCGGATTTCACAGCCTCAACCATTCCATGTTCGAGCTTGCGCGCGGATATCGCGAACGCGGCATGGCAGCCTATTCGCAACTTCAGCAAGCTGAATTTGCATCCGAGATGGACGGCTATACCGCCATACGCCACCAACGCGAAGTCGGCACGGGCTACTTCGATTTGGTGAACATGGCCGTATCCGGCGCCGCGGCCAACACCGCTGCTATGGCGGAATCGACCGAAGCCGCGCAGTTCGGCCAGCGTGCTCGATCGGTCGCGGCTGAATGAGTCAAACAAACCGAGACGGAGGCACAGATGTCAACCCAGCATCAAGAACCTGCGATCACCCAGCAATATTGGGTTGTCGGCGGCACATACGAGACGTTGGATTTCGAGCATCTCGTGCAAGGGACCGAGCGCGTCTTCGGCCCGTTCGCGCGCATTGAGGACGCGAAAAACACCTGGCGGCGTGTGACGGAAACGACGCGCTGCCAGGCGACGGTCCGCTACACGATTGCTGCCGAGCCAACGCGCGCGCTGCACTAGTCACCCATCCCGTTCCTGCCAAGCAAAGGCGGGCAGGTGTGCCATGGTCAATATTGCACTTTTGATCCTTTGTTTTGGCTTTGGCATCATCCTACGCCAGAGCGGCAGGCTACCCGACAATGCGCCAGCCGCCCTCAACGGGTTCATCATCCATATCTCGCTGCCGGCGGTGATCCTCCTTTATGTGCACGAGCTCCCGATCAACGCCTCGCTCGTCTATCCTGTCATGGCACCTTGGATCCTCTTCTGCATCGGCCTCCTGGTGTTCATCGGCATTGCCAAGGTTGCGCAATGGTCTCCGCAAACGACCGGCGGTTTGATCCTGGCCGGCTCGCTGGCGAACACCTCATTTCTTGGCCTGCCGATGATCGAGACGTTTTACGGCGCCAGCTTTATCGGCGTCGGAATCCTCATCGACCAACTCGGCACCTATATGGTGCTGTCAACCTTAGGCATCGTCGTGGCAGCGACATATTCATCGTCCCAGCCTGGCGGCTTTTGTGCCTCGAGCGTGATCCGCAAGATTATCAAATTCGCGCCGTTTCAGGCGCTTGTGCTGGCGCTTCTTCTTCGGCCGATCGCGTTTCCGGAAGACGTGACGCAACTGCTTGGCCGGCTCAGCAGCACGCTGGCGCCGCTCGCGCTTGTGTCCGTGGGCTATCAACTACGCCTGGGCGACCTCAGCGGGCGCCTTTCAGCTCTCACGTGCGGGCTGCTGTTCAAACTTGTTATCGGACCGATCCTGGTCACGTTCGTATTGGTCAAGCTTCTGCATACGACCGGGCAAATGACGCAAGTGACGATCTTTGAGGCCGCCATGGCGCCGCAGATCGGTGCGGCTATCGTCGCCATCGAGCACAAGCTCGACCCCCCGCTGGTCACCCTGATGGTCGGCATCGGCATTCCACTGTCATTCTTGACCTTGCCGATGTGGTGGTACGTCCTGCATGGACTTTAGATCGACGATCAATGCGCGAGAAAATGTCTACATTGGCACCAAGCTGGCGATCTAGCATCTCCGCTTTCGAGGTGAGTTTGGGACGATGAGCGGACCCGACGCAGACCGCCAACGCGTCGTCGAACGTGCGACGAACCGCGTTGAGGGCCGAGTCTAGCACGAACCAGTCGATCAGGAATGTCCGCTTCATGTCTGCTTGCCGGGGAGGGGCGGACGTCGCACGAGCCCGCAGCTAAGGCCGCGATTGACCCCAAGACGGACATTACGAGGTCGCCCAATACACTCGCAGGCGCTCGATGCCGACCTAGGTCTCCGAGTTGGAGTCGAGTTCTACCACCACGGTGCCCTGATCCTGAATTAGCAACTTTCGGCTGAGGACCTGATTGTGCTTCTCCGGTCAATCTCTTTCGATTTGGCCGGAACTAGGTATTCTCATTTCGCTGCCAATTCGACCGGCGTATTTGCTGAATCGCATTGGGTGAAACGTTTGGCCTCGCGGCCAGCCGACATCGTCCCGGCAATCAGAAGTACCGCGACGGGAGTTAGAGCGCCAGCATGGACCTCGGGGGGTGGCTGCGGAGCGTCGGCCTGGAACGATATGAGGCAGCATTCCGCGAGCACGCTATTGACAGCGATGTGCTTCCAGAGCTGTCAGAGATCGACCTCGAAAAGCTTGGTATTCCGCTCGGTGACAGAAAACGCCTCATTAGGGCTATCAGAGCTTTAGTCGCCAATAGCCCAGGAGATTTCGTTTCAGAAGCTGGGGCGGATGCCGTAGCACGGGATGGTGGCGCCGAGCGTCGTCACCTGACCGTGATGATCTGCGATCTTGTGGGCTCCACCGCATTATCTTCCCGACTTGATCCGGAGGACATGCGGACTGTAATTGATGCCTATCACGCGGCCTGCGCCCGGATTGTGCCGACCTATGATGGTTTCCTTGCTGAGTTTCGTGGGGATGGGATCCTGGCTTATTTCGGATATCCTCGTGCGCACGAAGACGACGCTGAGCGAACCGTGCGCGCGGGATTGGAAATCACAGCCGCTGTCGCCGCGCTCAAGACGCGCGCGGGCGAACCGCTCGCCGTCCGTATTGGAATAGCAACCGGCTTGGTGATCGTAGGCAACCTCAATGCGAGAGGTGCTCTGCGGGAGCATGCTGTCGTCGGGGATACGCCAAACCTTGCAGCCCGCCTTCTTGCCTTAGCTGAGCCTGGGTCTCTCGTCATCGCAGCCTCTACGCGCCGGCTACTCGGTGATCTCTTCCGTCTACGCGACCTCGGTCAGCACGAGGTCAAGGGATTTGCCGAACCCGTCGCTGCTTGGAGGGTCGAAGGGCTATCAGCTTCCGAGAGCCGCTTTGATGCCGTGCGCGTCTCTGGGTTGACCCATGTTATTGGCCGCCATGAGGAGATCGATTTTCTTCTGGAGCGCCAACGCCTCGCCTGGAAGGGTGAAGGACAGATCGTCCTGATCTCGGGCGAGCCAGGGATTGGTAAGTCTCGCCTTGCGGCCGCTCTTGAACAGCGTATCTCCGGCGTGCCGCACATGCTATTGCGTTACCAATGCTCGCCCTACCACACCGACAGCGCGCTTCGCCCAATCATTACACAGTTGGAGAGAGCGGCAGGTTTCAAGGCAGACGATACCGCTGAGCAACGTCTCGACAAGCTTGAGTCGCTCCTCGCATCAGCCGTATCCCAAGTTCGGGCGGCGACGCCGCTTTTCTCGGCGCTGCTATCGATCCCATTCGGTACGCGGTACCCCCCACTGGCGCTCAGCCCTGCCCAACAGCGCCGCAAAACCCTTGCGGCCCTGCTCGATCGATTCGAAAACCTCGCTCGCCAGCAACCGATACTCCTCCTCTTCGAGGACGCGCACTGGGCGGACGCTACCTCTCTGGAACTGCTCGACCTGATTATCGAGCGGGTGCCCCAACTCCCGGTGCTTGTGCTGTTCACCTTTCGACCGGAATTCGAGCCGCCCTGGGTTGGTCTCTCCAACGTCAGCTCTTTGACGCTCGGTCGGCTGGACCGCTGTGACGTTGAGAGCATGGTAGGGCGCATGACCGGCGGGCATAGCCTCCCCGCCGAAGTGATGAAACAGATTGTCGCCAAGACTGATGGGAACCCACTGTTTGTCGAGGAACTCACCAAGACAGTGCTGGAAGCGAATATTCTAATTAAGGACGCGGAGGGATATCGGCTCGCTGGGCCCTTGCCACCCCTGGCGATCCCAGCGACCCTTCAAGACTCCTTGATGGCGCGCCTCGACCGCTTGGCCCCGGTGAGGGAAATCAGCCAAATCGGCGCCGCTATCGGCCGCGAGTTCTCCTACTCCCTGGTGCGCGCGGTGGTCGGCCGGGACGAGGCCGCATTGCAAGATGCGCTTGGCCAGCTTGAACATGCCGAACTGATATTTCGACACGGTGAGCCACCTGACGCGACCTACAGCTTCAAACACGCTTTGGTGCGGGATGCCGCCTATGAGACCTTGCTTAAGACGCGACGGCAGCAATTGCATAGTCAAATTGGGCGCACACTCGAGGAGAGGTTTGCTAATGTCGTGGCGAGCCAGCCAGAAATCGTGGCACACCACTTCACCGAAGCCGGCCTTGTTGAGCGCGCCATCGACTACTGGCTCAGGTCTGGCAAACTCGCACTCAGCCGGTCAGCGAACGCGGAAGCTGTCAAACATCTTCGTCGCGGGTTAGAGCTGACGCAAACTCAAACCACGTCGGGTATGCGAACCCGCAAAGAACTTGACTTTCTCTTGGCGCTTGGCCCAGCGATCTCGGCAACCGAAGGGTACGCCGCGCCGGAAGCCCTTAGAGTTTTCTTGCGCGCCCGTGACTTGCTGGGCGATGGCGGCACTCCGACGGAGCAGATGACGGTGCTCTGGGGTATCTACCTCATTCACTCTAACCGAGCCGAGCACATTGCCGCGTGCGATGTAGCACAGCGATGCCTATCCCTAGCAACCCAATACAATCATCCGGGAATGTTGGCCCTAGCCAGTCGATTCATGGGCCAAACGCGTTGGATGATGGGAGAATTTGTTGATGCGCGCATTGACCTTGAGCGAAGTCTCGAAGTTTGCGCTGCCAATGAGGAGATGATCACCTCTTACCGAAAGTTTGGCGCGGATGACGTAGTCACCGCATCTTCAGCGCTTTCCAGGACGCTCTTGATCCTTGGATATCCCGAGCAAGCCGCTGCTGCAGCCCGAAAATCCCTTGATCGCGCGCGCGCCTTGGGACTTTCCTTTACTACCGCCTTCGCCTTAGACAATGAGGCTCTCTTCGGAATCTTGGGGGACGATCCCCAACGAGCCGCAGCTCACGCTAATGAAGCCCTGACCCACAGCGTCGAGCATTGCCTCGAAGATTTTGAGCACCGAGCGCGGTTCGTTCAGGGCGCGTTGCTGGCCCGAAGCGGCAATCTCCAACAGGGAGTTGAGTTTATGCGAAGCGCCATCGGCTCGATTGAGCGCACAAACACTCAAAATCGTCGTCCGCTGTATCTCGGTCATTTCGCTGTCGCTCACGCAAGTCTTGGCGAGCCCGAGATTGGCCTAGAGCTTCTGGACGAGGCTATTCAAGCAACGGAAACAACAAATGAGCGGTTTTTTGAAGCTGAACTGCATCGCTTGCGAGGGGAGATTCTACTACAGGTGGGGAAGCCGGATCAGGCCGAATCCGGGTTGCGACGCGCGGTGAAGATTGCACAGCAACAGTCCGCGCATTGGTGGGAGTTGCGTGCGGCCACCAGCCTTGCGAGGCATTTGCGCCAATCAGGTTCCCCCCTCGAGGCGTATTCTCTTCTGCAACCGGTTTACAGCTGGTATGCTGAGGGTTTCGATACAAACACTCTGAAGGAAGCGAAAACTCTCCTGGACGAACTGCAGAACCTGTCGAGCACGCAGGCTCGACTCACCGTTGTTTGACAATAGGGTGGGCCGATCGGCCAATCCATCGCGCAATTACCGAGTCTGTTACGCCAACTTTACATTTTCAGCGACAGCTGCGCACCGGTTTACCCCTTGCACTACGATGACCCGATTTGCCGCGGTGCATGAGTCCGTTCTTGGCCACTTCGCGGACTCGGTGCGGGGCTATCTTGATATCCGCTCTATTGGGCAAAGCAGACATCGTGGCGAAATGACTCGATGACTGGGAGGGCTCCAAACTTGCTTCCGAGGACAGAGGATGCTTCCCCGTGATGATCACGTTTTGTCATTTTGAACCGTCCCCAATCCACGACCCCTATCGTTATAGGTCAGGGCAAAAACATGAGTGATCTCATTTGGATAGTTTGCAAAGTGGTTCGGTGCACAACCACCCATCTGGCGATCCGACACCATCCACGGCTAACATCGAGATGACGCGGCAGATTGTCGAGATCGCCGCGCCGCTGGGGATCGCCGTGCACGATCACATCATCGTCGGCAAGGAAGGACACGCGAGCCTAAGGGGTTTGAAGTTGATGTAGTTCGCGCCGTGGCTTTGCCGTGATCGTATCGTGATCAGCGCCGCGCCCTGGCCAGTTATTTTGTGCAAGCTCGCCGATTGCAAGCTCGCCGGTTGATTGTGAAGGAGCGCGCTCGAGGCGACGGTTGCGTGCCCGATATGCGCAAAGTTGTCCGCTGGCGGACAGAACGTCGCGGCACCCGAGTGACCGAAATTACATTGGAATTCGCGTGGTTGTGGTAAACGTTGGTGCAGCAGTGCAATTCGGACGTCGGAGGATTGCCGTCACACGGCTATTCTCTGATCAGGCGGGGCGATCGCGAGGCTATGGCTGAGGTCTGCGTCATCGGAGCAGGGCCCGCCGGCGCGGTGTTCGCGGCGCGATTGGCTCATCTCGGATATCAGGTCCATCTCATTGAGAGAGCGCGCTTCCCACGCCGGCACCTGGGCGAATCCCTTAGTCCCGGTGTCATGTCCCTGCTGGCTGCGGCGCAGATGCAAGACGTTATTGAAAGCGCCGCCTTTTCCCGCGTGTCCGGCGTTTGGGTCAAGTGGGCCGAGGAGCTGACACTGCGTCAAGACGAAAGAGAGCAAGGCATTCTGGTAGATCGCGGTGAGTTTGATTTGCGACTGCTCGGCCGCGCGCGCGACTTTGGCGTGCGCGTTTATCAACCTGCACGCATCCTGGAGCAAGTCTGGGACGGCGGGCGGTGGCGCGTGCGCATCGACGCGGACAGAAAACAGACTGATCTGAGCGTTGATCTCTTAGCGGACGCCAGCGGCCGCCGCCAAACACGCCAGCGAGCACTTGTCGGGTCATCAACGCTTGCTGTTTATGGTTACTGGCGTGGAACAAGCCTACCGACAATGCCTCGTATCGAGGCGGGGCGCGACGCTTGGTACTGGGGCGTGCCGCTGCCAGACGGCACTTACAATACTTTGGTGTTTATCGACCCTGAACAACTTCGTTGCGTGGCGGGCGCAACGTTGGGCGAGCGCTTCTTGCGGCTCCTCGAAGCGTCCAATCTGATGGAAAATTGCAGCGGGGCGGAGCTTGTTGTACCCGCCCACGCGATCGACGCGACCGCCTATCTCAGCAACAATCCGGTCACCAGGAACCGGATCGAGATCGGTGACGCGGCGGTTGCAATAGACCCTATTTCCTCCAGCGGTGTACAGAAGGCGATTCAGATTGCCCTATCCGGGGCCGTCGTCGCCAACACGTTGCTGCGGCGCCCAGAGTCGGCCGAAACGGCAATCAGTTTCTATCGCGGGCAACTTGCAGATTCATTCGAACGCCATCGTCGGTGGGCCGGCCAGCACTATCGCGCGGTTGCGAATCACAACAACCACTCTTTCTGGAGCAAGCGTGCAGCTTCGATTCCCGGCCCCGATCTCATGTTGGCTCCGGCCGCGGAGGCACGCACGTCGATGACGGCACCCCTCGCTTTGTCGCGCGATCTCAAATTCGTACCAACACCGTGCCTGCGCGGAGATTTCGTCAGCCTCGCGAACGCCCTGCATCATCCGCGCCTGGCGAGCCCCTTGGCTTTCTTGGGTGGGCGCGAATTGGCTCCGCTCTTGCAAGGACTGCCGCCAAGCCTCACACTCGCGCAAATTGCTCAATCTTGGTCGAGACGCATGCCATTCGCCTCGGGAATGGCAATTGCCGGTTGGCTGGTCAGCCACGGCATTCTGGTCGAACAGAATGGCGGGGAAGCTGCACCATGAGAATCTCATCGGTTGCTGAATGGCTCAAGTCACACGGCTTTGAACGATTCACGCAGATCTTTGAGCAGAACGAGGTCGATCTCACCACGCTTCGCGTCTTGACCGAAGCCGATTTGAAGGAATTGGGCATTCCCTTCGGGCCGCGCAAGCGGATTCTCAGCTTGCTGAGCGAAGAGAGGGCTGTCGAAAAACTATCGGACTTGGGCGGTTATGTCGTGGCTCCGATCGGCGAGCGTCGCCAACTGACGGTTTTGTTCTGTGATCTGGTTGGTTTCACCAAGCTCGCCTACAAACACGATCCCGAGGCGCTGCAGATCATCATTCGCTCCTACGAACAAGCCTGCGCGGCCTGCGTCAATCGGTATGAAGGTTATGTGTTCCGAATGTTGGGCGACGGTGTTGTCGCCTTTTTCGGATTTCCACTAGCCCATGAATCCGAGGCCGAGCGCGCGATCCGCACCGCGCTCGACATAATAGAGTCGATGCGGCGGCTGCATTTCCCGAAGGCGGGACGACTGCAGGTCCGGATTGGTATCGCCTCGGGTGTCGTCGTCGTCGCCCCAGGCGAGCGGAACGCGGTTGGCGAAGCGCTTAACCTGTCGGCGCGTCTGCAAACAATCGCGGAGCCTGGGTCCGTCGTCGTGAGCGACAGCGTGCGCCGGCTCGCGGGCGGTGAGTTTCAATACGAGGATCTCGGCGAAAAGGAGCTCAAAGGCGTCAGCGGCCCGACGCGGGTCTTTCGCGTGCTGGGTGTCGGTCGGGCGGAAAGCCGGTTCGAGGCTGCAACCCAACAAGGGCTCACTCCGCTTGTCGGACGTGAGTGGGAGCTTTCGACCCTGATCGATACATGGCGCGAGATCCGCGAAAGCGGACGGGGGCGCGCCATCATTCTGCGGGGCGAGGCTGGAATCGGCAAAAGTCGGATGGTTCGCGATCTACGCGAGCAGTTGCGCGATGAAACGCGTCTGGCTTTGCTGTTTCAGTGCTCGTTGTTCTTCATCAACAGCGCCTTCTATCCTGTCCGGTCTGCAATTGAACGCGCCTTGCTGTCCGACGAAACGACAGACTCGAATACGCTCCTGAACCGGATCGAGGCGCTTGCTGTGGATCGATTGGGGCTTGCCGCAGAAGACATGCGCTTTGTCGCGGCGTTGCTGTCGCTCCCGTACGAAGAACGTTATGGTGCGATCCTCGTCTCCCCCAAGCTTGCCAAAGAAGAGACGATGCGCGTGCTCATCGAGTTCGTACGCGCGCAGGCACATGCCGGACCGACTTTGCTCCTCTTGGAGGACGCGCACTGGGCGGATCCGACGACCCTCGATCTGCTTGATCGCTTCATTGGCCAACTCAGCGATATCCCGGCCCTGCTTGTCCTCACGGCGCGTCCGGAGTTCGATGCCTCGTTCTTGCACCATTCCTCGGTCAGCGTCATGGAGCTGAGCAAGTTCAACGCCGCGCAGAGCAGCTCACTCATCGACAATATCGTCGGCGGCAAGGCGTTGCCGCCGGGTCTCGCCGCCCAGATCATCGGGAGGACCGACGGCGTTCCCCTGTTCGTGGAAGAACTGACGAAAACGATACTCGAGTCAGGCGATTTGATCGCGCAGGACGATCGCTATGTTTACGCGCAATCGTCGGCCACGATTGCGCTCCCGGAGACGTTGCGCGACTCGCTGATGGCCCGTCTCGATCGCGCCCCGCTCAGCAAGGAGATCGCACAGATCGGTTCCGTCATCGGCCGCGAGTTCAGCTACGAGCTGGTTGCCGGACTGGAAATCATGGGCGAGGAGACGCTGCGCAAAGGTCTGCAGCACCTGACGACATCGGGGCTCGCCAGCTGCCAAGGCGAAATTCCGAACGCGGTCTACACGTTCTCGCATGCGATGGTGCAGGATGCGGCTTACGACTCCCTGCTCAAGAGCAGGCGCAAGCAATTGCATCGCGACGTCGCGCGTCTGCTGCAGCAACGCTGGCCGGCAATCCGCGAGACGGCGCCGGAACTCCTCGCTTTCCACCACACCGCCGCCGAGCGCAATCGAATCGCCGCGGAGATGTGGCTGCGCGCGGGCGAAGCCGCGCTGCGACGGTTCGCGCTGTCTGAGGCGGTCACCCATCTGCGCACCGGGCTCTCTGCCTTGTCAAAGTTGCGGCCATCGAAAGCGCGCGACCGCATCGAGCTTTCGTTGCGAACCGCATTGGGACCCGCCGTCGTGGCGCAACGCGGTTGGGGCGAAGCGGAGGTCAATCAGGTTCTCGAACCTGCGTGGCGCCTTGCACAGTCGCTGCAGCAGCACACAGCCTATTTACCGATTCTGAACGCGCTAGCCGTGCATTACATGTGCATGGGCCGGCTCGCGCAATCGCTGCGCTGGGCCGACAGGCTGCTGGAGGCTGGTACTGAGCTTGATGACAATCGGCTGAAGGTGGTCGGGTATCGGGCCGCGTCGGCCAGCCAATTCTGGCTCGGCGAATTCCAACAAGCCCGCGGATCCGGCGACAAGGTGCACGAATTGTATGATCCGGAGCGGCACTGGGATTTGGTGTCGCTCACGAATACTGATCCGTTCACCGGGGAGGGCATCTATCGCGGCCAGTACCTCTGGATGATGGGTTATCCTGATCAGGCGCTCGCCGCCTATCAGGCCGCCGAAGCCAATGCGCGGCGCAGAGGCCATCCCTTCGACCTCGGGTTTGTGCTGACGCTTGGGGCGCAAGTTTTCGAGTTTCTCCGAGAGCCCGACGAGCTTCTACACCGGACCGAGGAGGCAGAGCTCACCAGCAAGAAACATGGCATCCCTTTGCTCGGTGAGATCATGGCCGAGATCAGCCGTGGCGTTGCGTGGCTGCGCGGCGGCCGCCTGATCGAGGGCTTGCCGCAGCTCGATCGCGGAATCGAACGACTGATGCAGACGGGGCATCGTATTTGGATCTGGTATCTCCACGCTTTGCGTGCGGAAGCCATGGCCCTGACGGGAGACCTCGATGATGCCTTGCGGGTGATCGAGGACTGCCTGGCGCGAATCGAGGCGGGTGAGGAGCGATCGCACTATGCTGAAGTGCTGCGCCTGAAAGGTTGGATACTGATGCTGTGTGGCGAGCCGGAGCGCGCTGCATCGACACTGGAGCAAGCTTTGTCAGTGGCGCGGCACCAACAGGCCAAATCGTGGGAGCTGCGCGCCGCAACGACGCTGGCGCGGTTATTGGCAAGCTGCGGTGATTCGGCGCGAGCGATTGAGGTCCTGATGCCGGTCTACGACTGGTTTACAGAAGGGCGTGATACCAAAGATTTGCAGGAGGCCGCTCAGCTTCTCGACGAGCTAGGCGGTGCGACTAAAAGCAAGAAGCGTGCGCAGCGGGTTTCATAGCAATCAATCCGATTAGGGAGTACGACGGATGTCCACAGACCATCATAAGGACGAACAAGCGATCCGGAAGCTCGATGCCGAATGGGCCAAGGCCGCGCGCGCTAAGGATTTCGACCGAGTCGTCAGCTTCTATGCAACGGATGGTTCAGTAGTTTGGCCGAGCGGGCCGGCGGCCAAGGGACACGCTGCAATCCGCGCCGCGTGGGAAAAAACCTACAAAGATCTCAAAGACCCATATCTCGATTTCAAGCCCACCCATATCGAGATTGCCAGTGGTGGCGATATGGC
>JAFAXD010000130.1 GCA_019241285.1 Xanthobacteraceae bacterium | reverse complement strand
TGATGACGGTTGATCCGGTCTCCATCTCGCCGGACGAGTCGATCGTCGAAGCAATCCGATTGATGCTCCAGCGCAAGTTCAGTGGACTTCCTGTTGTTGATAGCAGAGGAGCGCTTGTCGGGATCGTTACCGAAGGCGATTTGCTGCGGCGGTCGGAAACCGGAACCCAACGCAAGCGCCCGCGCTGGATCGAGTTTCTCATCGGGTCTGGCAAGCTTGCGAATGAGTACGTTCACACCAGCGGCCGCAAGGTTCGTGACGTGATGACCTACGACGTCCAAACCGTAGCCGAAGACGCCTCGCTTGATGACATCGTCCAACAAATGGAACGGCATCAGATCAAGCGGCTGCCGGTGGTGCGTGGCGGCAAGCTGGTCGGGATCGTGACGCGTGCCAACCTGCTGCGCGCGCTGGCGAGCGTTGTCGGCGAGACCAAGCCGGTTGCTGCGGCAGATGATGCGAGCATTCGAACCCGGATCTACGCCGAGCTGCAGAAACAACCGTGGGCTCCGGTCAATATGCTTGACGTCGTGGTGCGCGACGGAACTGTGCATTTGTGGGGTGTTCTGCTTGACGAGCGGCAACGCGAAGCGATCCACGTCGTCGCCGAGAACACCCCCGGCGTGAAGGGCATCGAAGATCATCTCGTCTGGGTCGAGCCCATGTCGGGAATGGCGATCCCCGCGGCGGACGAAAGCGAGGCGCGCGCGAAAGCCTCTTGAGGCGTCTGAGATGAACGCGAGCAGGATGTTAAGTCATGCGCTTCCCGCATGGTCTGTCCAACATCCTGCAGCAACGAAATCTCCGCCGCGCTTTGATCGCGATCGCGATTGCGGGGCTTACCTGCGGCCTCGCGGCGCAACTCGCAAGGCTTCCTGAGCTTGCAGAAACATTCTGGTGGGCCGCAACCCTTCCGGTTGCGGCCGGTCTCATTGTCTCGATCGCGCGTGATTTGCTCGCCGGCCGGTTCGGCGTCGACGCGATCGCGCTTATCGCCATGGTGGGCGCGCTTGCGTTAGGGCAGCCGCTCGCGGGTGCGGTGATTGCGCTGATGTATTCGGGCGGCAACCTGCTCGAGGATATCGCGGTCGGGCGCGCCGAAAACAATTTGCGAAGTTTGGTCGAGCGAGCACCGCGCATTGCGCATCGCGACATTGGCGGCGCCATCGAGGAGGTGCCGGTCGGCGCTGTTGCCATCGGTGACAGGTTGCTGGTGCGGGCCGGCGAGGTCATCCCCGTCGATGGCATCGTCCATTCGAGCAGCGCCGTGATCGACGAAGCCGCTGTCACCGGCGAGGCGATCCCGGTTACGCGCCTGCGGGGTGCGGCGATTTCCAGCGGCGCGGTCAATGCCGGCGACAGCTTCACAATGATCGCCTCTGCCACAGCCGGCGAGAGCACCTACGCGGGCATCTTGCGGTTGGTGAACGCGGCGCAGACTGCAAAGGCGCCGTTCGTGCGGCTCGCTGATCGCTACGCATTGCTCTTCCTGCCACTGACGCTCGCGATCGCGGCACTCGCCTGGTTTCTGTCCGGCGATATCATTCGCGCCCTGGCGGTCGTGGTCGCGGCAACGCCGTGTCCGCTCATTCTGGCCGCGCCGGTCGCGTTCATTGCCGGCGTGGCGCAGGCGGCGCGGCGCGGAATTCTGATCAAAGGCGGTGCTCCGCTTGAGGCGCTGGCGCGTGCCCACACGGTGCTGTTCGACAAGACCGGAACCATGACCGTCGGCGGCGCGCGGTTGCTGTCGATCGAAGTCGCGCCCGACCAGGATCCCGACGTTGTGCTGCAGCTCGCGGGCTCGCTCGAGCAAGCGTCGCATCATGTCGTTGCCGCGGCGATCGTGGCGGCGGCCGGGGAACGCGGCCTGCAACTGGAGATGCCTGGCAAGGTTCAGGAAGCGGCAGGCTCCGGCCTCACGGGCCTTGTCGGCGGCACGCGTGTCAGCGCGGGGTCCTACGATAATATCTTCGTGCACCGGCAACCTGATGCGTGGGCGCTGCGCGCGCTGCGGCGCGCGTCTTGGCGCTCTGCCCTGGTGGTGTTTGTCGCGATCGACGGGCAACCGATCGGGGCGCTGCTGCTGGCCGACGAACTGCGACGCGACACCCCCCATGCGATCCGGATGCTGCGCTCAGCCGGGGTCGCACGCATCGGCATGATCACCGGCGACCGGGCCGCGGCGGCGCAGACCATCGCGGCGGCGCTTGATCTCGATCTCGTGCTGGCGGATCGCGTTCCTTCCGACAAGGTTGATGCGGTGCGCAGTGAGCAGCGGCTCAATCCGACCGGGATGGTGGGCGATGGAATCAATGATGCGCCCGCTTTGGCCGCCGCCGACGTCGGCATCGCCATGGGGGCGCGCGGCGCCAGCGCGTCGTCGGAAGCCGCCGATGTTGTGATCCTGGCAGATCGGTTGGATCGCGTCGGCGAAGCAATCGTCATTGCCCAGCGTGCGCGCCGTATTGCGCTGGAGAGCATTGTAGCCGGCATGAGCCTCTCGCTGCTGGCGATGCTCGCGGCGTCCGTTGGGTGGCTGGCGCCGGTCGCGGCGGCACTCGTGCAAGAGGTGATCGATGTGGCCGTGATCCTCAATGCGTTGCGAGCGCTCCGTTCGGGGAAACAACATGTGCGGCATCAGATCCCCGCCGCCACCGGCCGCGAGTTGCACCATGACCACGTCCAGCTCGGTCACGGGCTCGACCGCCTGCGCTCAATCGCAGACGCGCTCGACGATGCGGAGCCCGATCGCGCGAGTGCGCTCGTGACCGAAGCAAACATGATCGTTCAGCGTGAGGTTGTTGCCCACGAACGTGAGGACGAGGGCAGCGTCTATCCAAAGATTGCGCGTGCGCTGGCGCAGGACCACGGCCTGTCCGCCATGAGCCGGGCGCACCGCGAAATCCTGCATCTGGCGCGGCTGCTGGCGCGCCTGGTGGAGGATTTGCCGCTGGAGAAGATCGATCGCTATCTGATACGCGATGCGCAGCGGGTGATCGAGGCAATCGAAGCGTTGGTGCGCATCCATATCGCCCAGGAGGACGATATCTACGAGGCTGTGGTCGCGAGCTGAGAGCACACATGAACTTCCCGATCCCGTTTGCCTCGACGCATCACGCACGCGCGGTGGATACGGCGTTCGGCGCCGAAACTGACGAGCTCCGGCTCGTCACACGGCTCCCATGTAGTGGTTAGACGCGACGCCCAAACAGCAAAATAGCCGCCATCGGCACAACGAAGCCGATTATTGTCGTCGCGATCAGCAGGTGCCCGAGCGCTGCGTACTGGCCGCGCGCGATGACGAAAATCTGATTAAGATATTTTGTCTCCAGCTGGCCTGCTGCCAGCGCGAGATTCATCAGCGAAGCCATCAGGGCAAACCAGGTCGCGCGATGGCCGGCCGGCGCGTAGAACGCGATCAGCGTCAGCAGGGGAATAATGCTCAGCTGGGCAAACGGGGAGGCCGTCGCCATGTCGATCAGGGCGATCGTCCGGGCGCCGAAGCCGAACATCGCTTCGGTCCAATGATATATCCCGTAGTACAGCCCGATACTGGGAAGCGAGAGCGCGGTGCCGGCAATCGTGATCCAGAACAGCACTTTGGTTGCGGAATATTCCGTCAGCTCCTTACTCAGCGCCCACATGGCGACGATGGCGAGGATTGCTCCCACCTGGCGTAGCGTGCCGTAGAAGGCCGGATCGAACTTGAGCACGTCGAGTGTCCACCAGAAATAGCCGTCGCCCACCGTCGGTGCCGAACGAAACACGAAAATAATGATGCTGCTGAACAGGATGGATCGGCGTGTGGCGCGGTCGAGGTCGCGCGTGACGAACACCAGCATCGTGCAGACGACGCCCATTGATAGAACGAAGATGAGCTCCTGACTGAACGGGACGGAGCCAAGCGCCAACAGCAGGATCACGGCCCCCAGCGCGACGCCGCCACCGAGAATGCGCCAATCGGTTGGGCGTCGCTCGCGCGTCTCGAACGGAACAGCCAGCACGCCGATCACGGAGAGCGCCGGAACGATCAGGCCCAACAGAAAAACGCTCTCGCGCGAGAGGAAACTTGCGAGCCAGCCGGAAATTCCGGCCACCGCCAGCATGCCGGCAGAGAGGGCAAGCCTGCCGAGCACCTGAACCATCCCGAGGTCGGAGCGGACCTCATCCTCCGGTCGCGGCTCGCCAGCCGCGTCGCGTCGTGCGACCACCTCGGTCGACATGGCTTCGGCGACCACGTTCTGAATCACCGTGCCGATGACAATGAGCAGCGCGCCGAGAACATAGAGGTGATCAAGCCGCGCAAATGCAAGCCAGCCGCCGGCCGCGCCGGCGAGCGTTACCATGCCGGACGCCATGACGGCCGCACCGATCAGGACGTAGGACCGGCGCTGGGACCCGAAGATCGGCACGCTGTCGACCAGCTCGCCGAACACCATTTTCACGGTCCATGGCAGGTTGAGCCAGACGCCGATGCCGGCGAGGGCGGCTGGGCTCAGGCTCAGCTGTTCCTTGATCCACAGATCCCGCGTCACATCGATCAGCCCCGACGCCCCATAGGCGAAATAGATGAGGATCAACGGCAGATAGAGCAGGTGGAAAGCCTGCAGCGGGCGCAGCAGCGCCGTAAACCACGGGGAGCCGGACGTCTGCGAGGCGAGCGATCCGGACTTCGTAGCTGGCTCGGTGCTCAGGGGATGACCCATTCGATCTGTCGAATCGATGGGATAGTCCGGCCACGCCGATATTTCAATTCACTGGAGGGTCAGCCGCGAGATCGATGCGTCAATCCCGAGCATTTCCCAACGGCAGGCTGAAATTGACGCACATATTGAAATACTCGCCGGGCGAATGTCGCGTATCGCGCAGCGACACGGGGGTTGAGGGACCCGGTTCCTGCGGCGGAAGCCAGGTCTTATCCAGCACCAGCTTGGCGAGCTTCGGATCCAAATGCGGGGCGATCACCTGATGAAACGCGAAATTCACTTCATTGTATTCGGTTCGACAGCTGTCAGCACGGTTCTCGGGCAGAAAGCCTTTTTTCACAAAATCGGAAAACAACGTAGGGTTGGCGCCATATCCAATGCAGAGCAAATTGTAGAAGCGCTGCATGGGCGCCGAATGTGCATCGGCAAATGCAATCAGTGGGACGCAGACGCGGGGATTTTTCACGTATTCCCGATACGAATACGCCGCCCCGAGAATGAGGCGCTGCGCTTCGTCCTTGCCGAGGTCGAGCATCATGTAGGTCGCAAACCCGTCGGCGGCGTCCTCCGCGCGACCGAATAGCGGGACATCCAAAAGATCGAACATCGCATGCCCCATTTCGTGCGCCACCACATAGAAGAATTGACCAAACATGGCGTCACGGTACGAAATCCCGACAAACACCGGGTCCTCCGGCTTATTGTTGGCGGGCAGGTTCTTACGAATATCTTCGATGTACTCGTAGCAAATGGTCACTGTTGGACGTTCGTACCAGGAATTCGAAACGCCGTCGCAATCCTTCAGCCGCAGTGTGAGCTCGACGGGCAGGCGGAACGGGCTGAAAATCTCCTGGAAGCGTTCAAGCGCCCGATGCTCCTGCAATATCTTGAGCACGGCGCGATTTTCCGGCGTTTTTGCCTCTCCGTATTCGATGCGAATCCGGTTTGGTTGCTCGTCAGTTGCCGAGACAGGATCTGCGAGCGCAGTTGGCACTGTTCCCGTTACCAGAAAAGCCGTCATCAGGATGCCGCGCCACATGATTATCTCGCCAATGTGCTGATGTAGGCGGACACGTCTGCGGCATCTCGCTGACTTGGCGAGAAGTTCATTTTCGGATGCGGTTCCAGTAAAGCAAACGCCAGAGCGGCCGCATCAAAGCCGTTCTTGCGTCCTATCAACTCGAACGGCGGTGCATCCGCCAGCTCGTTGCGCTGATGCGAAGCGACCTGATGGCAAGCCGCGCATTGGTGCTCGGCGATGTCCCTGCCGCGCTGCACATCCGCCGCGAAAACGGACCCCGAGCAGAGCACGACGCCGACCACAAGCACTCCGAATACCCACATGCCAACCTCGCCTGCATTGCGGATGAGATCAAAACAGGATCGGGCGGTGTTCGGTTTGATGCGCGTCAATACGATCGCCGAGGATGCGACGGACACTACGAGCCTTGCTGAGGGTATTTGCAGTGGCAAAACCAGGGTGGATTATCCTCTTCGGCAGCATCGTGTTCGCCGCACAGGCCCAGGTGCCGCTCGATCAGGATGTCATGCGCGGTCGTGCGATTGCGGCGAGCGTCTGCTCCGCGTGCCACGTCGTTGCCGCCGACCAAGCCTATGCGCCGATCCTGCGCAACCCGGGTCCGAGCTTTCAGAGCATCGCGAACAAACCGACCGCAACGGCTGACACTTTGCGCCGGTTCATTTCGGCCACACACAAAACCGCTGGCGAGCCGTTTCGGATGCCAAACCCTGAACTCACCGATGAGATGCAGGAGCAAGTCGTGGGCTACATCCTGAGCCTGCGCGCCCGACATTGAGTTGGGGTGCTTTGCGGCATGTCAATGACTGGGTTTGGAAAGTAGTGGCATGTCGTATCCACTGTCATTGTCGACGCAGAGGAGTGCACTGATGGCCCGGGCCGCCCTGAGAGCAAATGCAACGACAAGTGCGCAAGCCGCGACGGCAAAACCCGACCTGACGGCAGGGCCGGAGATCTGTCACGATCTCTTTGAGCAGACCTGCGTCACGTTTGCGGCGGCGGTTTCCGAATGGGGCACCAAGATTGCTGATGCGATGACAACGAGCACCAACAACGCATTCCAATTCGCAGGTGAATTGGCGGCGGCGCGATCCTGGCCGGATGTCGTTGCTGCTTACACGTCGCAAGCGCGCAAGCAGTTCGAAACCGTGGCCGCGATGACACAGGATTTTGCCGAGCTGAACCGGAAGCTCACGACCGATATGTTGACACCGGTCACGTCAGGGCTTCCGGAACTACTCAACACCATCGCCGCGTCGCGCTGGCGATAGCGGGTTTTCTCGCGCCGGCAGTTGACCGGCGCGGGGCTCAATCGACGAACGTCGCGAGTTTGTGTCCGCGGCTCGGGTGACGCAGCTTCTCCAGCGCTTTCGCTTCGATCTGGCGAATGCGCTCGCGGGTCACGCCGAACATCTGCCCGATCTCCTCGAGGGTGTGATCGGTCGCTCCGCCGATGCCAAAGCGCATGCGCAGAATGTGCTGCTCGCGCGGGGTCAGGGCCGAAAGCGCCTCGCCAACGAGTTCCTGCAACGAGCTCGCTTCGACCGCTGCCTGCGGATCGATCGCATTCGGCGCCTCGATCAGCTCGCCCAGCGTGGTGTCACCATCTTCACCGACCGGAAGATCGAGCGAAGTCGGCTCGCGCACCATCGACAACACCTGCTCGACACGGGCGGCGGGAATGCCGGTGCGGGTCGCGATCTCGCCGGTGGAGGGCGTGCGGCCTTCCATCTGCTGCAGCTTGCGCTGCTCGCGCAGAACCTTGTTGGCGGTCTCGGTCATGTGCACCGGAATGCGGATCGTACGGCCCTGGTCGGCGATGGCGCGCGCGATCGATTGGCGGATCCACCACACCGCATAAGTCGCGATCTTCACGCCGCGGCGATAGTTGTACTTCTCGACCGCGTGCATCAGGCCCATGTTGCCTTCTTGAATGAGGTCGAGCAGATCGAGCGAGCTTCCCCGCCGATACTTCCGGGCGATGGAGACCACGAGGCGCAGGTGCGCCTTCACCATCTGCTCGCGCGCGGTGCGGATCGTGCGCCGGCCGCGATCGATCTCATTCAGACTCTGACGTAGATCTGCAACCGGCAGACCGACTTGCAAGGCGAGCGCGTTGGTCTTCGACGGGCCGCGCGCCGCGTCGAGTGTCTCGAGCAACTCGGCGACTCGATCGGGATTCACCCGCAACGCCGCAAGCTCGGCTCCGAGCGCAGCGGCGAGCTTGCGCAGCTTGGTCTGCGTGGGCTTGCCGACATCACGGCCCTTGGCGAGCGCAGCCGCCCGCTTCTTGCCCAGCGCGGCAATCTCCTCACCGAGCTTGGCGACGCCCTCGAGCCGGACCATCAGGTCCTCATTGCCGAGCGCGGGGTCCGGCGCGTCCTCGGCCTTCTCGGCGGCGGCGTCGCTCCAGCCCGCTTCATCCGCATCCGTGCCAGCGGCGGTCTCCTCGGAGGTCCCCCCCTCGATCAGTTCGGACAGGCGCAGCTGGCCGTCCATGCAGGCCCGCGCCCACTGCGCAAAGCGGCCGGCGACCGACGGAATGCGGGCGAGCCCAAGCAGCAGCCCTTCCTGCGCATCCTCGATGCGCTTGGCGAGCGCGATCTCTTCGTCCCGGGTCAGCCAATCGGCAGCGCCCATTTGGGAAAAATAAGTTCCGACCAGATCGCGGGAGGCGGTTGCCTCGGCCTTGACCGTTGCACCGGCGCTGACGGGCCGCTTCGCTTCCGGCTCGCTTGCGTCCTCGGGTTGCAGCGAAACGCGCGTGCCCTGGGGGCGTGCGGAATCGGAGGACTCGCCGCTCTCAAATTCGGCGTCCGTCGCAGTGTCGTCGACAAAAATCGGCTCGAATCCGCCGCCTCGGCGCTCAAAGACCGCTTCCTCGGTCGCA
>JAFAXD010000063.1 GCA_019241285.1 Xanthobacteraceae bacterium | reverse complement strand
CGGCTGCGGCAGCGGGTTCCTGATGGGGGTCGTGGCCAATCGCTTTGCGGTCCTGGGCCGCGGGCTCCTGCCGCTTGGCAATTTCGCCTCCGCCCTTCCGATCGTCGGCATCGCCCCGATCATGGTGATGTGGTTCGGCTTCGATTGGCCCTCGAAGGCCGCCGTGGTGGCGGTGATTACGTTCTTTCCGATGCTGGTCAACACGCTCGCCGGCCTCGGCGTGGCCGGCGCCATCGAGCGCGACCTGATGCGCTCCTATGCGGCGACCCCGGCGCAGACGCTCACGAAGCTCAGCTTGCCGGCCGCCACGCCGTTCATCTTCAACGGGCTGAAGATCAATTCGACCCTCGCCCTGATCGGCGCTATCGTGGCAGAGTTCTTTGGAACGCCGACGCGCGGCATCGGCTTTCGCATTTCGATCGAAGTGGCACGAATGTCGCTTGATATGGTGTGGGCCGAGATCGCGCTCGCGGCGTTGGCCGGAATGGCGTTCTATGGGGCGCTCGTGCTCATCGAACGTGCGGTCACGTTCTGGCATCCGTCCTATCGTACCTGATGAAGTTCGCCGGGCTAGAAGCGGGGAGACCGTTCAGATGATGAAGACCAGACTGACCATGTTGGCCGGTGCGTTGCTCGCCCTCGCTCTCATGCAGTCCGCACGCGCCGCCGATCCGGTGACGATCCAGCTCAAATGGGTGACGCAGGCACAGTTCGCCGGCTACTACGTGGCCAAGGCCAAGGGCTTCTATAAGGACGCCGGCCTCGACGTCACCATCAAGCCCGGCGGACCGGATCTCGCGCCCCCACAGGTGATCGCAGGGGGCGGCGCCGACGTGATCGTCGACTGGATGCCCTCCGCGCTTGCCTCGCGTGAGAAGGGTGTACCCCTCGTCAACATCGCCCAGCCGTTCAAGAAGTCCGGGCTGGAGCTCACTTGCCGGGCCGACACCGGCATCAAGACGCCGGCCGACCTCAAGGGCAAGACCATCGGGGTGTGGTTCTTCGGCAACGAGTATCCGTTCCTGTCCTGGATGTCGAAGCTCGGCTTCAAGACCGACGGCTCGCCGGACGGCGTGAAGATGCTCAAGCAGGGCTTCAACGTCGACCCGCTGCTGCAGAAACAAGCCGAGTGCATCTCGACCATGACCTACAACGAGTACTGGCAGGTGATCGACGCCGGCTACAAACCGAGCCAACTCGTCGTGTTCAAGTATGACGACCAGGGCGTGGGCACCTTGGAAGACGGCCTGTGGGTGCTGGAAGGCAAGCTCAAAGACCCGGCCTTCGTCGCCAAGATGGCGAAGTTCGTCCAAGCCTCGATGAAAGGCTGGGACTACGCGCGCCAGCATCCTGAGGAAGCGACCAAGATCGTGCTCGATGCCGACACCACGGGCGCGCAGACCGAGAAACACCAGCGCCGGATGATGGATGAGATCGGCAAGCTGCTCGATACCAGCAACGGCAAGCTCGACCCGCAGGATTATGAGCGCACCGTGTCAACGCTCCTCTCCGGCGGCTCCGATCCGGTCATCACGAAGAAGCCAGATGGCGCCTGGAGCCACGCGGTGTATGACGCGATGAAGTAATGCGCAGCGCTGCGGTAGTGCCTCCCCTCCCCGCGCGCAGCGCGCGGGGAGGGGTCGGGGGTGGGGGCCGCTTTCTTTGCGCGCGCAATCAACAACAAGTAATACCCAAAAGAAAGGGCCCCACCCCAACCCTCCCCGCCACTCGCTTCGCTCGCGGGGGGAGGGAGGTGCAAGCCGCGCCGCTTCGGCCTAACTAGAACGCCGCAAGCCTCCTGTTGGGAATGTCGGTCACCAGCATGGAGCCCGGTTGGTGAGTGATGGCGAACGGCGGCTTGACCGCGGCAATTACCGACTGCGGGGTCACACCACAGGCCCAGAATACGGGGAGCTCATCGTCGCGCACGGTGACCGGGTCACCGTAATCAGGCTGGGCAATGTCGGCGATGCCGATCGCCTGCGGCAAGCCGATGTGCACCGGTGCCCCGTGCACCGCCGGGAAGCGCGAGGTGATCTGCACGGCACGGATCGCATCTGCCGGCCGCAGCGGCCGCATCGAGACCACGAGCTTTCCGGAAAAACGACCGGCCGGCGCGCAGTCGATGTTGGTCCGATACATCGGCACCCGAACTCCTTCCTCCACGTGGCGCAGCGGGATCTCTTCCGCGGTTAGCGCCTCCTCAAAGGAGAATGAGCAGCCGAGCACGAATGCAACGAGGTCGTCACGCCACCAGGCAAGTACATCGGCCGGCTCATCGACGATTTCGCCGTCGCGCCACACCCGGTAACCGGCGAGGTCGGTGCGGATATCGAGGTCCTCACCGAGCGCCGGCAGGCGAGGATCACCGGGATCGGAGAGGCCGATCAGCGGACATGGTTTCGGATTGCGCTGACAGAAGCGCAGAAAATCGGTCGCCAGATCCTGCGGCAGAATCGCGAGATTGCCCTGCACGTAGCCGGGCGCAATGCCTGCAGTCGATCCCCGCACTGCGCCGCCGCGGCAGGCGAGCCGGGCGGCAAGTGCCGGCCCGGAGCCGTTGTGCGTTTGTTGATAGGACTCAAGTTGCATCGCATGCATCAATCAGCCCTCGGACCAGACTGTTTCACCAGCCGCGCCGATTTCGCGAAAGCTGTGTGTCCTCTGTAACACAATTTATGGAAATTGAGCGGTCGATCGGCCCGTGCGATTGACCCTTGCCGCCATGCCGGAATAGTCGAGAGAGGTCGTGGGGGCGACCTCGGGAATAATTGTCATGGCAACCAGTTCTATTGCCGGCGCACGTGGCCGCGTGCGCAATGTTATTGCGCCGGATGTTGACGAGGGTCGCTGGAGCAGTCGGCGCATCGCGCAAAGGCGGCGGACATCGAGGATCAATTTTTCAATTTTGCTGAGCGGAGTCGCTGTAGCTCCCCTGCTGCTGGTTGCACCGGCGCGCGCAATCAGCATCAATGATCCAGTCGCTAATGGCACGCCGGGTGGAGTTGCCAACTACTACGACAGCACCAATCAATATCCCAACGCTGTCATGGTGGATTTACCCAACTCCATATGCAGCGGTTCGCTGATCAATTCTCGCACAGTCTTGACGGCCGCGCACTGTTTCGATCGCAACGCGCAGATATCATTCGCGCCCATTGCAGTTTTCGACCCGAGCAATCCGAGCGTCAGGGCCGCCTCCAGTTTCTTGAACAATCCCAACTACAGCGGAGCGGTAAATGATATCGCGCTGATTTCGTTGGCCAATCCTGTGACGTCCGTTACGCCGATTCCACTGATGAGCGCTAGTACTCCGATTCCCACACCAGGAACGACTCTCACAATGGCTGGGTACGGCCGGTACGGGACAGGAACCGGCTGCTGCGAGCCTAGCGACAACAAACGCCGCATCGCGACCACCGAACTTGGTGCGTATGACACCGTCGACGGTCAGCTGTTCTACCGGGCGCAGTTCCGAAATCCGTTGAGCCCGAACGCGCCTAACAGCTTCGGGTTGACCGCTCCGGTGACGACCTTGTCAGGTGGTCCTAACAGCGGCGACAGCGGTGGCCCACTCTGGATGCAGACAGCAAACGGACTTGTGCAGATCGGGCTCGTCCAAGGAGGAGACCCTTCGGGCACCTATGGAATGACCAACAACTGGACGCCGGTCAATCTGTTTCTTGATTGGATCGCCGAGAATAATCCGCTGCGACAGGTCACGGCGGCCGCCGGCAACTTCAACTGGAGCAATCAAGCGGCCTGGGTCGACAGTGTCCCCGACTTCGTCAGCGAAGTGCCAAACAATAATGTCATCAGCTACACGGGGGGCGCGCGCTATTACCAGGTGACGCTGAGCAACGCAGGGACCATCACACTCGACACCGACCCGACCATCGATACCTTGGCGATTACCGGCGCGCAGGCGCGACTTGTGCTGCCGGAGGGCTTTACGCTGAGCACAGTACTCGGCACCACCCTCTCGGCCGGCACGCTCGCCATGGCAGGCGGTACGCTCGCTTCGCCCGAGGTGTTGATCAACGGTGGCCTCCTCACCGGCGAGGGCACGATCATCTCGGCCGGCGGCAGCACCGGCCTTTGCGCCACTGGCGTGTGCAACACTGGCGGCATCGTCATGCCGGTCGGCAGGCTCGCCGTTCAGGGCAACTATACCCAGAGCGGCAGCGGCGTGCTGGCGTACCAGCTTTCACCAGCCGGCGCGTCCGGCAATCTCGCCGTACAGGGCGCTGTCACGCTTGGCGGAACCCTCGCCGCAACGGCGGCGCCCGGCCTCTATGGCTCCTCGACTCGATATAGCGGCGTGCTCACAGCAGACGCGGTGAACGGGCAGTTCGCGCAGGTCGCCCAGCCATCCTCCGCCTTCCTCACATTGGCGACGACCTACAACCCGACGTCCGTCGACCTCACCCTCAGCCGGACCCCATTCGGCGCCGTGCCCGGGCTTAGCGCCAATCAACGCGCCGTCGGCAATGCCTTGGAGGCGAGCTACTCGACAAGCCTTACCGGCCAACAGGCCTTGTTTTATGAAAACCTGCTCGCGTCGCCAACGACGAACGTGTTGACCCAGATCTCCGGCGAAGCCAACGCAGGAGCCGGACAGATCGCTGCGTTCGAGCTCACCAATCAGTTCCTGTTGTTGATGCTCAATCCATTCGGCGAGGACCGCGGCGGCTTTGGGGCCGCCGGACCGGAGCCGGCTGGTAGTTCTATCAGCCACTTTGTGGCCGAGCGCGAAATGGCTCCCGATGTCGAGCGGGCCTATGCGGCCGTGATGCCTAACCGAGGCGTGGCGACCTATTCGGCCCCGCGCTGGAATGTGTGGGCCTCCGCTTTTGGCGGCGCCAGCAATACCAACGGCGATCCGGCCGGCGCCGGCACGCATTCGTTTGCGGCGCGCACCGCCGGGATCGCCGCCGGGCTCGACTACAAGGCGACCCCCAACACCCTTATTGGCTTTGCGCTCGCCGGCGGCGACACGACTTGGGGGCTCGCCCAGGGGCTCGGGGGTGGACATAGCGATGCGTTTCAGGCCGGCCTCTATGGCTCGCAGCTGTTCGGGCCCGTCTATCTGTCTGGCGCCCTCGCCTTCGCCAACTACTGGACCGCGACCAGCCGCGGCGTCATGGTGGCAAGCACCGATACCCTCAACGCCAGCTTCAACGCCCAGAGCTGGGCCGGCCGCGCCGAGGCCGGCTACAAGCTTGCGTGGGCGCCTTTGAACGTTACCCCCTATGCGGCGGTTCAGGCGCAGAGCTTCCACAGCCCAGGCTTTACCGAGGCATCGAGCTCGGGCTCGAACCTCTACGCGCTGAGCTATGCATCACACACAGGTAGCGTGACACGGGCTGAATTTGGCAGCTGGCTCTCCAGTAACTACCTGCTGGCGGGCAACGCGGCTGCCGTGTTGTTCGGGCGGGCTGCCTGGGCTCATGACTGGCAGAATGATCTGCAGGCCGCCGCAACATTCATGACGCTGCCGACGACAAGCTTCATCGTCAACGGGGCCAAGCCGGCATCCGACCTTGCGGTCGTCACGGCCGGGGCCGAGCTGCGTCTCGCCCAAGGCATCTCACTGATGGGCAAGTTCGATGGCGAGTTCGGCGCAGGGACCCAGACCTACGCCGGCACCGCGCGCGTGCGCTATGTTTGGTGAGCCACGCGTCGGTTTCGAGGCATCAATCCGCCCTCGCACCGGATAATTTGACCACCCTTGCCCACTTTGCGGTTTCGGTGACGATGAGTGTTGCGAACTGCGCGGGCGAAAGCCGCATTGGCACGCTCGCCATCTCGGCAATGCGCGACTGCAGGCGCGGATCGGCAAGTCCATCATTGATCGTGCTGTTGAGCTTGTCGATCACCCCCGCGGCCGTGCCGCGCGGCGCGCCGACCCCAAACCAGGAGCTGACCTCATAGCCGGGCACGAATTCGGCAACAGTCGGCACATCGGGCAGGGCCGGCGATCGCTCCGCCGTGGTCACGGCGAGCGCGCGTAGTTTGTCGGCGTGGATGTGCTCGAGCGACGTCGGCAGGTTATCGAACAGGAGCTGCACCTGGCCGGCGAGTACATCGGTCAGCGCTGGCGCCGCACCGCGGTAGGGGACGTGCACGAGATCAAGCCCGGTCGAGAGTTTGAACAGCTCGCCCGCCATATGGCTCGGCGTGCCGTTACCGGCCGACGCCATGTTGATCTTGCCGGGGTTGGCCCTGGCGTAAGCGATGAATTCGGGAACGCTTTTGGCGGGAACGGAGAGCGCGAGGTCCATCACCAGCGGGCCGCGCACCAATCCGGCGACCGGCACGATGTCGTGCAGGAAATCGAAATTGAGCTTCTCATAGAGCGTCGCGTTGACGGTGTTCGCGACACTGACGAGGAGCAGCGTGTAGCCATCGGCGGGCGCGTTGACGACCGCTTCGGTGCCGATGTTGGTACCGGCACCGGGCCGGTTCTCCACGATGTATTGCTGACCGAGCTGGTCGGTGAGCCACAGCGCGATCAACCGCGCTGTGATGTCCGCCGCGCCGCCCGGCGCGAAGCCGACGATGATACGCACCGGCCGTGTCGGATAGGCCTGCGCACGTGCGGCCCGGGCGAATACCGGCAGGCCGGCAGCAACGCGCAGACACTGTCGACGGGAGATACGCATGCGGGATCGCGGCTCGTGGGTTGTGGGCACGCGCCACTATACAATGATCCTCAGCGCTTTGCCGCGCGCACTCCGCGCCCGGGCGCAGCTGGCAGCGCATTGGAATTGCCGTTGGGCTTGAGCACGAAGCGCGAAATCTCGTCGCCGGCATCAAGTCCCAGCAGATAATCCGAACCCGCGTGCATCACATGCTCGGCCGCGAGTGTCGCTGCCCCGCGCTCATCCCCCGCGATGATCGCGCGTAGAATGCCGGCGTGTTCATCCCAGTTGCGCGCCTGGTACGCTGGATCCGCCGGTGAGAACAACATGGCGGTGCGCTCGCGCAGCTTCTTGAGCACCTCGCCCAGGACTGTGTTCTGGCCCGCCGCAGCGAGCTCCTGGTGGAACTGCTGATTGAGGTCGGTGAGCTGATCAAACTGGCCGTTGGCGACAGCGAGCGTGCCCTTGCTCAACACCTTCTCGATGCGCTTGATGGTTTCCTTGTCCTGCCGGCGGGCGGCGAGCCGCGCGTTGTGACCTTCGAGCAGCGCGCGCAGCTCGATCGTCTCGCGCGCCTCCTGGTCCGACATCTTCACCACCGAGGCACCGCGGCGCGCAGCAACCTCAACCAGCCCTTCCGAGGCCAGGACGCGGATCGCCTCGCGCACGGGATTGCGCGAGACGCCCCATTCCTGCGCCAGCCGCTCCTCGACCAGTCGCTCACCCGGCTTGAACCGCCCGCTCAGGATGGCGTCGCGTAACGCAGCGACCACTCGCCCGTGCAAGGGTGGATAGTCGTCACCGAGCTTGGTCGTTTCGTTCCGCGGAGCCATTTTCTGTTCGTACCAAAACCCTCAGCCCGTCATGGCCGGGCTTGTCCCGGCCATCTCGCTTAGGAAGGCACGGCCGTGCATCCGTTATCGGGATCGCCGGGACAAGCCCGGCGATGACGAATGAGAGGGAGTCCGGCACCACCAGCTATATGGTCCGAACTCCGGATTCGGTCAATTCGACTCAACAGGCATCGGCGCGGCCGGCGCCGCGGCCGTGCGTGGCTGCCAGGAGACGCTGACGTCGCCGTTGATGAACGTCTGGCAGGCCATGCGATAGCCTTCCTTGAATTGCTCCTCAGTCAGATGCTTACGCTCTTTGGGTTTGATCGCGTCAGTATTCTCCAGGCCCTGTTCAATCTTGCATTTGCAGGTGCCGCAAATACCGCCGCCGCATTTGAACGGAATTCCGCCCTGCTCGCGCAGCGAGACGCGCAGCAGATTGCTGTTCTCAGCAGCAGTGACGACCTTGCCGTTATTGGTGATGAACGTGACCTGGATCATGGCGCGATCATGCTGCCCGTCAGCCGCCGTTCAGGGGGACTTTCTCGAGCTTTGCCTCGACGCTGCCAAAGCGCGTGAGGTGCTCGAGCTCGGCAAGCGCACGCTCCACAGACTCGAATTTCTCGAAGAACTTCGAGGGGACGTCGTTGATGATCGAGGTTCCTTCTTCAATCACCCGGATCTTGGTGTCTTCCAGTAATTCGGCGATGACGAAATGCGCTTTCTTCTGACCGTAGAACAGATAGTCGTAGGCTTGCAGCGGCCGCAACCCGCCGCGGATCTCGGTGCGAAAATTTCCCGGCTTGCTGGTCAGGATGACGTACATGCTAACGTCCTCTACGTCGTTCCGGCGGACGGCACGGCGGGGCTCGAAGCCAGAGGCTGCAAGGGTTGATCGTCCTGCGCCAGTTCCAGATCCTGATTAACCCAGAGCTGACAGATCAGGCGGTACCCATCCTCGAGCTTCGGCCCGAGCCGCTCGCGTTCCTTCCAGTTGGGCGGCGTCAGGTGCTCGCCACCCTTGAGAATGCGCGAGGCGCATTTGGCGCATTTCCCCATCCCACATCCGTAGCGAAGATTGGGATAGGGAAACTGTTTGATACCGGCGCGCACGACGAGGTTGGTGTTCTCCTTGACCTCGCCTTCAAATACATGCCCGCCGCGATGCAGGACGATCGTCGGCACCGGTCAGGCCTGCAGCAGCTCGCGCTGGAACTCCGGTACCTTGTTCTCGACCTCCATCAGCTCGGACAGCGGAATGTCCTTGGCGACATAATCCCAGTAGAGCGCCGTGGTGTAGAGGAGCCGCATCTGCGCACCGACCTCGCAGATCTTCAGGCATTGCTGCTGCAGCTCGACGGTGTTGGCGTGCTCGAGCACGATCTGATAGCCGCGTTCGCCGTGGATCTCATCGGATACGATGTGCAGATCGAAAAACTCGACCTCATGATCGGTGAATTTGTACTTCTCGCGTAACGTCGGGGTCTGCTTGCGGTAGATCGAGGGCACCTGCGACTCAAGGCCCACCACCAACCCAGCCACTGCGACGATCGGATCCTCCCGCATGGCGACCGCATAGCACCAGCTCTGCAGCCCTCGCGTGGTCGGGGTCATGTTGTCCGGGTTTTTGACGCGCTCCCCTGTGGTTCCACAGGCCTCGGCGAAGCGGATCAACAAATCAGTATGACGATCCCCCCCGATCTCCTCCTCGTACATGTTGGCGAGCAGGAAATCTTTTGCGTCGGTGTAGCGCTCTGGCATGCGGGCGTAGATGTAGGCGAGATAATCCGCGAACGGGCCGACATAGTGGTAGTGGTTCTCGGCCCAGCGCGCGAGGTGCGCGCGGCTGAGCTTGCCGCTGGCCCAGGCAATGCTGAACGGCGCCTTGTTGGCGCTTTTTCCCTTGATGGCGTTCTCGAGGGCGGTGCGGAAATCCACATGGTTCATCAATTGCGGCATCGTCGGGCTCCCTGGTCCAATCGCTCTTTATGAGGGGATCCATAGTGTATACAATCATGTGGAATGTCAATCCGACTTTGATAGATATAAATTCCTATACTGGGGAAAGTGTAGCCAATTATGCGCATTTATTTAGCATCTCGATGCGATTTTTGGCCTTGCCAAACTGTATGTTGTATACAATCATCGCCGGGCGCCCAAGCCCCACGGAGAAGCAATGACAGAGCACGTGACGATTGGTGCCGCGCACTGGGTCTATCTGCTCGGCGTCCTGGTGATCGTGGCAACCATGATCATGCGCGCCAACGTCGTGGTGCCGTCCATTCTGGCGACGGCGCTTGTCGCGTTCGCCTGGACGCATAGTCCAGTGACGGCGCTCGAGAGCGTCTTCAACGCGAGCTTCACAGCCGCCAAGGAGTTGTTCAACATCTTCCTGGTGATCGCGTTGATGACCGCGCTGCTCAATGCGCTGAAAAGCCTGCGCTCAGACATCCGCATGGTCGAACCGTTCCGCGCCGTCATGAAGAACGGACATCTCGCCTACGTCCTGCTGGCAGGCGTCACCTATGTGATCTCGCTGTTCTTTTGGCCGACGCCCGCCGTGCCGCTGGTCTCGGCGGTGCTGTTGCCGGCAGCGATCGCCGCGGGTCTTCCGGCACTCGGCGGCGCGGTGGCGATCGCCATCGCCGGACAAGGCATGGCACTCTCGTCAGACTATGTGATCGGCGTTGCGCCCGGGATCAGCGCCAAGGCCGCCGGCGTCGGCGTCAGCGCCGCGATGGTCGCTGATCGGGCCCTGGTGCTGTCGCTGATCACCGGCGGGATTGCGCTGCTATTCGCCTATCTCTCACTGCGCAAAACCATCACGGCACCGAACAATGTGTTGTTGGAGCGCTGGCAGGCGCAATCGACCAACGGCGAGCTCGCACGCATCGAAGCCGAAGGAACCTTCGATAAAGCCGAGATCGCACGCGCCACCGGCTACGACAAAGACAAGCCGTTCATCACGGACGCGCAAGTGGAAAAAGCACTGTCGACGATGGAGCGGCGCCGCGTCGGCTGGTCGAAATTCTTTGCCGTCGCCACGCCCCTCGCCTTCCTCTGCGTCATCCTCCTGATGGTGTTGAGCAAGGTCGGCATCGGCCGCGACCTCAAGGGCGGGGAAGCCGCGGCGCTGGTCGGCGGCGTCGCCGCGCTGCTGATGATCTGCGCCTCGTTCGCCGCCAACGGGCCGCACAAGTCGCTCAATGCCAGCGCCGATCACGTCACCGAGGGCTTCGTGTTCGCATTCCGCGCGATGGGATCAGTGTTGCCGATTGCCGGGTTCTTCTTCCTCGGCGCCGGCGGCGACCTCGCCGGGTCAATCCTCAATGTACCCGCTGCCCAGGCGCCAAGCCTGCTGTTCGAGCTGATTCAGAGTGTGCAGAGCTTAATTCCTGAGAATCACATCCTGGTGGCGTTTGGCGTACTGATTGTCGGCATGATCACGGGCATCGACGGCTCTGGCTTCGCCGGCCTGCCGCTGACGGGCTCCCTGTCAGGTGCGCTTGCGCCGGGCGCCAATCTGTCGCCGGCCACCTTGGCGGCGGTCGGGCAAATGGGTTCGGTCTGGACCGGCGGTGGCACCTTGATTGCCTGGTCATCGCTGATTGCGGTGGCGGGCTTTGCCCGCGTGCCCGTGTTCGAGATTGTGCGCGCGCTCCTTATCCCGGTGCTGATCGGACTGGCCGTATCCACGATCTGCGCCGTGCTGATCTTCAACTAGAACAAGGGTCTCTTTCGATGATGGACGCAGCGGTCACGCTCGCACGCGCGCAAACGGCGCGGGCACAGATCCCGGAATTCGGCAACTACATCGGCGGCCAATGGGTCGCGAGCCAGAGTGGCGCGCAATTCGACAATCTCAATCCGGCCGACACATCCGACATCGTCGGCCGGTTTGCCGCGTCCTCCGCGGCTGATGCGAAACGTGCTGCCGAGGCGGCGGCGACTGCGTTTCCGGCCTGGCGCGCGACGTCGATCAGCAAGCGGGCAAAGATCCTGGAACGCGCGGCGGATTATCTGGAAACGCATGCCGCACGATTCGCCGAGGAGATGACGCGCGAGCAGGGAAAGGCACTCCCCCTCGCCAAAGATGAGATCCTGCGCTCCGCACAGACGCTGCGCTTCTATGCGGTCGAAGGCCTGTCGTTTGGCGGCGAGACCTTGCCGAATGATGATCCCGATATGGTCGTCTACACCCAGCGCGAGCCGGTTGGTGTTGTAACCGTGATCACGCCATGGAATTTCCCGGTATCAATTCCAGCGCGCAAGATCGCGCCGGCGCTGATCGCCGGCAACACCGTCGTGTTCAAGCCCTCTTCCGATGCGCCGCTCAGCGGGGTTCGCCTCGTCGAAGCCTTTGCGGCGGGCGGAATTCCGGCCGGCGTTCTCAATCTCATCACCGGCGCGGCCGAAGAGGTCGGACCGGCCATCACGGCGGCACCGGCCATCCGCGCCATCTCATTCACCGGCTCGACGGCCGCCGGCGAACAGATCCACCGTTCGGTCCCTTTCACCACACGGCTGCAGCTGGAACTCGGCGGCAAGAACCCGCTGATCGTGATGGAGGACGCCGATCTCGACAAAGCCGTCGATCTCACCATCAAAGGCGGCCTATCGCTCACCGGCCAGGCGTGTACCGGCACCAGCCGCGTGCTGGTGATGCAAGAGGTGAAGGCGCCATTTGTTGAAAAACTCGTTGCCAAGGTCAAAGCGCTGAAGATCGGCAGCGGAATGACGGCCGGCGCCGAGATCGGCCCGCTGGCGACCGCGCGGCAGCTGCAGACGGTCCTGCGCTACATCGAGATCGGCAAGAGTGAAGCGAGCCTCCTCTATGGCGGCGAACGCCTCAGCGGCCCCGGCTACGACCGCGGCTTCTTCGTCTCACCGGCGATCTTCACCGATGTCACCCAGGAGATGCGCATCGCGCGCGAGGAAATCTTCGGACCGGTGATCGCCATCATCGACGTGACGAGCTACGCCGACGCCATCGCCAAGGCCAATGACACCGAGTATGGCCTCTCCGCCGCGATCGCCACGCGCAACCCGCGCTATATGCAAGACTTCGCGCGCGACATCGAAAGCGGAACGGTGAAGATCAACCGCACGACCACCGGCAACCTGATCAATGCGCCGTTCGGCGGGCTCAAGCGCTCGAGCACCTCGACGTTTCGCGAGTCCGGCCGCGCCGGATTCGAGTTCTACACGCAGATCAAAACAATCTATCGCGGCTGCTGAGCGGCCTAGGAGATCACGATGCGACCTTCATTCAAACTGGAGCTCAACGAGGCACGCCACATGGTGGTGGCCGCCATCCGCAAGTCGCAGGAGATCGGCGCGCTGGAAACCGTCTGCGTCGTCGACGACGGAGGTTACCCGCTGCTCCTGGAACGCATGGACCGTGCGCGCGTGACCGGCCCGCAGATCGCCTGGAACAAAGCTTTCACCGCGGCAGGGCACAAGCGTTCCACGCATTTGTTCAATCAAGCGCCGAGCGGTCCGGCGCTGCCGGGCAACGAAGCATTCGGCATTCAGTGGAGCTTCGAGGGCAAGTTCGCGGTGTTCGTCGGCGGCTTTCCCATCGTGGTCGATGACGACGTCGTCGGCGGCATCGGGCTCTCCGGCGGCAACGGCGAGCAGGATACGGCCTGCGGGGTTGCGGCGCTGCAAGCGCTCCAGGAACTGCTCGGCAAATCCAACCACCGCGTATTGGTGGCGGCGGATATCAAGAAGTGAGCTGCCGCGTTCTTGAAACCGCGATTCCGGATGAAAGTCTCACCCGGTCACGATCAGCGCGTCCACCGCAATGAAGTGGCTTAAAGATTTGACCTGTTCGCCATAGCTGGGCATCCACCGTCCACAATCGGTCTGAACGCCTTGTCGGCGGGAATGACCCCGATTTGCTGCACCTGATCCCATTCGCCTCGCGATTCAGCTGGCGTCTTGACCTGCATCATGTAGGCGTCGTGCACCATGCGACCATCGGCACGAAGCTTGCCGTTTGGCGTGAAAGCATCATCGATTTGCATTTCGCGCATTTTTGCAAACACAGCTTTCGGATCAGTGGAATTTGCGGCGGCCACCCCCAAAATGTAACTGCGGACCGCTGAGTAGTTGCCCGCATGCATCATGCTTGGCGGAACCTTGTTGGGGCTGCGTTCCAGAAACTTCCGGGCGAATGCCGTTGTTTTCTCGCCGAGCTCCCTGTGCCACGCGACCGCATAAGTCATCTTTTGTGCCGTATCGAGCCCAATCGCTTTCAGCTGTCGCGGGTTATCCAGGGTCGCAACAACCTTTTGCCTGTCGACCAAGCCGAACTCCTTTGCCGTCTTGACGGCGTTGGTCGTATCGTCACCCCCGTTATTGAAAATCACAACGTCGGCTTTGGACGCCTGAGCCTGTAGAACATATGACGAAAAATCGGTTGTCCCCATTGGGTGCAACACGGAGCCGATGATTTCGCCGCCATTTTTCTCCACTGCCGTCTTGACCGAGGCAGCCAGCGCCTTTCCAAACACATAGTCGGCCGAAATCATGAACCATTTCTTGCCGAGCGCTGGCACCATTCCGCCATTCGCATTCGCGATCATGTACGTGTCGTAGGCCCAATGCACCAGCGTATCGGGTGCACATGCTTTGCCGGTAAAATCCGCAGAGCCGGCGCCGACCAACAAGGCGGCTTTGTTTTTCTGTTTCGCTACATCGACCACGGCCATGGCCACCGCGGAGTTGACCAGATCCGCGATCGCATCAACCTTGTCGATATCAAACCATTTGTTGGCGATCGCCGCGCCAACATCAGGTTTGTTCTGATGATCAGCCGCCAAAATCTCGATCGGCACACCATTGACCCTGTTTCCAAACTCTTCGGCCGCAATTTGCGCGGCCAAGACCGAGCCGTTCCCCGTGTCGGCCTCGTAAGGGCCGGACAGATCGGACAACAGCCCAATCCTGACCTTGTCATTTGCGATTTCAGCGGACGAAACGCTGATCGAGGATATAAACGATGCAATCGTCAGGATGAGTTTGCGCATGTCCTCCGGTCTCCTCTATTTTGTTGTCGCCTGACACGACGTTTTTCTAAGCATCGAACCGCAACGCGGTCCTATCAGGACGTATGCTCACCTCGTCACGATCAACGCGTCCACCGCCGTTACACCGTCGCCGACGCCGTGGGCAAATACCGGATTGATGTCGATCTCGACGATGTCCTGGGCGTGCGTCATCAGTCTTCCGACCTGAGCGACGGTCTTGGCAACCGCCTCGACATCGACCGCAGGCGCCCCCCGGAATCCCTTCAGCAGTTTGGCGGTTCGCAGCTTGAACAGTTCCTCGATGATCGCTGCCTCGGACAGGTCCGGCGGCATGAGCCGAACATCACCCAAAGCTTCGACCCAGATGCCACCCAAACCAACCAGCAGTACTGGACCCCATAGCGGATCGCGTTTGGCGCCAATGACAAGCTCAAGCCCCTTGGCCGCCATCTTCTCCACCAACACGCCGTCAGGCTGCAAGCCGGGCTGATGTTTTTCGAGGTTGGCGTGAAGCGTGGTCCAGGCTGCGCGCAAGCCCTCCTCATCCTTGATGTTCAGGAGCACCCCGCCCGCTTCCGTCTTGTGCGCAAGAGCACCGGCCTGCGCCTTCAGCACGACGGGAAACTTCAGATGCTTTGCCACCGTCAGCGCTTCGTCCAGCGTCTTGGCCAGCGCGCCTTGCGGAATCCGGATGCCGGCCGCGGCCAGCAGCTGCTTGCCAAGCCATTCGGGCTGGGTGCCGCTGCCAAGCTTGGGCAGACCCGCGAGCGGCGGATGCCGAACCTGCTCCTTCGCGCGCTCCACCGAACGGGCATAGAACGTCGCCTGCGCCATGGCGCGCATGCTGCGATCCGCCGAACGTGAGAGCATGATGCGGTGCTCGCGCGCGAGATCGAGGAATTCCTGCGGCAGCGGCGTGCGGTCGCCGAGCGGAGCGTAGATCAGCGGTTTGGTGCTGGTCTTGGCGGCAGCGATCACGTGGTTCAAATATTTCATGGTGAGCGGAAGGCTCGTGCCGATCGGCGCCGATATGACGAGACCGCCGAGGGCAGGATCCGCGAGTAACGCGCTCGGGCCGATTTCCATCAACTCAGGCTGCCAGATCGTCGCCGTTCCTAGATCCAAGGGATTTTTCGGCGGGATGAAGGCCGGGACGCGCGGCTTCAGATACGCCTCAGTTTCGGGCGACAGCGCCGGCACCTCGAGGCCGAGATCCTCGTAGAAGTCATAGGCGAGCGCGCAGAATGCACCCGAGAAAGTCATCACCGCCGGCCCCTGGGCTGGCGGATTTGGATAGCGCGCCAATAGCTCGGCCGTGTCGACGATCTCATCCAGCGTATCGACCAATGCGATGCCAGCGTGGGTCACAATGGTTCGCATCACCGCATAATCGCCGGCGAGCGCGCCGGTGTGCGATGAGACGGCCGCTTTCGCCTTGACACTTCGGCCAGGCGACAACAGCAAGACTGGCTTTCCCGCATCGCGGGCCCGGGCGGCCGCGGCGATGAAGCTTTCCGGCCGGCGGAATTCCTCGACGTAGACAATGATTGCCTTGGTTTTCGCGTCTTGCGCAAAGAAATCGATGAACTCGGCGAGGCCCAGGTCCGCTTCATTGCCGGTCGAAACATAATAGGACGTCAACACATCGCGCGCCGCCAAGGCTTGCCGGATATGCCCGGCGAGACCCCCGCTTTGCGAGACGATTGCAACTGCCGGATCGCGATCGGAGTCAATGACCGGCACTTTCGAGGCACCGGTAAACCCGATGGCAATTCCGTCGACATAGTTGGTGTAACCAAGACAATTCGGACCGAGCAGCGACATGTTGCCGGCGCGGGCAATGCGCGAGATGTCGTCTTGTGCCTCACGCTCGCCGATCTCGGCAAAGCCAGCCGAGAAGATAATCGCCGATTTGACACCCCGGCGCACACAGCCCTGCACCGCTTCCTTCACGCCGGCGGCGGGCAGTGTGAAGACCGCGACGTCGACGTTGGCGGGCAATTCATCGACCGTCTGCAAGACGGGCAAACCCTCGACCTCGCCGCCGCTGCGCCCGACCAGGTGAATCGGGCCACTGAAATCGTTGAGCTTGAGGTTGCCAAGCACCACGTGGCCGGGGCTTCCAGGCTTCGACGACATGCCGATGATCGCCACGGATTTGGGGTGCAAAAGCTTATCGATGACTGCGCTCATGTCCTGCCTGATCAAAACTCTTGTTTTGCTGATAGGCGCCAGCCTTGGCTGCGCGCTGGAACTCATCGCACATCCGACAAATTCCTCGCAGGTGCATAGCCTTCCGGACGGCATTTTCCTAGCGCGTGGCGATTGCCGCCGCGCTGCCCACGCCCGGGATCGGGATCGCCGGTCAGTCACCTACTGCGGCTCGATCTTTGCCAAGCGGACGTAGGTCGCCCATGCCTTGTTATCGGCAAGAAACAGGTCCTGCCCCTGGTCCGGCGTCGTGATGTAGGGATCACCGCCCGTCCCGGCAAAAAACGCTCTTGTCTCCTCGGTGGTGAGAATTTCCTTGACCCACCCGTTGAGCCTGTCGAGCACGGGCTGCGGCGTGCCGGATGGCGCCAGAACGGCCCACCATCCCGTCAGGTCCATGCCGGTAACGCCGGCTTCCGCCATGGTAGGCACGCCGGGCATGGCCTGGAGACGCTGTCCGGCGCTGTGAGCCAATATGCGCAGCCGCCCCTGATTGGCCTGCGCCAAGGATATCTGCGGGTCGAGCATTCCATAGTCGATTTTTCCGCTGGCGATTTCATTGAGCGAATCGATCGCGCTGCGGAAGCGCACTTCGGTTGCTTGCACGCCGGTGATCGCCTTGTACATCTCACCCATGACAATGCCGGACGGAGCCGCGGCCGCATAATTGGCAGCAGTCCCCTTCTTCTTCATTGCGTCGGTGAGATCGGCGACCGTCGTGTAGGGAGATTTCGGATCAACGACAAGGACAAAGCCCTGCCGACTGATGGTCGCAGCGATCTGAAATGCTTTGGTGACGTCGACCGGCGGACTTTTCAACAAATACATCAGTGCCGCAACCGAACTGCCCGTGCTCAGCAGGAACGTGTAGCCGTCCGGCTTGGCGCGCGCCACATATTCGACGGCGATATTGCCGGCTGCGCCGGTTTTGTTTTCAACGATCACCGGCCTGCCGGACGCGACCCGGATTTTCTCTGCCATGAACCGCGTGACCGTGTCCGCACCACTGCCCGGCGGGAACCCAACGACGAAATGAATCTCGCGCGACGGATAGTCCTCTGCCAGGACAGCCGGAACTCCCAGGGCCAGCGCGGCGACGGCGGCCAGGATGCATACAAATAGGTCAGAGCCGCGTCGCATGGTGATGCCTGCTACTGGACCAGGGATCGCCAATTGGCCTCGCTCGAAAGAACGCCGCCGACGGAGACAATCGACGCATAGTCAATCGTGCCGTCAACTGCGGCCTCGACCCTGTGAGTCTGTTGATACTGGCGCACGGTCTGCAGCAGCACGCGGCGCAACCGCACGATGGCAAGGTCCGCCTCGCAAAGCTGCTCTTCGCTGCGGTCGAAGATGTCGCCCTGGCTCATGAACATGGCGAAGTCCTCGGTGGCCAGATGCTGCGGGAAGCCTGAGAAATGGCCGCGCTTCATGACGTCGCGATTCTGTCCCCAATTGTCGTCCGGGCCGCCGGGCGGCAAAGGCGGCCAGGCGAGAACGTCCGGCGACTGCGAGAACATGGTGTTGCCCAACGGCCCGTGCACGTTGAAATGGACGAACCAGGCGCGATGTGTCTTGTCGTCGATCGGGACCGACATGAAAACAGTTCCCGGCGCATTGGCGTCCGGCGGGCAGATCACCGAGTACCATGGCATGACATAGTTGTTGATGCGCACGTATGTCTTTCCATCTCCGATCTCGCGGATCGCGGCATAGCGAAACCCGTAGGGCTGCTCGTCAAATTCCATGCGTGCGGTCTTATCGGTCAGAACGTTCTTTCGCGGGCCGCCTTGCAATTCAATGGTCGACGAATGCAGAAACGACAAATGCGTCGTATCCATCGTGGCTTCGACCCCCTGCAGCCAATTTGTCGGCACGACCTGCGTCGTGACGCACCGCTGATCGGCTGGCAGTTCCGTAAAAGGCAGATTGGGAAACGGCGGCCGGATCTCCCCTTGGCCGAGCCAGACCCAGACAATGCCGCCGCGGTCCGTGGCGTGATATTTGTTGAGCCTGACTGACTTGCAAAAGCGGTCTTGCTGTCGCGCGTTTGGCGCTTCAACCAGGTCGCCAGCCGCGTTGAATTTCCAGCCATGGTAGATGCAGCGCAACCCGTTGTCCTCGTTGCGGCCGAGCGCGAGCGATGCGCGGCGGTGCGGACATGCTTCATCCAACACACCGACACGGCCTTCGCTATCGCGAAACACAACGAAGTTGCGGCCGAGGATGCGCAAGCGGAAGGGCTTGCCATCGGCCTCGAGCGCGGACGAGGGTACGGCCGGCAACCAGTAATAATCGCGCAGCATCTTCCCGAGCGGCGCCTCGCCTTCAACCAGCGTCAGCAAATCATTGTCGGCGCGGCTGATGGTCATAAGCTTCCTCCCGGGGACGGTCTTTGCTGGCGGCGCAAAAATAATTGCCCCGAAATTAGACCTGGGTTCAGCCCGCCACAAATTCCCTGTTGCGATCGCGGTGATCGCAAATCGGCATAGCTCGCCATCCACTTCGATTGGATATATTGCCGGCGGTCCCGGCAAGCCCAGCTCAGCGTTGCTTGACGAGCAAAGTTCCCTGCCACAGTCCACCGTCGACGAGCTGGTGAACCTGCGAGATGATCGTTTCGCGAACGGCACGGACGGCCGCGGAATTGCGGCTTTCTTTCAAGGAGACCAAACAGAACGTCCAGGCAAGCGCTGGAGAAAATGGAATCGTCTTCAACGTGCCCGCACGGATTTCTTCGTAAAGACCCGCGTAGCAGAATATGGTGTAGCCAAGGCCGGCCTCGACGATGCCCTTGATCGTCCGCATGCCGTCAACCTGGTTGCGCAGCTGAAGCTTCAGCTTCTTCTGATCCGCCAGGCGATCGAGTAGACGACGCAGGCTGTGCGAACGGCTCGGAAGCACGAGGGGCAGGCGATCGAGCTCCTTCACGGGATAGCTCTTGTGACGCAAGGCCGCGATCATGTGCGGAGCCCCTGCGAGCAGCAGCGGTTCGCGCAGAAGCGGGAGAATGTCCAGTCCAGCGGCACGTTCCGGATCGTACAAGACCGCGACATCGATGAGCCCCCGGCTGAGCCAATCGTGAATTGCGCCGGTGAAGCCTTCCTTCAATTCGAGTGTCAGCTTTGGATATTTCTGGATTGCCTGCAGAACCAACGGTCCCAGGATTTGCCCGCTGGTAGGCGTGAACGCGACGACGATCTTTCCGGCCGGCTCGACTGAAAGCCCGCGCCCAAAGGACTCGATCGACTCAAGCTCATGCATGAGCCCGTCCGACTTATCGAGCAGCGCCTGGCCCTCAGCGGTCATGCGAACGCCACGACCGTGGCGATTGAACAACTTCAGTCCAAACTGATGCTCCAGCCGCGCGACGCGACGGCTCAGCGCCGATTGTGCGGTCCGCAGGGAGGCCGCAGCCTTGGAAAAGCTCTGGTGCTTGGCGACCTCGTAGAAAGCCTCGAGATCTTCAAATTTCATTGTTGGGCCGACCGGCGTCGCTACAGATTGTCCGCAAAACGGCTGAGGTGATGATCAACATCGCCGAACAGCTTTTCGGCAGCGACGATGCGCCGGAGATAGTGGCCGATCACATATTCCATGGTCATGCCAATCCCACCGTGCAGTTGTACGGCGCCATGGCCCACGGTGCGTCCGGCCTCAGCGATCTGCACCTTGGCGGCGGAGATTGCCTCCGCCCGTGCCGCGGGGTCCGTCTCATCGGCGGCGGAGGCGACCAGGAATGACATGGAGCGCGCGAGCTCCTCGGCCATCGCCATATCGGCCATGCGATGCTGCAATGCCTGGAATTTGCCGATCGGACGCCCGAACTGGACGCGGGTCTTGAGGTACTCGACCGTCGTCTCATTCGCCGCAACCATGGCACCGACCGCCTCGCAACAGACGGCTGCGGCACCTCGGTCATAGGCGCGCTCGATCAGCGGCAGCGCCCCATCGAGCGGTCCGAGCAGGGCACTGGGCGGAACCTGCACGTTGGTGAGCGTGATCTCGGCGGCGCCGCGGTCATCAATCATCTGTACCGGGCGGAGCGCCACGCCTGTCGCTTTGGGGTCAACCAGGAACAGCGACACGCCCCTGGGGTCGGCCGCATCGCCCGAGGTGCGGGCGGAGACGATCAGCTGCTTGGCATCATTGGCGCCGAGCGCCATCGACTTCGCGCCGTCGATGGTGAAGCCCGCTTCGGTGCGCCGCGCCCGCGTTTCCACGTGCGACAACACATAACGCGCTCTCGCTTCGCCGTGCGCCAGAGCGACCGTGAGGTGGCCTTCGGCGATGGCGCGCAAGAGCGAAGCGCGCATCTCCCCGCTGGCACCCTCGGCGATGAGCCCGGCCCCGAGAACGACGGTCGACAGAAACGGCTCGACCACCAGGTGGCGGCCCATTGCTTCCAGCACCACGGCGACGTCCGCAAACGAGCCGGCGGCCCCACCGTAATCCTCGCCGATCTCGATGCCGAGGAGGCCGAGCTCGGCGAAGGCGTTCCACAAGCTCTCGCCATGTCCGGCGAGCACCTTGTTGCGGTGTTCGAAAGAATAACGGTCGCGCAGGAGGCGGTTCGCCGTGTCCTGCAGCATGGTTTGCGTTTCACTGAGCGTCAGCTGCACGAGCTCTCACAGCCCCAAGGTCTTGGCGATGATGTTGCGCTGAATCTCATTCGACCCGCCATAGATCGTCACAACGCGCGTGTTGAGGTAGTTAGGGGCCAGCGACGCCGCCTCGTCGAAGCCGACAAAATCATTGCCATGGTCGAGGCCGCGCGAGGGGTCGAATTGCAACCCGTAGAGCCCGGCGACGTCCATGAACAATTCGGTGAGCCGCTGTTGGATCTCCGAGCCCTTTACTTTCAGTAGATTGGCTTCGACCCCGGGCGGCCCCGACTTGGCGATCGCGCGCAGCGCGGTGATCTCCAGCGCCGCGAGATCGATCTCGACCGCGGCGATTTTCTTGCGCAGGCCCGGATCATCAATGAGCGCCGTGCCGTTGGATGTCTGCTCCGCGGCCAACGCCTTCAGCCGCGCCAGTTCCCGCTTCGACTGACCGATGCGTGCAATCGATGTGCGCTCGTGTCCGAGCAGCAGCTTGGCATAGGTCCAGCCCTTGTTGACCTCGCCGATCAGCGCGCTCTTCGGCACGCGCACATTGTCGAAGAACGTCTCGTTGGTGTGGTGGCCGCCGTCGATTGTAATGATAGGCCGGATCGTCACGCCCGGTGTCGACATCGGGAACACCAGCATGCTGATGCCCTCTTGCTGCTTGGCGTCCGGATCGGTGCGCACCAGCATGAAGATCCAGTTGGCGTGTTGCGCCGTGGATGTCC
This sequence comes from Xanthobacteraceae bacterium, assembly GCA_019241285.1. Lineage (GTDB taxonomy): Bacteria > Pseudomonadota > Alphaproteobacteria > Rhizobiales > Xanthobacteraceae > JAFAXD01. Next base: position 52 of record JAFAXD010000063.1, on the reverse strand, counting down.
ACATCTTCTGGCCGTTGATCACCCAATGATCGCCATCGAGCACCGCGCGCGT
>JAFAXD010000566.1 GCA_019241285.1 Xanthobacteraceae bacterium | reverse complement strand
GAACTCCTCGTCATCGCGGTCGTCGCGCTCATCGTCATTGGTCCGAAAGAATTGCCTTCCGTCCTGCGTACCGTGGGTCAGTGGACGACCAAAATCCGGCGCATGGCGGGGGAGTTTCAGAGTCAATTCCAAGAAGCGATGCGCGAGGCCGAGATGGCAGACCTCAAGAAGCACGCCGACGATCTCAACAAGGCAGCGCAATCACTGACCAAACCACTCGATCCCGCTGACTATCTCGGCAAGCTCGACGAGCCCCAGCCGTCACCGCCGACGAGCACCGGCATTCCTGTCACCAAGGTTGAGAGTGCGCCCTTGGCAGAGCCCGCGAACTCGCCCGCAACGCAGGCCCCAGAGCCGTCGGCGCCGGCCAGCGAGCCGGCGGCGGCAGCTCCAGCGAGCTCGGAACCAGCGGGAGGCGGGGGCCGCTCCGCATGAGAACCCCGGAAGACGAACAGGAGATCGAGGCCAGCAAGGCGCCGCTCCTTGATCACCTGATCGAGCTGCGCGCGCGCCTGATCAAGGCATTGATCGCGTTCGTGATCGCGTTCGCGCTCTGCTTCCTGATCGCTAAACAGATCTACAATGTGCTGGTCTGGCCATTCGTCTGGGTTGCCGGAGTCGAGAATTCGAAGTTCATTTACACGGCGCTGCTCGAATATTTCATCACTCAGCTCAAAGTCGCCATGTTCGGTGCCGCGTTCATCTCTTTTCCGATCGTGGCGACGCAGATCTACAAATTCGTTGCGCCCGGCCTCTATCGTAACGAGCGGCAGGCATTCCTGCCATATCTCGTGGCGACTCCTGTCTTCTTCGTCATGGGAGCGGCGGTGGTCTACTTCGTCGTCATGCCGATGTTGGTCCGCTTCTCGCTGGGCATGCAGCAGAGCGGCGACGGTCAGGCAGAAATCGTCCTGCTGCCCAAGGTGGGTGAATATCTCGGGCTGATGATGCGCCTGATCTTCGCGTTCGGCGTCGCTTTCCAGCTGCCGGTGATCCTCACCTTGCTCGGCCGCGCCGGCATTATCACCTCGCAGCAACTCAAAGAGAAGCGGCGCTACTTCATCGTCATCTGCTTCATCATCGCCGCCGTGCTCACGCCGCCCGATGTGCTGAGCCAGATGTCGCTCGCGCTGCCGCTGCTGATCCTGTACGAAGGCTCGATCTACGCGGTGCGCAGCGTGGAAAAGAAGGCGGCCGCGGCCGCCAGCGCCGCCGCTAACCCGGCCGAGTAGGTCAATGCACGACATCAAGTGGATCCGCGAGAACCCGCAGGCGTTTGATCGCGGTCTAGCCCGTCGCGGCCTCGAGCCGCTGGCCGCGCAGCTGCTTGCAATCGACGAGCGCCGGCGTGCTCTCATTCAGAAACTCGAGCAGGCGCAGGCGCGCCGCAATCAAGCCTCCAAGGAAATCGGCCAGGCAAAGGCCGCAAAGGATGAGCCGCGCGCGCAGGCGCTGATGGCGGAGGTCGGGGAGCTGAAGACCGGGATCCCGGCCATGGAGATCGATGAGAAAAAGGTCTCCGAGGAACTCGACGCTGCGCTGGCGCAGATTCCAAACTTGCTGCTGGACGAGGTGCCTGAGGGAAAGGATTCCGAGGACAACGTAGAGCATCATCGGTTCGGTGCTCAGCGCAATTACGACTTCGCGCCGAAGCAGCATTTCGAGCTTGGCGAAGCCTTGCGGCAGATGGATTTCGAAGGGGCGACCAAACTATCCGGTGCACGCTTCGTGGTGTTGAAGAAGGGCTTGGCGCGGCTTGAGCGCGCGCTCGGGCAATTCATGCTCGACGTCCACACTGGCGAGCACGGTTATACGGAAATCAATCCGCCGCTGCTCGTGCATGACGACGTGATGTTTGGAACGGCGCAGTTGCCGAAATTTGCCGAGGATCAGTTCCGCACAACATCGGACCACTGGTTGATCCCGACCGCCGAAGTTCCGCTGACCAACCTGGCGCGCGAGTCGATCTTGGAAGAAGCGGAGCTTCCGCTGCGGCTCACGGCGCTCACGCCGTGCTTCCGCGCCGAAGCCGGTGCCGCCGGCAAAGACACGCGCGGCATGATCCGGCAGCATCAGTTCACCAAGGTCGAGCTCGTCTCCATTACGACGCCGGAGCGGAGCAGGGACGAGCATGAGCGCATGCTCTCCTGCGCCGAGGAGATTTTGCGCCGGCTTGAGCTGCCGTACCGGGTAATGACCTTGTGCGCCGGCGATACCGGCTTTGCCTCGCAAAAAACCTACGACATCGAGGTTTGGCTGCCGGGCCAGAACATGTATCGCGAGATCTCGTCCTGCTCGGTCTGCGGCGAGTTTCAGGCCCGGCGCATGAGCGCACGCTATCGCCCCAAGGAAGGGCGCGCCGTGCGGCATGTGCACACGCTCAACGGGTCAGGCGTCGCCGTCGGGCGCGCGCTGATCGCGGTGATGGAAAACTATCAGGACGCTGACGGCTCGATCACGATTCCCGAGGTTTTGGTCCCGTACATGGGTGGATTGAAGAACATCGGGCGTGAGGCTTGATCGGGACTTGATTGTGTCAGGCCTTTTTGTGCTACGTCCCGCCCCATGCGCATTCTGATCACCAACGACGATGGCATTCACTCGCCCGGGCTGGACGTGTGTGCCGAGATCGCACGCGCGCTCTCGGACGATATCTGGATCGTGGCGCCCGAGACCGATCAGTCCGGCGTGTCGCATTCTCTCTCGCTCAACGATCCGCTGCGGCTGCGCCAGGTAGAGGAGCGCCGCTTCGCCGTGAAGGGTACGCCGACCGATTGCGTGGTGATGGGCCTGCGCCACATCCTCAACGGCAAGGGGCCGGACCTCGTCCTCTCCGGCGTCAACCGCGGCCGCAACGTGGCTGAGGACGTGACCTATTCGGGCACGATCGCCGGCGCCATCGAGGGTACGATCCTCGGCGTTCCATCTTTTGCGCTTTCGCTGTCGTTCAGCGCGGCCAGCCGGCAGAAGCCGTACTGGGACACCGCGGTGCATTTCGGTCCGGATTTGATCCGCAAGGTTCTCGACACCGGCATCCCGCGCAGCGTTCTGATCAACGTCAATTTCCCCGATTGCGGACCGAGCGAGGTGAGGGGTGTTGCTTGCGCGACGCAGGGTCACCGCGGCCAGGCGCTGCTCAAGGTCGAGGCGCGCCACGATGGCCGCGGCAACCCATATTACTGGATCGCCTATGACCGGCGCGAACGGCCGGCGCCGGCGCTCGGCACTGATCTCTCAGCGCTCGCCGAGAACTACATCTCGGTCACGCCCCTGCGGCTCGATATGACCGACGAGCCATTCCTCACCAAGCTCGCCGCAGTGCTGTCGTGATCGTGTCCCGGACGCGGTGCGGCATGCAATGCCGCGCCGCTGATCCGGGACCGTTCCAAACACCGTCGCTTAAAGCGATCCCGGGTCTGCAGCGCACCACTTCGTGCTGCGCTGCGCCGGGGACACGCGCGCACGCATCCAATTCGAAACTTCACAGTTATTGCGTATGATCGGGTGCGAGATTCGGACCCGAAGCCTGAACGGCGAGACCGGCATGGCGAGCGCGGCAAGCGATGAACGCGTCGGACGCATGGAGTTCCAACTCCAGATGCGCCAGCGTGGCATTACGGACACGGCCGTCCTTCGTGCACTGGACGAAGTACCGCGCGAGTATTTCGTGCCGGCCGACTACAGCAACAAAGCCTATGCGGATCACGCGCTGCCGATCGCCTGCGGCCAAACGATCAGCCAGCCCTACATCGTCGCCTACATGACCGAGCAACTCGAAGTCCGGCCGCACCATCGCGTGCTCGAGATCGGCACCGGATCCGGCTATCAGGCGGCGGTGCTTTCGCGAATCGCCCGCGAGGTCGTCACTGTCGAGCGCTACCGCACCCTGGCCGATGCGGCGCGTGCCCGGATCGAGACGCTCGGCTTCCACAACATCGACGTCATCGTCGGCGACGGCATGGCCGGCGTGCCGGACAGGGGAGCGTTTGACCGGATCATCGTCACGGCAGCGGCGGATCATGTCCCACAGGCGCTTGTGGATGCGCTGGTCGAGGGCGGGATCATAGTCCTGCCGTTGGGGCCGTCATCGGGGGCGCAGTACCTAGTCAAGCTGACCAAAACTCACGACGGCATCGCGCGCGAAGAGCTGCTGCCGGTGCGGTTCGTGCCGCTGCTGCCAGGCAAAGCACAAGAACTTTAAATCCCTTAAGCCAATCTTTACTCGGCAGGTGTTTAGTTAACCTACGCGTTTGTTGCGTACGGGTGGGCATAATGCGTATCGCTGTGATGATCGGTCCGCTGGGGCGGGCGGCCGTTCTGGTGGCGCTCGCGGGGGGCGTCGCTGGATGCGCGTCCGATACCAAGCGCTTTGATGAAGGGCTGGTTGGCCAATATAGCCAGAACCAGCCGTCGAACCAGAATCAACTCTACAGCCAGAATCAGGCGGCACCGCCGGCGCCTGCCGCGCGGGTCGACACGGCTCAGCTGCCTGAGCCGGTGGCGCCACGGCCCGCGCAGATTGCGGTTCACACGCCGCCGGAGCCGCCGAAACGAATTGCCGAGAAGATCGCCGAAAAACAGGCCGAGAAAACGGCGGAGAAGCACGCCGAGAAAACCATCGCTGCGCATGTTCCGCCGCCCGCTCCCAAGCAGGAGACCGTGGCGGTCGTGTCGCCGACAAAGGTTACGCCGCTGGCGCCGGCAGCAAAGCCCGTGCAGCCTGAGCAGCAGGTCGCGGTGGTGAGCCCGCCGGCGAGCGCTGCCGTCGCGGTGCCCGAGAAGCCGACCGACAACGGCGGCGCGCCGTCATTCCGCTGGCCGGCCCGCGGCCGCGTGATCTCCGGTTCGGGCGCCATGACCAATGGCCAGCAGAACGACGGCATCAACCTGGCTTTGCCTGAGGGCACGCCAGTGCATGCGGCCGAGGACGGGGTGGTGGCCTACGCAGGCAGCGAGCTCAAAGGCTATGGCAATCTGGTCCTGATCCGCCACAGCAACGGCTTCGTCACGGCCTACGCGCATGCAAGCGAAATCATGGTCAAGCGTGGTGACCAGGTGCGCCGCGGGCAGGTGATCGCCAAGTCCGGCCAGACCGGCAACGTCTCGTCACCGCAGCTGCACTTCGAGATCCGCAAAGGCTCTACGCCGGTCGACCCGACGCAGTATCTGCCGGGGGCTTAGAGCCAGCCGCAAGCCGCAGCATCGCGTCCCGGACAAGCGCCGGGAGCGAAGCGAGCGGCGCGCCGATCCGGGACCGTACCAGTCACAAGGTCCTTGTAACGGTCCCGGTTCTGCAGCGCACCGCTACGCGCTGCGCTGCGCCCGGGACACGCGCCATCACCCTAACGCCACGCCCATGCGGCCAGCGAGGTCCTGGACATATTGCCAGGCGACGCGGCCCGAGCGGGAGCCGCGGGTGGTGGCCCACTCCAAGGCTTCGCGCCGCACCATGTCGGCCTCGGCTGGAATCTTGAAGTGCCCCACATAAGCAAACACCATGGCCAGAAATTCATCCTGGCTGCAGCGGTGAAAGCCGAGCCATAAGCCGAACCGGTCGGATAGCGAGACCTTCTCCTCCACACTCTCTCCCGGATTGATCGCGGTCGAGCGCTCGTTCTCGATCATGTCGCGCGCCATCAGGTGGCGGCGATTGGAGGTCGCGTAGAGGATCACGTTTTCCGGGCGCCCTTCGATGCCGCCCTCGAGCACGGCCTTGAGTGATTTGTAGGAAGTATCCTCGGCATCGAATGACAGGTCGTCGCAGAACACGATGAACCGGTAGGGAACACCACGCACCAGCGCCATCAAATCGGGCAGGCTTTCGATGTCTTCCCGATGAATCTCGATCAGCTTGAGCAAACCGGCGCGGGCGCCGAGCTGGGCGTTGATGCTCGCGTGCGCCGCCTTGACCAGCGACGACTTGCCCATCCCGCGCGCGCCCCATAGCAGCGCGTTGTTGGCCGGCAGGCTGCGGGCGAAGCGCTCCGTGTTCTCGACCAGGATGTCGCGCATGCGGTCGATGCCCTTGAGCAGGCTCATGTCCACACGGTTGACACGCTTCACCGGGATGAGCCGGCGCCCCGTCGGCTGCCAGACGAAGGCATCGGCAGAGGCGAAATCCGGCCCTGCGGGCGGCTGTGGTGCCAGTCGTTCCAGAGCGTCGGCAATGCGGGTAAGGACGGTGCTGTCGAGCTCGAAATTGGGCGTTTTGGTCATCAGGATTTTCCGTTGCGGCGCGTTGGCTTACAGGGAAATGCGGGTGGTATCAATTTCGCCTCCCGAGCACGTGGAACCGGCGGTTGCACGCAAGTTCTGTCACATTGCAATCGGGCTCGCGGCCGCTATAGTCGCGCGCAAATTCGGCCGCAGCGCGGGTTTCGCGCAGGGTTGCGGCGACCTCGCTCGCGAGGGCGGATCAAGAGGGGATATTGATGTTCGTTACGCCCGCATTTGCCCAGGGCCTGGGTTTGGGCGGTGGCAATGACATGTTCATGTCGCTGCTGCCGTTCGTCGCGATATTCGTGATCATGTATTTTTTGATTCTGCGGCCACAGCAGAAGAAGGTGAAGCAACATCAGGAACTGGTGAAGAACGTGCGGCGCGGCGACACCGTGGTCACCACCGGTGGGCTTGTCGGCAAAATCACCAAGGTCGTCGATGACGATCAGATCGAAGTGGAAATCGCCGACGGCGTTCGCGTGCGGCAGCTGCGCCAGATGATCTCCGACGTGCGCGCCAAGGGCGAGCCGGTCAAAGACGAAGCGAGCTAACTCGCATGCTCTATTTCTCACGGTGGAAGGCGCTCGCGATCGTTGGCATTGCGGTCCTCGTCTGCCTGTGTGCCGTGCCCAATTTCTTCCCCGCGTCGACTGTCGCCAAATGGCCGGAATGGGCGCAGCGGCGGATGGTGCTCGGGCTCGATCTGCAAGGCGGCTCGCACCTTCTGCTCGAGGTTGATGCCAAAGACGTCAAACAGCAGAAACTCGATCAGGTGCGCGATGACGTGCGGCGCATCCTGCGCGACGCCAAAATCGGTTACACCGGCCTCGCCATCCGCGGCGATACCGTCGAGGTACGCATCCGCGAGGGCTCTGATGCTCAGGCTGCCTACAGCAAACTGCGCGAGCTGGCGGTTCCGTTGGGAGGCGGCTTGGGAGGGCAACGCTCCCTCGAAGTGAATGACGCCGGCAACGGCTTGATCCGGCTCACGGTCACGCCGGAGGCGATGACCGAGCGGTTGCGCCAGGTGGTGGAGCAAGCTGTTCCGATCATCGAGAAGCGCGTCAACGCGCTCGGGCTCGTCGAACCGACCATTCAACGCGAAGGCGCTGACCGCATCCTGGTTCAGGTGCCGGGCCTCGGCGATCCGGAAGCTTTGCTGCGCGTTCTCGGCAAGACTGCGAAGATGGAATTTCGCCTAGTCGATACGTCCAACTCCGCGGAGGACGCAGTTTCCGGGGGCCGCGTGCCGCCGGATGACGATTTGCTTTACGAAGCGAACAGAACCGGACAGAAGACGCCGATCCTGGTGCAGAAACAGGTGATGGTGTCGGGTTCCGATCTCACGGATGCCCAGGCCACGTTTGACCAGCGCACCGGCGAGCCAGTGGTCAGCTTCAAATTCAACTCCAACGGCGCCCGGCGTTTCGCTCAGGTCACTCAGGAAAATGTCGGCCGGCCGTTTGCGATCGTTCTCGACAATGACGTCATCTCTGCGCCAGTGATACGCGAGCCGATCATGGGCGGGCAGGGGCAGATTTCCGGAAACTTCACGGTTGAGAGCGCCAACGAGCTGGCGATCTTGCTGCGCGCCGGTGCGCTACCGGCGAAGCTGACGCCGATCGAGCAACGCGTCGTCGGTCCCGGTCTGGGGCAGGACTCGATTGAGAAAGGCAAGCTCGCGTCCTACGCGGGCGCCGCCCTGGTGGTGATCTTCATGTTCGCCACCTACGGGCTGTTCGGCCTGTTCGCCAACATCGCGGTCGCCGTCAACGTCGCCATGATCTTCGGCGTACTCTCGTTGTTGAACGCGACCCTGACGCTGCCCGGCATTGCCGGCATCGTGCTCACGGTCGGCATCGCGGTCGACTCGAACGTGCTGATCTACGAGCGTATCCGCGAAGAGGTGCGCAGCGGCCGGTCGGCCATATCGGCGATCGACGCCGGGTTCTCACGCGCGCTCGCCACAATTCTCGACTCCAACATCACGACCTTCATCGCCGCCGCGGTCCTTTTCTTTATCGGGACGGGGCCGGTGCGAGGGTTCGCTGTCACACTCGGGATCGGCATTGCCACCAGTCTGTTCACGGCCTTCACGCTGACGCGTCTGATCGTCGCGACCTGGGTGCAGTGGCAGCGTCCCAAGGTGGTGCCGATCTAATCGGCATCGGAAAACAAAGAACGAGAACAATCGTGCGCCTGCTTCGCATCGTTCCGGACGACACCAAATTCGATTTCATGCGCTTCCGGCGCATCAGCTTTCCCGTGTCCGCGGCCCTGTCGATCCTGGCGATCGTTCTTTACTTCACGCACGGGCTCAACTTCGGCATCGACTTCGAAGGCGGCACCTTGATCGAGGTGCAGGCCAAGTCTGGCCAAGCCAATCTCCAGACAATGCGTTCGACGTTGGGAACGCTCGGCCTTGGCGAGGTACAGTTGCAGCAGTTCGGCGGACCGTCCGACGTGCTGATCCGCATCGCCCAGCAGCCGGGCGGGGAGGCCGCACAGCAGGCCGCTGTCGAGAAAGTGCGTGGCGCGCTCGGGAGCGACGTCGAGTATCGGCGCATCGAGGTGGTCGGACCGCGCGTTTCCGGCGAGCTTCTCTACAAAGGCATTCTCGGTCTGTTTGCAGCCATCGCGGCGATCCTGGTCTATCTGTGGTTCCGGTTCGAATGGCAGTTTGCGCTCGGCGCCATGATCGCGAACGTGCACGACCTCGTGCTGACGCTCGGCTTCATGTCGGTGACGCAGATCGACTTCGACCTCACCAGCATCGCGGCGCTGCTCACCATTCTGGGCTACTCGCTCAATGACACCGTGGTCATTTACGACCGCATTCGCGAGATGCTGCGCCGCTATAAGCGGCTTTCGATGCCGGATCTGCTGAACATCTCGATCAACGCGACGCTGTCGCGCTCGATCGTCACCCACGTCACCGTGGCCATGTCGCTGCTGGCGCTGCTGTTGTTCGGCGGCCCCGCGATCCACAGCTTCACCGCCACCATGATGTTCGGCGTGGTGCTGGTCGGCACCTACACGTCGGTCTTTATCGCCTCGCCGATCCTGATCTATCTGGGCGTCGGCACCGGCCGCACCGAGCACGTGGAAACGCCCGCGCCGGCTGAGGAATCTCCGGAACCGCCCAAGCCTTCGCGGGCCTCGCCGGCCAAGGCGCGGCCCTGAGCGACGCGCTGCCCCATCTGCCGTATGCGGCTCCGATCGAGGCCTATGGCAAGGGCGGGTTCCGGTTTGCGCAAATGTCCCACCGCGGGTCGCTGCTGTGCCTCCCGACCGGCATCTGGGCCTCGCCGGTTGTAAACGCTGAGCATATCGACGAGCGCGCATTGGCGCTGGTCTTTGATCATGCCGCCTCGATCGACCATCTTCTGATCGGCACCGGCACCAACATGGTCGCGCTCGCGCCGAGCCTGCGCAATAAGCTGCGCGAGCATCATATCGTGACTGAGACGATGGCGACTGGGGCGGCCGTGCGCACCTACAACATTCTGCTCGGCGAGCGTCGGCGGGTTGCCGCGTTGCTGATCGGGGTTCCGTGAGCGCGGCCCGCGCAAGCGAAGACGACTACGCGCATTGCCAAGCGTTGGTGCGTGTAGCGGACAAGGACCGCTTTATCGCAACGCTGTTTGCTCCCGCGGAGCGCCGCCCGCATCTGTTGGCGCTCTATGCGTTCAACCTGGAGATCGCGCGCATTGGCGAAATCGCGCATGAACCGCTCGCGGGGGAAATTCGGCTGCAGTGGTGGCACGATTGCCTTAAGGGCGGCGACGTAGCGGGACATCCGGTCGCGAGCGCGCTGCTCGATAGCGTGCAGCGTCGCGGTCTCGCGTTGGCGCCGCTGCTCGATCTGATCGATGCGCGGCGTTTCGATGTGTACGCCGAGCCGATGGCGACGCTCGCCGAATTCGAGAGCTATGTTCGCCGTACGTCGTCAGCGCTGTTCGGCATGGCGGCCCGACTGATCGATGAAACATTCGCGGCGGACGAAGCCGCTGATGCGGCCGGCTTGGCCTACGGAATATCGGGCCTGGTCTCCGTGGCCGCGGCCCATGCCGCGCGCGGCCGGGTCTATGTGCCGGCCGACGTCCTGGGCCGCCACGGGGCCGAACCAGGCGACGTATTGGCCGGCCGCTCAAGTTCGAGCGTGACCGCCGCGCTCGACGATCTGATCGTGGGCGCGCAGCGCCAGTATGAGACGTTCTTTGCCCTGGCACAGCGCGTGCCGACCCCGGTGCGGGCCGCATTCCTTCCGGTCGCGACCGTGCCCCTGAGGTTACGGCGGCTACGGGCGCGGCAGGATTATGCGCAGCACGTCGTCGAACTGCCGCCGCTACGGCGCTTGCAAGCAGTCTTGCGCGCCGCGCTGTTCGGCTTTCCAAAACCGTGATCAAACATTCAGCGTAATGATTTGTGGATAAAGCGCACCGCCTGACACGCGGATGCGTGCAACGCTCACCGGCAGCTTGAAGCGGCGCGGGCCGGCACTGCCCGGATTGAGAAACAGGACGCCCTCGCGCGTCTCAATCGACGGCTGATGCGAATGCCCGAAGACCACTGCGGCAAACCCGGCGGTCGGCGGATCGAGGTCAAGCTCGCCGATATCATGCAACATGTAGAAGCTGCGGCCCCCGATCTCGACGATCTCCGAGACGGGAAGGGGTGAGGCCCAGTCGCCATGATCGACGTTGCCGCGGACCACAAACAGCGGCGCGAGCTGTCGCAGTTGGTCGAGCACCTCGGGTTTGCCGACGTCGCCCGCGTGCAGGATCAACTCCACGCCGCGTAGCGCATCGACTGCTTCCGGTCGGAGCAGGCCGTGAGTGTCGGAAATAACGCCGACCAGGATATCGCCGGGCATTTGGGACGTGGTACCCTTGTTTCAGAAACAAACCGTACAGGAAACGCACTTCCAATGCAGCGCAGCACGGACCGGTTCTTGACCACCCACACCGGAAGCCTCCCGCGTCCGGATGATCTCGTCCGCATGATGTACGCCAAGGAGGAGGGAGTGCCGGTCGATGCCCCGGCACTGGCAGCTCGCATCCGTGCTGCCGTGCAGGAGATCGTCGCCAAACAGCGTGACGCCGGCGTCGACATCGTCAACGATGGCGAAATGTCAAAGCCGAGCTACGCGACCTACATCAAGGACCGGCTCAACGGCTTCGGCGGCACCGGCAACACGTTCGTCTACCAGGATCTCGCCGAGTTTCCGCGGCTCGCAGCTCGCGTCTTCGGGGATCCTGGGCGCTCGCGCCGCAAGACGCCGGCTTGCAACGCAGCGATCAGTGTGCGCGACGCCGCGGCCGCGCAGACTGACGCAGATAACCTCACCGCCGCGGTGCGGGCCGCCGGTGCGAGCGAAGCGTTCATGAGCGCTGCATCGCCCGGGGTCGTCTCGCTGTTTTTCCGCAACGACCATTACCCAGACCAGGAGACCTATCTGCAAGCTATCGCTGAAGCGATGCGGCAGGAGTATGAATGCGTGGCCAAAGCGGCATTCGTGCTGCAGATCGATTGTCCCGATCTTGCCATGGGTCGGCATATTCAATATGCCGACCTGAGCCTCAGCGAGTTTCGCAAACGCGCGCAGATGCACATTGAGGCGCTCAATCACGCGCTGCGCAATATCCCGGCGGAGCAGCTGCGCCTTCACTTGTGTTGGGGCAATTACGATGGGCCGCACCACCGCGACGTGGCACTCGCCGATATCCTCGATGTGGTCTTCCTGGCCAAACCGCAGGCGATTTCGCTCGAGGCCGCGAACCCGCGCCACGCCCATGAATGGGCGGTGTTCGAGCGCGTCAAGTTGCCTGACGGCAAGTTGCTGATTCCCGGCGTGATCGAATCCAAATCGAACTTCATCGAGCATCCGGAGCTGATTGCGCAACGCATCGCCCGCTACGCCAATCTGGTCGGCCGCGAGAACGTAATTGCAGGCAGCGACTGTGGCTACGGCACCTGGGTCGGCCAAGCCGCTGTCGATCCGGATGTTGTGTGGGCGAAGCTCGCCGCCATGACGGAGGGCGCGCGCATCGCTTCGCGCCAGCTTTGGAAATAACCGGCCCTCAGGTAGGCGCCAACTTCGTGATGATGGAAATCTCGCCTATCAGTGTCCGATGCACCGGACACATGTTGGCGATCTCCAAGAAGCGCTGACGCTGCTGAGGCTCGAGTTCACCCTCGAGCTCGATCTCCCGCTCGATCCGGTCGATGAATCCCGTTTTGGTTTCGCAATCTGCGCAGTCCTCGGCGTGAATGCGCGAGTGGCGCAACCGCACGGAGACTCGCGTCAGCGGCAATTGCTTGCGCCGCGCGTACAGCCGCAGGGTCATTGACGTGCAAGCGCCCAAGCTCATCAGCAGTAAATCGTAGGGGTTCGGGCCGGCATCTTTGCCGCCGACGTTCAGAGGCTCATCGGCGACGAGTGCATGGCGACCGTCGAGGAGGTCCTGCCCGAATAGTCCCTGGCCGTTCTCAGCGACCAGCACTGTGCCGGGTGGGGTTGTCTGTTGGGTGGTCGCAACTTCGGTCATGCGAGTTCCTTTCGTCAATCTCCGGGCTGAAAGAAGAACCATCTCCCGCGGAATGGGACGGCGCCGCAACTATCCTATCCCGAAGGCGCAGCCCTGATCAGCGGCGAAGTGACTTGCATGATGCAAGTAACTTCGCCTATGTGAGCGTCATGCAACGCACGAGCTTCGGCACCATGACGTGCCCCATCGCCCGCAGCCTGGAACGGGTGGGCGAGTGGTGGAGCATCTTGATCCTGCGCGACGCGTTGCGCGGCACGACGCGCTTCGACGAGTTCCAGAAGAGCCTCGGCATCGCCCCTAACATGCTGACGCGTCGGCTCAATGCGCTGGTGGACGCAGGTTTGATGGAGCGTCGCCCTTATAGCGAGCATCCGCCGCGCTATGAGTACGTGCTCACGTCGCGCGGCCGCGATTTTCGCCCGGTGCTGATTGCGCTTCTGGCCTGGGGCAACCGCCATTTTGCGCCAGAAGGTGCGAGCGTTCAGCTGGTGGATGCCCGGACCGGTAAGCCGGCTGAGCCGATCCTGGTCGACCGTGTGACCGGCCGCCCGATTACTGAAGCGGATCATCGTCATGCCCCGGGACCGGCCGCGAATGCCCAGGTCCGCGCGCGCTACCCATCGAACCTACGCCCAGTCTCGGCGACGACTGCCAAACCCACGACTCGGCGCGTGCGCCGGAAACGGAGTGCGCCATGAGCGTGACAGCATTGACCACCGAGTCCATTCGTTCGGCTGCGGTTACGGCTCCAGCCGAGCCGGCCGCGGCCGGCCCCGATGCGCGCACGCGCCGGCTGCTGCATGGGCCGATCGTCGTGACATTGCTGGCGCTGGCTTGGCCGAATGTGCTCGTCATGGTGGCGCAAGCCTCCACCGGTCTGATCGAGACTTGGTTCATCTCGCATCTGGGCACGGATGCGCTCGCCGGAATGGCGTTGGTGTTTCCCGGCGTCATGTTGATGCAGATGATTTCAGCGGGCGCAATGGGCGGCGGTATTTCGTCGGCAATCGCGCGCGCCATCGGCTCGAAGCGTCGCGATGATGCCAATGCACTGGTGCTCCACGCGCTCGTCATCAACGTGCTGCTGGGCGCTTTGTTTTCGATCATCATGTTGCTGTTCGGTCGCCCGATCTATCAGGCGCTGGGCGGCCGAGGCGGCGAGCTCGAGGCAGCGCTGCTCTATTCCAACGTCGTGTTCGCAGGCAATGTGCTGCTGTGGGCCATGAATGCGCTGGCGAGTGCGGTGCGCGGAACGGGCAATATGTGGGTGCCGGCGCTCGTGAGCTGCGTCGGCGTTGTTTTGCTGGTGCCGCTCTCGCCGTGTTTAATTTTCGGCCTCGGTCCGTTCCCAGCACTTGGAGTTGCTGGCGGTGGCGTCGCGGTCGTCCTGTTCTACGCCGGCGGCACGGCGTTCCTCGCCTGGTACATCCTGTCAGGCCGTAATATCGCGCACTTGCAACTTTCACCCCTACGCTGGCCGCTGTTTCGATCGATCCTGGGCGTGGGCGCACTGAGTTCTATCAGCTCCGTGCAGACCAATGTCGTTATCGCCACGGCGACAGCATTGGTCGCAACCGTCGCCGGTCCGAACGGCGTTGCTGGTTTCGGCACCGGCGCGCGGTTGGAATATTTGCTGATTCCAATCGTTTTCGGCCTCGGCGCCCCGCTGGTCGCGCTCGTCGGCACCAATATCGGCGCCGGACAACGCGAGCGCGCGTTGCGCATCGCGCTGATCGGTGGCGCGATCGCGTTCGCATTGACTGAAGCGGTCGGCGTCGCCGCCGCGCTTTTCCCGCGCGGCTGGATCGGCCTGTTCAGCTCCGACCCGCAGGTGTTGGAGGCAGGCAGCACGTACCTGCGGATCGTCGGGCCGTTCTACGGCTTCTTCGGCCTTGGGCTTGTCCTTTACTTCTCATCCCAGGGCGCCGGCCGGCTGATCTGGCCGCTGACCGGCGGATTCCTACGGCTGCTGATCGCCGCGGTCGGCGGCTGGCTCGCGCTCTACCTGACCGGCTCGGTGGTCGCACTCTTCATCGCGCTGGCGATCGGGCTCGCGGTTTACGGCGTGACCATATTGGCCGCGGTCAAGGCGGGCGTGTGGTTTAGCGGGACGCGAGTGGGGCAGGCGGGCTGAAGGCGAACTGAGGCCGGTCAGGCGCTGAACCGTCAGTCAATACAAAATCCATCGCAAATTTGCGAGGCGGGGATGCAACCCAATCCTACTTTCACGGTCGATGACATTGGTCGGCTGATTGACGCTGGCGTCATCGGCGAGGACGAGAAGTTCGAGCTGGTCGAGGGACAAATCATTGCCAGGGCGGTCGAGGAAATTGCCCATGAGCGCATAAAGTCGGCCCTCTACATCGCAATTGCCCGCGCGCTTCCGAGCCATTTGACAATGGGCGTCACAACGACGTTGCG